>JARIDO010000015.1 GCA_029263895.1 Sporosarcina sp.
AGTGGAGGAATAATCATATGAAAAAGAGAGCTTTACTAAGTGTGTCTGATAAAAGTGGGATTCTACAATTCGCTATTGAGCTTGAAAAATTAGGTTATGAACTTCTATCTACAGGTGGGACGATGAAACATCTTGTTGATAATGGTGTGGCGGTTACAGCTGTCGATGAAATTACAGGTTTTCCGGAGATATTGGAAGGTCGCGTAAAAACATTACATCCTAAAATACATGGGGGACTTCTTGCTATTCAGGATAAGGCATCACATATTGAACAAATGAATGATTATGGTATTCAACCGATTGATATCGTTTGTGTAAACTTATATCCGTTTAAAGATACGATAACTAAGCCGGGTGTTACAACTGAAGAAGCTATCGAGAACATCGACATTGGTGGTCCAACGATGCTCCGTGCGGCAGCTAAAAACCATGCGTATGTAACCGTCCTCGTCGACTCAGTCGATTACGCTGAAGTGCTAGTAGAACTACAACAAAATAGTGAAACGACATTTACAACACGTCGTCGATTAGCGGCAAAGGTGTTCCGTCACACAGCTGCTTATGAAGCGCTAATTGCAAACTATTTAACACAAATAACTGGGGAAGAATTTCCTGAACAAGTAACCCATACATACGAATTGAAACAGTCGTTGCGTTATGGGGAAAATCCTCACCAACAAGCCGCTTTTTATGGTCGACCGCTCGGTTCTGATTTTTCCATTGCCAGTGCGAAGCAGCTTCATGGAAAGGAGCTTTCTTATAATAATATCCAAGATGCTAACGCGGCGCTGCAGATCATTAAAGAATTCAAAGAACCAGCAGCTGTTGCAGTCAAACATATGAATCCATGTGGAGTGGGAACCGCTGCCTCTATTGATGAAGCTTTCAATCGAGCATATGAGGCAGATTCAACATCTATTTTTGGTGGGATTGTTGCACTCAATCGTGAAGTAGATATTAGCACGTCACAAGCGTTAGCTAACATATTCCTAGAAATTATTATTGCGCCGTCGTATACAGAAGAAGCTCTCGAAATATTAACAAAGAAAAAAAACATACGTCTGCTAACGATAGCCTTTGAACAACATAAAAAAGATTTATGGAATACCGTTTCTGTTGAAGGCGGCTTACTCATGCAACATCCCGATACAGTTGGCTTTGATGATGCGAACATACAAGTAGTGACAGAGCGACAACCAACTGAAGAGGAATTGCGTGCACTCAAACTCGGTTGGGCGGTCGTGAAACACGTTAAATCGAATGCCATTGTCGTTTCAAACGAACAAATGACATTAGGTGTTGGAGCGGGTCAGATGAATCGTGTAGGCGCTGCAAACATCGCTTTAGCGCAAGCGGGTAAGCGTGCAAAAGGTGCAGCATTGGCGTCTGATGCATTCTTTCCTATGGATGACACCGTGGAAGCTGCTGCTCAAGCTGGTATCACTGCCATTATTCAACCTGGTGGTTCTGTGAAGGATGAAGACTCCATAAAAAAAGCAAATGAATACGGTATTACAATGGTATTTACAGGGGTACGACACTTTAAACATTGAGGGGGACATCTGAATGAACATACTCGTAATTGGTAGTGGTGGGCGTGAGCATGCGCTCGTCAAACAGTTCAAGCAATCCCCAGCTGTTCAGACGGTATATGTAGCTCCTGGTAATGATGGAATGACTAAGGAAGCCGAGTGCGTTGCGATTGATAGTATGGACTTTGCATCACTCTCTTTATTTGCAAAAAACAATGAAATCGCTTTAACTTTCGTTGGTCCCGAACAACCATTAGCAGCTGGCATCGTGGATTATTTTACTGAACAAGGTCAAAAAATATTCGGACCAACACAAGCGGCAGCTCGCATTGAAGGGAGTAAATCATTTGCAAAAGAGCTGATGGCGAAGTATTCTATTCCGACCTCAAAATACGGTACATTTACCAATGTTATTGAAGCAAAGCAATTCATCTCCGATAAAGGTGCTCCTATCGTAGTCAAAGCAGATGGACTTGCGGCAGGTAAAGGTGTTGTCGTTGCGTTAACGCTCGACGAAGCCTATCAAGCAGTAGAAGAGATGATTGGCAACCAGAAGTTTGGAGAGTCCTCTTCACGAGTAGTCATTGAGGAATTTTTAGAAGGAGAAGAATTCTCTTTTATGTCATTCGTTTTTGATGGGGAAGTTTATCCGATGCCAATTGCACAAGATCATAAACGGGCATTTGACGGAGATATAGGTCCGAATACAGGAGGGATGGGGGCCTATTCACCAGTGCCACAAATCTCACAGGCTGTCATCGAGCAAGCATATACTGAAGTAGTAATGCCAACAATCGCGGCAATGGCAAATGAAGGAACGCCTTTTACTGGAATTCTCTATACGGGTCTAATTTTAACAACCGATGGCCCGAAAGTAATTGAATTCAATGCACGTTTTGGTGATCCAGAAGCACAAGTAGTGCTCCCTAGGATGGCGTCTGATTTTGCGGAATTCATGGTAGCGTTAACGAATAGACGTCTATTTGAACTTAAATGGTATGACGATGCAGTACTAGGGGTTGTTGTTGCGTCAAACGGATATCCAGGTGAGTATGAAACGGGAAAAGCATTGCCAGATTTAGAAGTGCTCACAGCTTTGCAACTGGATGTATTCCATGCGGCTACGAAATCCGTAAATGGAAAACTTATATCAAATGGTGGTAGAGTCATTGTTGTTGCTGCGAAGGCAGAATCATTGGAAGAGGCACGGAATGCTGTTCATGAAGGACTTTCTAAATTACGCTGGGATGGTTTTTTTTACAGAAAGGATATTGGGTGGCGAACATTTATATGAGTAAAGACCGATTGACCGAATATGAATGGGTCAATCGTTCTTTATTTTATAGCCCCAATACTTTGTAAATCGACATCAAAATGGACATCAAATTTAATTGTAGGATAAACTTTTTCCCAATCGGAAAACGTGTTTTTCTGATTGAGTCGTGTTGCCCGATAACGCAAACCAAAGCCAAAAGGATCCATATTTTCTTTTTGTACTTTGAGTAATAACTTTTCTGTTACCTTCTTCATATCTTTAGATGCTATTTTATTATAGTCGTCGAGTTTGGCTGTATCTAACTCTTTACTGGACTCCAATACTGTTCCAACAACTTTGACTTTAAAAGTGATAGATGGTGCTTTACTGCTGTTTACATGGATTTTATAGTTAACTTTTACTTTTTGGATATTCAAAAAAAGCTCAAGATCTTCTCCAAGTATTTTGTAGCTATAGCCTTTTGCATGATGAACAAGTGTATTGTAGTAAAGTGTTTCAGGTGTATTTAACTGTAATGGGTTCTCATCTTTTTTTATAACCAAAGATTTGTTCGTTATTAGTTCGGTCTGTTTCTCATTTGTTGTAATTAAAGGAAGTACGGGTTCAATTCCATTATTCCAATAATCCCGCCTTAATTCAAATAAATGTGTCGTTATGATATAGGGACTATCCGTTCCGTTCCCATCGAATGTATTGAATAGTGCAATGGAAGAAGGTGCTTCTGTTTTTGGTTGGACTTTTAGAATATCTTCGGCTGAAGGGCTGGTTGCTGCTACCCAAGTCACCAATTGAACATCGCCCCTGCGGATGAAATAATCCATGAAACCTTGAAATTCTTTTCCTACCAAATCTTTAGAAATAGCAATGAATTTTGTATGTCCAAATTCGAGCACTTTATCGGAACGTGTTTCCATATTTCGAATGGCTTCAGATATTTTATTACTCTCGTGAGATAAATAAGCATAAGAAGGACCTGTA
The DNA here is from genome assembly GCA_029263895.1 of Sporosarcina sp. Taxonomy (GTDB): domain Bacteria; phylum Bacillota; class Bacilli; order Bacillales_A; family Planococcaceae; genus Sporosarcina. The sequence continues at coordinate 3,787 of JARIDO010000015.1, forward strand.
GCTTGTTTTATCGAACCGATAGGAAGTGCAATTTTCAATGTAACTTTATACTTCCCATTGTCATTTTCAGCAGGATCTATCCCGATTCCTACAACAAAGCTCCTTTTGTCGATATCTTTAAATGCGCAACCTGCTAATAAAACATTGAGTATTAAAATGAAGATACATAAGAAAATAAACTTTTTATATTTAACTCTTTTCATGCTTTGCACCTCTCATTATTAACCACATCGTAATTAGAAAAAGCGAAAAAAATAAAGGCATAATATTATAAACTACACTAGCAAATTTATACAGATTATATTCTGTCATCGTAAGCGAGAAAAATATAGCGATCGATGAGAAAATTATAATTATAATAAAAGGAATCAAATCAATATTTTTCACCTTTAACTTGTTAGAATGAAAAATACTTTGGATGAGCCTTGCAGAGACGTGCCAGTGGATCGTCATACTTAAAATGGCTATTACTACAAAGTAAAGTAAAAAGATAAAGACGAGTCTTTCAATTAGTCCAAATTTCATTCGTACAGAGTCGGTAGTAGAAATCCAAGGGTATAAAAGACTACTGATGTGTTCAAAGCCACTAAAACCAATGGGCATGAAATAAGTTGTAAAGAGTGCTATAAAAGAAATTGATCCAACTATTAAGACTTGCTTTAATCCAAACTTCATTTTTTTTGTGAAATATTGATTAAATATAACGAGATTAGAAATGCCCGCGAACGTAAAAAACGAAGCTGTAAATGAGCTGAAATTAGGGAGCGTATTACTGTGCATCATTGCGACTTTAACGACATCCCAATTTAAGTGTGAACTAAAATAAGCCTTTGAAAATGTTAGAAAGGGAATTGGTAAAAATAGTAGAAAGATAACCTCAGTCGCATATAACAGATTTTTACTTTTCATTAAAATCCCATATGAAATAATCATTAGATAAGGAATAATCATTGTTATAATAGCCATTTCCGGCGTTAAAAAGGTAGCTAACATGAATGTAAATGTCACTAAAGTGAGTGTGCCTGCTAGATACCACATAATAATAAAGAAACTTAGGGTTGGATAATAATACCATTTAGGTGTATAACTCTTCAGCAATTCAGGTAAATTCTGACCAGGAAAGTGATTAAAGAATTTAATAAATACCTGAGTATATAATAAACCAGCAATTAAACCTAAAACCATAGCTGGAATAGCACCATCCGTTGTATGACGTAACAATACTTTTGGTGCAGTTGAAACGATATTAGCAAACATATTCACAAGGATTAAATAGTAAATGAACCGATTCATTCATTCGTCACCTTTTTTTCATCTTTTTTGGGCATATGAAAAAATTTAAAGTAAGGTTCGCCGAAACTCTCTTTATTTGTTAATAACATTATAAGAAATAAAAAACCTACGATCAGACCGTTGAGACCGAACAGTGAAGTAAAAAGGATTAGTAATAATCTGCTAATTCTCAAAGAGAAACTTAATTCGTTAATTGGAATAACAAAAGTAGAAATGGCTACAGCGGCGACGAGAATAATCATAATATTGGAAGCCAAAGCAGCCTCTGTCGCAGCCGTACCCAAAATTAACCCCCCAACAGTTGTAGCAGTCGCACTGACGGCTTTGGGCAATCGAATGCTTGCTTCTGTTAGCAACTCCATGAATACTAACATAAATAATACTTCGATAAATGAAGTGTAAGGAACCCCGATTCGACTGCCTGTTACAGTAAGCGCAAGCTCTGTTCGCATAATTTCTGGATTATAGGATGTAACGACAACATAAATGCTTGGTAATAATAAACATGTAAATAGACCGAAATATCCTAGCAACGTACCAAATAAAGACACCCAATAAGTATGATAATTATCTTCCATCGACACCATGTAATCAAAAAAAGTAACAGGCGCTATAATTGATTGAGGGCTACCGTCAACCATAATGATAACTTTTCCCCCCGTAATATTATAGATAATCCGATCGGGACGCTCGGATAAAATGGTTGTGGGGAATAGTGTATACTTTCTACGGGTTAAGAAGACTCCTAAATCGCCAGACGATTGAATCAACGGGACTTTTAACGCTCTAATTTTCTTTTTGATTATACGTAATACATTCTTGTTAACACTCGCTTCATCGTATAGGATTGCAACCATTCGGTTAGAACGATCATTTAATTGGTATGTGTTCATAGCTAGAGATGTGCCATGGTAATTTTGCCTAATTATATTTAGGTTTGTTGATAAGTCTTCACTAAATGCAAATTGTGGGCCATGAATGGTAGATTCCATTAATGTTTCTTGAACTGTATCTGTATGGACTTTACGCAGTTCTAAAAAGATAAACTTATTTTGAATTGCTACTAATAAGAAACCACGTGTTAGCTCTATTAATAACTCTTCTGTGGGAGGTATCTCTGTTTTATTTGGCAATGAATTTAAATAGGCTTCAAAATGAGTAATTGTTGCTAATTCGAAGAAAGGTTTAATAATTATCGATTGAAGTTTGTCGCTATCTACGACTGTTTTTAAATAAAAGAGATGCGCTTCTTTTCCTTTGATAACGAGAGGAACTTGCGCGACGTCGAAAGATGAATCTAATTTTTGAGCAAGTTCATTCATGTATGCCGGCGGCTTCGGTTCACCATCGGTTCTTTTTCCCATTATCAAAACTCCCGTCATAAAAAATGTCATTTATAGAGTGTTACATATTTTTAGAGTTGCCTAAATAGAGGGGATTCATTCCTCGAACTAGCAATAGTCAAAGAGGAATCACTATCATTATCCCTGAACTGTCTGTTTTTTTATTAGCGTAGCTGTGCTACGATTGCTAAAAGAGTATTGTTAACTAAAGGGGTGGGATAATGTCTACGGTTATGTGGGGACAGGCTGATATTCAAAAACAGCTACAAATCATTAATGGACAACTCGCGCCAGATATCCTAATTAGAAATGCGGACTATTTACATTCAATCTATAAAAAATGGATGCGTGGAAATGTTTGGATAGCTGGAGATCGGATTGTCTACGTAGGTGAAGAAATGCCTGCTTTGACAGATGGCACAGAAATCATTGATGCGGAAGGCAAGAAAATCGTCCCGGGCTATATTGAGCCACATGTCCATCCTTTCCAACTATACAATCCGGTTTCATTTGCCGAATTTGCGTCACAAGGCGGAACAACGACATTTCTATCGGACAGCTTAACTTTTTTCTTAGTATTAGAAAATGAGCAATCTTTTAACATGCTGGATCAAATGAATCAGTTGCCATTCGCATTTTATTGGTGGGCAAGATTCGATTCGCAAACCGTTCTGAAAAAAGAAGCAGAACTATTTAATCCGAAGAAAGTTACTGAATGGTTGAAGCGACCTGATGTACTCATGGGTGGTGAACTGACGGGGTGGCCGAGACTTCTAGCAGGAGATCCTACAATGCTTAGTTCACTCGTAGCAGCAAAGGCATTAGGTGTTAAAGTTGAGGGGCATTTCCCGGGTGCTTCTGAACGAACCCTTGCGCGTATGAAATTGTTAGGTACGGATGGTGATCATGAGGCGATGACAATTGACGAAGTGGAGTCGCGGCTCTTACATGGTTATGGTGTTACATTGCGTCAATCATCTATTCGGCAAGACCTCCCTCAACTATTAAAAGACGTTGTCGAGCGTGAGCTGAACGTTTTTGACCATCTGATGATGACGACAGATGGCTCCACGCCATCGTTCTATGACGATGGTGTAATGGACAAATGCATTCGAATTGCTTTACAAGCCGGTGTAGCTCCGATTGATGCGTATCAAATGGCTACTTATAATATCGCGCGTTATTATGACATAGCGGACGTACACGGTATACTAGCGACAGGACGTTATGCAACATTGAATATTTTAGAAAATGAATTAGAGCCAACGCCGACAGATGTATTGTCGAAGGGGAAATGGTTAAAACGTAATGGACAAACGACGAAAGCCATTGGAGAAATTGACTGGTCGTCAATTCCAACATACAATCCGGCTTTTGAGCTATCTGCATCGGATTTCACGTTTACTCAAACTGTAGGCATTGAAATGGTCAATGATGTCATTACTAAACCTTACAAAATTGAAATCGATGTTGAGGTTGATAGATTAGCTGAAGACCATGATGAGAGTTTCCTAATGTTAGTCGATCGAGACGGTAAGTGGCGGGTGAATACGCTTATTAAAGGATTTGCAACGAATGTACAAGGGTTTGCTAGCTCCTACTCAAATACGGGAGATGTCATTCTTCTTGGAAAAGATAAGCAAGAAATGTTGAATGCTTTTAATGAAATTAAACGCATTGGTGGTGGGATGGTTGTCTTTGAACAAGGACAAGCGATTGCTACATTGCCACTATCGATTGGTGGCGTGCTATCCGAAAAACCTGTTGCACAATTGATAGAAAAAGAACTAGAATTGAAGAAAGCATTGTCTGAACGTGGCTATCAGTTTGGTGATGTAATTTACACGTTCTTATTTTTACAATCAACACATTTACCCTATGTGCGCATTACGCAATTAGGATTGTTTGATGTTATGAAAAATGAAGTTTTGATTCCAGCAGTGGAAAGATGAGGGGGATATGATGAAAGGGAAATTAAGAATTGGGTTAATGATTTTAGCTATCGCGATGTTGCTCGTTACAGCATGTGCAAAGAAAGAGGTTAAAGAAGAAAAACACCCAAAACCAGAAAAAGAAACGGATACTGAGAAACCAGCAGTCATGTACAAAGCGCCATTCACGGGTATCGATATGAAAAAAGAGGTTACGAGTCGTCCGATTATCGCGACCATTAACAATCATCCTTTAGCAAGACCGCAGTCCGGGTTAAGTGAAGCAGATATTGTTTATGAACTAGCTGCTGAAGGAAATGTAACGCGATTTTTAGCGTTGTTTCAAAGTGAATTACCTGACGAAATAGGTCCAATCCGTAGTGCACGAGATTACTTTGTTCAAATTGCAAAAGGTTTAGATGCTTTTTACGTGGCGCATGGTTATAGTCCTGATGCAAAGAAATTAATTGATAATAACGTTGTCGATAATATTAACGGCATGCAATATGATGGGACTTTATTTCAACGCTCTAAAGAACGTAAAGCACCACATAATTCTTATATCTCAGGTGATAACATTTTAAAAGGTTCGGAGAAAGTAAAGGCAACAATGGAAATAGAAAAAAAGCCGACGTTCGTATTTTTTGATTCAATTGAAAACGTTGAACAAGGAGATCCTGTAACAACAGTTACTGTCCAGTATGGTTCTGATCCGAATTTCAAAAGCACATATGCATATGAGTCGGCATTAGGAAAGTATACTAGAACTGTCAATGGTGTAAAGACGGTAGATAAACATAACGATAAAAACGTCGAGCTTTCAAATATCCTAGTATTTGAAACTGCCCATAAGACGATTGATAGTGAAGGTAGACAAGATGTAGATATACAATCAGGTGGCAATGCATACTTATTCCACGCGGGTGTTATGAAACAAATTCAGTGGAAAAATGTAGATGGCGTACTAATGCCGATGGAAAATGGTGAAGTTGCAAAACTTGTGCCAGGCAAAACATGGATTCACATCGTATCTACAACACCGGGTATGGAAACAAGCGTTACACATACGCCATAAGTATTTCATTTAGAGAGTGGGGCTGCATATGCATATCGATAAAATCCGCGGTCATCAAATGGATCAGTTATTTAAAGCGATGCTCGAATTGAAGGATATAGAAGAATGTTATTTGTTCTTCGATGACCTATGCACCATTAGCGAATTGCAATCACTTGCACAACGTCTTGAAGTGGCACAAATGCTCAAACTAAAAAAGACGTATGATACAATTCAGCACGAAACTGGTGCAAGTACAGCAACGATTTCTCGAATCCGTCGGTGTGTCGATTATGGCTCTGGGGGCTATGATATTGTACTCAATCGACTTTATCCTGAATTGGATAATCCGAAATAGAATAGTTTCTAGCCGGGCGGAAAAGATTCCGCTCGGTTTTTTTGATATACTAGAGAAACGTACTTATTGAATGAATGGGTGGTTGAAAATGGATTACACTACATGGCGCCATGCCTTTAAATTGGATCCTGCAAAAATGGTGACGGATGAGCAACTAGAACGATTAGCTGAATCTGGAACAGACGGACTCATTGTCGGTGGATCAGATGGAGTGACATTAGATAATGTCTTAGATTTACTAGTCCGTATTCGACGTTATTCGGTACCAGTAGCACTGGAAATATCTACTGTAGATTCAGTTACTCCAGGTTTCGATTACTATTTCATACCAACTGTGCTCAATTCCTCAAAAGTGGAATGGATAAACGGCATCCACCATGCAGCGCTACGTGAGTATGGACATATGATGAATTGGGAAGAGATTGTGACAGAAGGGTATTGTATCTTGAATCCTGATTGTAAAGCTGCACAGCTAACAGAGGTAACGTCTGTGCCTGATCAAGAAGATGTCATTGCCTATGCTCGAATGGCAGAACATTTATTTAGTATGCCCATTTTTTATTTAGAGTATAGTGGAACATTTGGTGATCCGAAAATAGTGTCTGCAGCGGCAAATGTATTGGAACATACAAAACTCTTTTATGGTGGCGGCATCACTAACGAAGAGACAGCGATACAAATGGCGCGAATTGCAGATACAATTATCGTTGGAAACGTTATTTATGACAACTTTTCAGCAGCGTTAAAGACAGTTGCAGCAGTGAAATCAGTTAACAGAAATGAACGCTTACGTGTATAATAGAGAACAAACGTTCCGAAAGGATGTTACATATGAACAGAATCGCTAAAGACTTACTATCAGACATGAATCCTGAGCAAGCACGAGCTGTAAAAAAAACGGAAGGTCCTCTATTGATTATGGCTGGAGCAGGATCTGGTAAAACACGTGTGTTGACACATCGTATCGCTTATTTAGTCGTTGAGAAAAACGTCTATCCGTCCAATATCTTAGCCATTACATTTACAAACAAGGCAGCTCGTGAAATGCGCGAACGGATTGATGGTCTATTAGGTGCTGGAACACAACAAAGCATGTGGGTTTCTACTTTTCACTCCATGTGTGTAAGAATACTACGCCGCAATATCGATCGAATAGGCTATTCAAAGAGCTTTTCTATCCTTGATTCAGCAGATCAACTGAGCGTTGTTAAAAGTGTCTTAAAACAATTGAATCTTGACCCAAAACAATACGATCCACGAACAATGCTAAATACCATTAGTTCTTCAAAAAATGAATGCATTGATGCGTCGACATTCCGTGGGCAAATCAATCCTTCCAATCCATATGAAAGAACAATCGCAGACGTTTTCGATGGTTATACGAAGCGTCTACGTCAAAACCAATCCCTTGATTTTGACGACTTAATTATGATGACACTTGTGTTGTTTGAACGAGTTCCCGATGTTCTAGACTATTATCAAAGTAAATTTCAGTATATTCACGTGGATGAATATCAGGATACAAATAACGCGCAATACCGTCTCGTTAAAATGTTGGCACAGAAGTTTAATAATCTTTGTGTAGTTGGTGACTCGGATCAGTCCATATATAGATGGCGCGGAGCGGATATTGGTAATATCTTATCTTTTGAGAAAGACTATAAAGATGCTGAAGTCATCATGCTTGAACAAAATTATCGTTCTACAAAACGCATATTACAAGCTGCAAATGATGTCATTACAAACAATAAAAGTCGTTACGATAAACAACTTCGAACAGATAACGAAGAAGGTGAAATGCTTTCTGTATATCGAGCAAGTGACGAAAAGGACGAATCGCAATTTGTAGTTGGGAAAATTCTTGAATTACGAGAAGAAAAGAATTTATCACTCGACCAATTTGCAATTCTTTATCGAACAAATGCTCAATCCCGTGTAATTGAGGAATACCTCGTAAAGTCTAATTTAGATTACACAATTGTAGGCGGAACAAAGTTCTACGACCGTAAAGAGATTAAAGATCTACTTGCTTATTTAAAACTGATTGCGAATAATTCGGATGACTTAGCACTGGCACGTATTATCAACGAACCGAAACGTAGTATTGGAGCAACTTCATTCGATCGTATGGCGCGCTTTGCAATTGAACACGATCGTGCGTTATTCGATGCGCTACAAGAAGTGGATTTCATGGGCATTACACCACGCGCTGCAAATGAAGTAGCTAAATTTCACGCGCTTATCGTTGGTTTTACGAAGATGCAAGAATACCTTTCAGTGACAGAATTGGTTGAACAAGTGCTCGATAAAACAGGTTATCGTGAAATGTTGAATAATGAAAAGACCATTGAATCTGAAAGTAGACTCGAAAACATCGAGGAATTTCTATCTGTTACAGCTGCTTTTGAAAAACGTGCCGAGGAAGAACAAGGAGACCGTTCATTAGTCTCGTTTTTAACAGATCTTTCTTTAATTGCAGATATCGATTCATTAGACAAAGAAGAGAACCAATCATCAAAAAAAATCGTCCTAATGACAATGCACGCTGCAAAGGGGCTTGAATTTCCAGTTGTTTTCATCATTGGAATGGAAGAGAATGTTTTCCCTCACGCTCGTTCAATCGGTGATGACGATGAGATGGAAGAAGAACGTCGGCTTGCTTATGTGGGCATTACACGTGCAGAACAAGCACTCTTTTTATCAGCAGCTTCGTATCGTACATTATATGGACGTGCAAGTTACAATCAACCTTCTCGCTTTATTAATGAAATATCAGAGGATATTATAGAAGTAGTGGCATCAGAATCAGATTATTCATCACGAGGCGGCATGCGAAACAAAATTGCTGCCCCTATTCGTCCAGCAGTAAAAAAACCTATTTATAAAACTACGGGTGGGGAAAAAGCAGGTTGGAGCCCGGGGGATAAGGCCCTTCATAAAAAATGGGGAACTGGAATGGTTGTCAGTGTAAAAGGTTCTGGGGAAGAAATGGAACTGGATATCGCATTTCCGAATCCAGTGGGCATCAAGCGCTTGCTTGCAAAGTTCGCGCCAATTGAAAAACAATGACCGATAAAGGATGGGATTTGAAATTGGATCGAATCGAACTTGAAAAAAAAGTGCAACAACTGCATCAAACACTCAATCAATATGGACATGCGTACTACGTATTAGATAAGCCCGATGTTCCGGATTCTGTATACGATTCGATGATGCAAGAATTACTTGCCATTGAAGCGCAATATCCGGATTTGATCTTACCGGATTCTCCAACCCAACGTGTCGGAGGAGAAGTTTTGTCTGGATTCGGAAAGGTCGTCCACGACTATCCGATGTTGAGTTTGTCCAATGCTTTTAACAACGAAGATTTAAGAGAGTTCGACCGTCGTGCACGTGAAGCGGTAGGAGAACAACTTTCATATATATGTGAATTAAAAATAGATGGTCTTGCGATTTCTTTACGCTACAAAGAAGGTAAATTTGTACAAGGTTCTACTCGGGGAGATGGAAAAGTAGGAGAAGACATTACGTCTAATTTGAAAACAATCCGTACTATCCCGTTAGTCCTAAAAGAAAACACGACAATTGAAGTGCGTGGAGAAGCGTATATGCCAAAAAAGTCTTTTCTAGCTTTAAATCTAGGACGGGACGAATCGGGCGAAGAACCCTTTGCAAATCCTAGAAATGCAGCTGCTGGATCTTTACGACAGCTAGATCCGAAAATTGCTGCGAGTCGTAATCTAGCTATATTCATATACGGCGTAGGCGGAGACGGGAGCTTGTATGGGCAAGACAGTCATTCAGATTCCCTTGACCACCTACGAACACTCGGTTTTGAAACAAATGAAGAACGCCAACGATGTGCAACAATCGAAGAGGTCATTGACTATGTGACAACGTGGACGGAAAAGAGATCTTCGTTAGCGTATGAAATCGATGGCATTGTCATCAAAGTAGATCGTTATGAAGACCAAGAGCAATTAGGTTATACCGCGAAAAGTCCTAAATGGGCAATTGCTTATAAATTCCCAGCTGAGGAAGTAATGACGACGTTGGTGGATATCGAACTAAGCGTTGGTCGCACAGGAGTAGTTACACCAACTGCAATTTTAGAGCCAGTACGTGTTGCGGGTTCTACTGTAGGTCGAGCATCACTTCACAATGAAGATCTCATAAAAGAAAAAGACATTCGAATCGGCGATACAGTTACCATTCGTAAAGCAGGGGACATCATCCCTGAAGTGATAGGGCCAGTCGTCGAGCAAAGAATTGGAATCGAAGTACCGTTTTCCATGCCAACAAATTGTCCGGTATGTGACTCAGAACTTATTCGCATCGAAGGCGAAGTTGCGCTTCGTTGTGTGAACCCACAATGTCCAGCTCAAATGAAAGAAGCACTCATACACTTTGTATCTCGCAACGCCATGAATATAGAAGGGCTAGGAGAAAGAGTCGTTGACCAGCTGTATACTGCTGGTTTAGTGCATGACGTTGCTGATTTATATACATTAACAGAGGAGCAGTTGCTTGCTTTAGAGAGAATGGGAAAGAAATCAGTAGCCAATTTATTAAACGGAATTGAATTGTCTAAAGAAAATTCATTAGAGAAACTTCTATTTGGTTTAGGCATTAGACATGTTGGTGAAAAAGCAGCCAGCATTTTGGCAGAGGAATTTGAAACACTTTCTGCACTGATGGATGCAAACCTAGAACGACTCTTAACAATTCATGAAATTGGCGAAAAAGTAGCAGACTCGATTATTACTTATTTTAGCAATGAAGATGTTGTAAATGTGTTAACGAAACTAGAATCCTATGGGTTGAACTTAAGTTATAAGGGATTACGCCGTCAAGATACGCCAACAAATGGTCCATTCGTTGGTAAAACGGTTGTTTTAACTGGCAAGCTGACAGTACTTAATCGTAATGATGCGAAGAGTGAAATAGAAGCGCTTGGTGGTAAAGTAAGTGGAAGCGTCAGTAAAAAAACAGATCTTGTCATAGCCGGAGAAGAGGCAGGTTCAAAACTTGCCAAAGCTGAAGAACTCGGAATCGAGATATGGGATGAAGAAATGCTTATTAATGCGCTTAAAGAAAAGGAGTAATCACATGAAAAGGTTAATTGTATATGTAGGTCTCACATCACTACTTCTGAGTGGATGTCTTCCTTCAATTGGTGAGAAAAAAGACAATGCTATTCAGGAAACGGAAGAAAGTGTAGAAGAGACTGTTATGATTCCTGCCATGCGATTAAAGGATGAGTTTTATAAAACACTTCTTCCGTTTAAAAGAAGCGCAAGCCGCGGCATAATTGTTTCAAACAGTCAAACAAAGTTTGATCTTTCAGAAGCAGAAGAAGGGTTATTGCGTATTTCTAGAATGAATTTTGATCCGGAAAAGCACTACTTCCAAGAAGGCCAATACATCGATAAAGAACTAGCAGAAGCATGGTTAGCAAGAAGCTCTGACAACGAACTAGGGTTGAATCCACCAATGCAACAAGTTGGAGAAGATGGAGAAAATACTGAGTCTTCTCCAATCTACCTTTCGCACATTAGTGAACAAAACTATTTAACGTTGACGGATAAAAAGAAAGTGAAATTAGCAGGAATATCAATAGGCCTATCATTAAACGCTCAATTTATGAATGCAAATGGTACTGAAACTAACATTAGTGACGATGTCATTGAACAACAAGGAAAGAAAATGGCTGAAGAAGTTGTAAAAAGACTGCGAACACAAGAGGCACTTCAAAACATCCCCATTGTCATTGGTTTGTTCAAACAAGAAAGTCACAATTCACTCGTTCCTGGAACCTATTTTGCATCGAGTGTATCTTCTGGTGCGGATGCTCCATTGTCTGAATGGAAAACGATAAACGAAAAATTCAACCTGTTACCAGCCGAAACTGTTAACGATAGTAATGCGGCTATAAACAAATCATTTGTTGACTTTAAAAAGGATATAGATGAGTACGCTGAACGATTTATGAATGTAACTGGAACGATATTTACAAGAGAAAACGAACAACAAAGTTTACGCATTGCAATTCCAATTGATTTTTCGGGAACAATAGAAACAACAAATCTCACTCAGTATATAGCATCATTACTTCCTGAATACTTTCCGAATACGTATACGGAAGTGACGATGACGTCTGCACATGGACCAGAAGCGCTAATCATAAATGGTGCGAAAAGTAAAAATCCATTCATTCATCTATACGGTCATCCAATTTCAGAAGATCAAATGTCGAATGAATTCTACAGGATATCTACACCTCACAAAAATAGTGCGAGTAGAGGAGAAATCGTTACTAATCTTTACACGCAACATGATATACGAGAAGCAGAAGAGGGATTGACTCGTATATCGATGCAGAGTTACTCACCAAAAAATCACTACATTCAAGAAGGCCAATACATTAGCGAGAAAAAGTTGAGAAGTTGGTTGAAAAGAAGTTCCGCGGACAAAGAGGGTTTGAACGCAGCGATTAAAAAAGACATGAGTGATGAAGAAATCGCTAAGAAGGCACCTTTATATTTAGCTCATATTGTTGAACAAGACTATATGACGAAAGTAGAAGGGAAAAAAGATCAGCTGTCAGGCATCTCAATTGGCTTGGTGATGAATTCCATTTATTATCTTCGAGGCATTGAAACAAAGCTGTCGAATAAAGAGATTGAACAACAAGGTATGAGAATGGCAGAGGAAATTGTTAGTCGATTAAGGTCTCAAGATGAATTGAAAGATGTTCCTATCGTTGTGGGCTTAATGAAACAGGGTGCTCGCAATGCAATTGTGCCAGGAACCTATTTTGCTACTGCAACTGCTGGAAAAGGACAGTCAAAGCCAACGGGTTGGAAAACAGTGAATGAAAAATATCGAACGTTGCCGGCGAAATCAGAAACTGAAAATTATAGGGACCTCAATTCAACGTTTAATAACTTTAAACAAGCCATTGAACAATATTTCCCTAGCTTTGTAACCGTTGTTGGAAAAGCAATGTATATAGATGATAACTTAAACAAAGTTCAGATAGAAATTCCGATTCAGTTTTACGGTAAAGCGGAACTAATCGGTTTCACACAACATCTAACAACATTAGTCACAAAAGATTTTTCCAACATAGCTGTTGAAGTGAATATTGTTTCAACAAATGGACCGGAAGTATTAATCGTAAATGAAGAAAAAGGACAAGAACCCCGCGTGCATATTTACGGCTATTGAATCTGAAACTTCTCACGTCGCCCAGAAGGTGATATGATTAGTCGTACAATTTAATGAAGAGGAGGATATAATATGACACAATTTACAAAAGAAGATGTCTACTACTTTGCTAATTTTGCAAAGCTTGGAATGACTGATACTGAAGCTCAATCATTCGCCGCCCGACTTAGTGAAATGGTTAACTTTGGCGATAAACTTAAAGAACTAGACACCGAAAATATTGAAGCAATGACACATCCACTTCAACTCTTCAACGTACTACGTGAAGACATCCCGGTAGATGCCCTCAATCGTGAAACAATGTTGAAAAGCGTTAAAGAACATGAAGACGGGATGATTAAGGTACCAAACATCCTTTAAAGGTTAGATTTAAGGAGGGAAAAAGATGACGTTAGCAAATAAGACAACTGCAGAACTTCAATCACTTTTACATACGAAAGAAGTTTCTGTTAAAGAAGTCACAGAAGCATCGCTTGCACGTATTGCGCGTGTTGACAATGATGTAAAGGCTTTTATAACTGTAACTGAGCAAGGTGCACTCGCTAGGGCACAACAATTAGATAGCCAAACAACTAATAATAGGGGTCCATTATTTGGAATGCCTATAGGGATAAAAGATAATATTGTAACAAAAGATGTACTGACAACATGTGCTAGTAAAATGCTTGAAGACTTTGTACCTGTCTATGATGCAACAGTAATTGAAAAAATAAATGCTGCTGGAATGGTTATAGTTGGAAAGTTAAATATGGATGAGTTTGCTATGGGTTCAACGACAGAACGCTCTGCATTCAAAAGAACATCGAATCCATGGAATCTGGAACACGTCCCTGGTGGATCTTCAGGTGGTCCTGCAGCAGCAGTAGCGGCTGGAGAAGTTCCTTTTTCACTTGGCTCTGATACAGGTGGTTCAGTACGCCAACCTGCAGCATTCTGCGGCGTCGTAGGTATGAAACCGACATATGGCCGTGTATCACGTGCTGGTCTAGTCGCATTCGCATCATCATTAGACTCAATTGGTCCTATTACACGCAATGTTGAAGATAATGCATTATTATTAGCTGCAATCGCAGGTGAAGATCATCGTGATGCTACATCATCAAATCGTGAAGTACCAGATTTTAAAGCCGCATTAACAGGAAATATTAAAGGCTTAAAAATTGGAGTTCCAGCAGAATACTTAGGTGAAGGTGTTTCAACAGAAGTTAAAAACGCTGTAAAAGAAGCACTTGAAATGCTTACATCACTAGGAGCAGAATGGGAAGAAGTAACACTTCCGCATGTGAAATACGCATCAGAATCGTATTATGTTATTTCATCAGCAGAAGCATCATCTAACCTTGCCAGATATGATGGCATTCGCTATGGCTACCGTCCTGAAGGTGTCAAAAACCTAGAGGAATTGTACTTACGCTCACGCTCAGAAGGATTTGGCGATGAAGTTAAAAAACGAATTCTATATGGAACGTACGCTTTAAGTGCGAATCATCATGAAGACTTGTATGTACGAGCGCAAAAAGTTAGAACACTTATTGCACAAGACTTTGAAGAATTGTTTAAAAAGTATGATGTAATCATTGGTCCAACTTCAGCTACAACTGCCTATAAAATGGACGAAACAGTTAAAGATGCAATGACGCTTTATGCAAATGATATCTTAACAGTTCCTGTGAACCTAGCAGGACTACCAGCTATTTCAGTACCATGTGGTTTTGATTCAGGACTGCCGATTGGACTCCAAATTATCGGTAAGCATTTCGATGAAGCAATGCTTTACAACGTAGCATACGCATTTGAACAAGCAACTGACTTTCTTAAAAGTGCTCCAACCATTGGGGAGGGCGATGAATAATGAACTTTGAAACGATTGTAGGGCTAGAAGTCCACGTTGAACTTAAAACAGATACAAAAATTTTCTCTCCAGCACACGCGCATTTCGGTGCCGAGCCAAATATGAACATCCATATCCATGACTTGGCTTATCCGGGTTCACTACCAACATTGAACAAACGCGCAATTGATTTTGGTATGAAAGCTTCCATGGCGCTTAATTGTGACGTGGCAAAAGTGATGAATTTTGACCGTAAACACTACTTCTATCCTGATAATCCAAATGCTTATCAGATTTCACAAAATGACCGTCCAGTCGGTTCGAATGGTTGGATTGAAATTGAAGTAGAAGGCAAAAAGAAAAAAATTCGTATTGAACGCGTTCACCTTGAAGAAGATGCAGGGAAACTTACACATCCAGGTGGCGATTATTCCTTAGTCGATTTGAATAGACAAGGAACACCGTTAATTGAAATCGTTACAGAAGCAGATATTCGTTCACCAGAAGAAGCGTATGCATTCCTTGAGAAACTCAAAGCAATCATTCAGTATACAGGTGTATCTGACGTGAGAATGGAAGAAGGTTCACTTCGCTGTGATGCCAATATTTCATTGCGGCCTTATGGACAAGATGAATTTGGAACGAAAACAGAATTGAAAAACTTAAACTCCTTTAATTTCGTTCGTAGAGGAATTGCGAATGAAGTAGAACGTCAAGAGAAAATTCTACTATCTGGTGGAGAAATCGAACAGCAAACACGTCGGTACGATGAAACAACAGGTCAAACAGTTTTAATGCGGGTGAAAGGTAGTGCAAACGACTACCGTTTCATAAACGACCCAAATATCTCTGAAATTCACATCGACCAAGATTGGGTAGAACGTGTTCGAGCTGAAATTCCAGAGCTTCCAGATGCGCGTAAACAACGCTATGTAAGCGAATTAGATCTTCCCGATTACGACGCAATGGTATTGACATTAACGAAGGAAATGTCAGACTTCTTTGATGCAACTGTAGCCGCAGGAGCAGATGCAAAACTTGCTTCCAACTGGTTAATGGGTGAAGTATCAGCGTATCTAAATGCAGAACAAAAGGAATTAAACACAACAGAACTAACTCCTGAAGGGCTAGCAAGTATGATTAAGCTCATTGCAGATGGTACAATTTCGTCGAAAATCGCTAAAAAAGTAATAAAAGAACTCATTGATAACGGTGGCAATGCAGCCGATATCGTTAAAGCAAAAGGTCTCGTTCAAATTTCAGATGAAGGCACGCTTAGAAAAATTGTAACTGAAACATTAGATGCCAATGAACAATCGATCGAAGATTATAAAAATGGTAAAGAACGTGCAGTTGGTTTCCTAGTCGGACAAATTATGAAAGCTACAAAAGGACAAGCTAATCCACCGCTCGTCAATAAAATTCTTCTTGAAGAAATTCAAAAAAGGTAATCCAACACGTCCTATGCAATATGAGCATAGGGCGTTTTCTAGGCTTTGAAGTTGATTCATAAACTTGAAGAAGCTAAACTGATTTAAAAGGAGTGTGTAATAATGATGAAAAGCGAAAAAGACTATTTCGACGAAGCCATTTCACTCTCAACATACATGGAAAAGATGAAAGACCATAAAGAAAACAGTTACAAAATATACGAACAATTTGATGTGCCACAAGACGATGAATTCATCGCGTTATTAATAGAAAAGAAACCATCCATTTTGGTAATTACAGAAGATTGGTGCGGTGATGCGATGTTGAATAATGCAATTCTCCGCAAAATTGCAGAAGCCGCGGAATTAGATGTTCGAACTGTCTATCGTGACGAAGATACAGACTTAATTGACAAACATTTAACGAATGGTGGAAGATCAATACCAATCTATCTTTTACTCAATGAAAAAGGCGAAGTCGAAGCGAAGTGGGGACCACGAGCTTCTTCTATTCAAGAGTATGTAATGAATAAAAGAAAAGAATTACCCGCATCAGACGCACCAGATTTCACAGAAAAACAAAATGATTTCTATGCTACAATTATGACACGCTATACAACAAAGCCAGAGCTGTGGCTAAACGTTTATGAAGATGTAAGAAAAACATTCCTACCTGTGTTACAAAAGAATTCTTAAAGTTTAATAATTTGTGCAACCGATTGTGAATTCAATACGTTATCATTCATAAGACATTATAAAATAGAAGTGAAAGTACAATTATTTTGTGAGAATAGAGAGGGACCACCATGAAACGTGCGCGCATTATTTATAATCCGACTTCTGGTCGTGAGATTTTCCGTAAACAATTAGGTGATGTGCTAGCCAAACTTGAAATTGCAGGCTATGAAACATCATGTCATGCTACGACTTGTGAAGGCGATGCAACCGAAGCAGCCAAATATGCTGTTGAACGTGGATTTGACTTGATTATTGCAGCTGGTGGAGATGGCACATTAAATGAAGTTGTAGCTGGTATAAGTGGTTTTGAAAAAAGACCTAAAATAGGACTCATTCCAACAGGTACAACAAATGATTTTGCTCGTGCACTACACATACCACGAGATATAATGGCGGCAGTTGACATCATCATCCAAGGTGAATCAATTCCAGTCGATGTAGGTGTTATGAACAACCGCTGTTTCATTAACATCGCAGGCGGTGGACGAATGACAGAATTGACATACGATGTCCCGAGCAAATTGAAAACAGTGTTAGGTCAACTTGCATATTATCTAAAGGGAATCGAAATGTTACCATCCATTCATTCATCACGCGTTCGCATCGAATACGATGAGCAAGTGCTTGATGAAGAAGTCATGATGTTTTTAGTTGGCCTTACAAATTCAGTAGGCGGCTTCGAAAAACTAGCGCCGAACTCAAGCATCAACGATGGTAAGTTTACATTGCTTATTTTAAAGAAATGTAATATTGCGGAATTCATCAGAATCGTATCGCTCGCTATCCGCGGTGAACATCTCAACGATCCACTTGTTATCTCAACAAAAGCAGAAAAGATAACTGTAACTTCACCTGAAGAAGTATTACTAAATCTAGATGGAGAATACGGCGGTACGCTCCCCGCAACATTCGAAAACCTTTGTCGTCACATCGAAATGTTCGTACCCGTCGAAAGACTAAAAGAGCAAGATCGAATTTAATGCGAAAAAGCAACTAATTGATATTTTGTTAGTTGCTTTTTTGGTGTTTATTGGAGGTATTGCTGTTGGCTGTATGTAAATCTGTGGTTGCGCCTGTAAAAATGAAATATCGCCCGCAAAGTGTGTCCGTGCGCCCGTAAAAAGGTGAAATCGTCCGCAAAGAGATCGCGCGCGCCCGTAAAACGGCGAAAGCGCCCGAAAAAAAGAAAAATCGCCCGCAAAGAGAAGTCAAGTCCTTAATATTGTGTAAATTCCTTATGACGTGTTCACCCCTGTTTCAATAGGGCTTAGCAAGTTTACTTCTTAATTACTTTAATCGGCGACTTGGTACGCTGCTCTTCATCATAATTC
>JARIDO010000017.1 GCA_029263895.1 Sporosarcina sp.
CTCCTGGGGGGGAGTGAATGCTCTTTTACAAAGGGAATGGGAGAAATGTTCACGTTCAAACAAAAGGGGTGTATGTTTGGTATGTGATTTATTTCACATCCTTACTTTATCATAAAATAATAGGTACATCAACATTTCACAAACTATTTCACATGACTGTCACAAAGCTTCGAAATCATAAAAAGAACAGTCATTCACTTGAATGACTGTTCTTTTAAAATTACTTATTAATGAGAAGAGATTCCAACTCATTTAGTTTTTCTTCAAAAACTTTACATGCCGCCTCTATAGGGGCAGCGCTTGTCATATCAACACCCGCCCTCTTTAACACTTCAATTGGATAATCAGATGACCCCGCTTTTAAGAAGTTGTTTACGTATCGATTAACAGCAGGCTCACCTTCCGTTAATATCTGATTGCTTAAAGCAACAGCTGCGCTATAACCTGTCGCATATTGATAAACATAATAATCATAATAGAAATGTGGAATACGTGCCCATTCGAGACCAATTTCTTTATCTACTACTAAATCTTCTCCAAAGTACTTTTTGTTAAGTGCATAGTATTCCTCAGTTAACTTCTCTGCTGTCAATGCAACGCCTTGTTGATCTAACTTATGAATGAGGTGTTCAAATTCTGCAAACATTGTTTGACGGAATACAGTCCCTCTAAAGCCATCTAACCAGTAATTCAATAAATAAATACGTTTTTGTTCATCATCGGTAGTCTTAAGTAAATGGTCATTAAGCAGTGCCTCATTTACTGTGGATGCTACCTCCGCAACAAAGATTGAATAACTAGAATAAATGTATGGCTGACTCTTTTCTGAGTAATAACTATGAACACTATGACCAAATTCATGAGCTAACGTGAACAAATTGCTAACATTATCTTGCCAGTTCATTAAAATATATGGATTAGTTCCATATGAGCCCGATGAATAGGCTCCAGACCGTTTCCCTTTATTTTCACGGACATCCACCCATCGGTTATCTAATCCCTCTTGAACGATGGAAACGTATTCCTCTCCCATCGGATGAAAACTATCTAGCATTGTTTGTTTCGCTTCATCATAAGACACTTTCATATCTGTATCTTTAACAAGTGGCGCGTACAAATCCCACATATGAAGCTCATCTAATTCAAATACCTTTTTACGCAATGCAACATAACGTTGCAACAGATGAACATTCTTATTAATTGTAGATACAAGATTCTCATACACTTGCTCAGGAATATGGTTATTCGACATCGCCGCTTCACGAGCTGATCCGTATTTCCGTATACTTGCATACGTGTTATTGTTTTTGACGTTTCCGGCTAAAGTAGAAGCAAACGTATTTTGAAACTCACCATACTTTGCGTACATCGTTTTAAAAGCATCTTCTCGAACTCGAGCATTTTGGCTTTCTAAAAAATTGACGTACCTCCCATGAGATAACTCTACTTCCACACCATTCTCGTCTTTCACCATCGGAAATGTTAAATCAGCATTGTTCAGCATACTAAACGTCTCAGAAGACATTCCAGTAACCTCTGATAATTGTGATAATATTGCTTCTTGCTCTGCAGGTAATACATGCGGACGTTGTTTATTAATTTCTTCGAATTCTTGTTTATACAACTTCAATTCGTCATTTTCATCGAGCATTTGAGTTAATTGCTGCTCTTCAATTGATAGTAATTCAGGTAGAAAATAAGATAGCGATGTCGATATTTTCACTAATAATGATTTTGCTCGGCTATCCATCGCTTGGTAAAAACTATTCGTCGTATCTTGATCTGTTTTTAAATGCGAGTACGTATATAACTTTCGTAATCGTTCTGAAAGTTCATCTCTGTATCGTAGTGCTTTGTAAAGTGCTTTTGGTCCATTATTAAGCGTACCTTTAAATTCCTCTGCATCAGATGACAGTTCTTCAAGTTCTAAAAACTCTTTTTCCCACTCTTTATCAGTAGAAAAGATATCCTCTAAACGCCATGTTTCTTCTACTTTTACTTCATCACGCGTTAATACTTTGTTTTTAGTATCTGTCGTCATCAATAGTCCCCCTTCTCCCATTACTTCGGGATACGAATAACTTTCATTTTCTCAATATTCCTATCACTTTGCAAGAAATCTATCTGAAATTAATTGTAGTATAGCTCCTTTCTTTATAGTTGTATTAAAAGTATAGAATTCTTGTAAAAGCAAAAAGTCACGATAAGCCATACAAGCTTTCACTTTTAACTCATTAGGCTCAGATGATTGTGAAACATATTTTTTAATATGCTCATTCGTTAGCGTTTTAAACTGTATATGATTGTTATACATGAAATGCACAAGGTCAAGTTGCCACTCGCAATCGTTTGTTCGATATGCTAGATTAAAACGTACCGGTACACCAATCCAATTGGGGAGCTCTTCAGGACGTACTTCCAGCTCATAGCACGAGCGTAAGAAACGATTATTAATGCCTTTTCGATTTTGATAAATTCGAGTTTTTAAATAATAGTTACGTATGGATTCATATAATTTGTAGTATTGTGTAACATCTTGAGTTGAGGGTGCTTTCGGTTGAGCAAATGGAAATGTCTGAGAGGATAGGGGTAACGTGCGATGAATTCCTATATATCTGTTGCTGGATACATGTAACAAGTTACTATAATAATGAAACACTTCGTATAGCGGATCGAACGTGAAGAACTGAAAACATGATGCTGAATGCGTGAAAAAATTCTCATAAAATCTAGAGCCGCGAAAAGAAATTACGCCTTCTGGTAGATTCCTCAATTTTTCAGGCGTATGTAAAATCCAAATCGGTTGCATATTGATGCTCAAATATCCTTTTGTTCTATCTTTAATGATGGCGTTAGAAATTCTACTGCATTGGAATTCAATTGGTATTTTACGATTCTTATTCGTAACTAGTAAGTCAGGACGTTGGGAAAGTTCGGTAATAAACGGTTCTAATTCTACCATTTCAACTCGCTTCTTAAAAAAAGAATACAGTTTTCGTTTCCCTAACAGATGAACTCTTGTTTCGCCCTCGGAAAAGAACGAGCGACATGCTGCTGACTTAAAATGCGAGAAATGAGGGATCATAATTTCACCTACTTTTAATTGCATAATTGCCGCACATTGTGGACAATAGAACGTAGTTGTCCTCCTCCACTTTCTTAAGTATTGTAAATTCATATCTTCTGTTAATGTTATACGATTACCATCCTTAAGAATTGCAGTCAGCACACTATTCCTCCTCTCCAAAAATAATTGTACAAATATTCAGTCGAGAAAGCAAGATATAAAATAATAAAAAGCAGCTACCGTTTGGTAGCTGCTTCATTATTTACATTTCAAGAACCAAAGTAATGCTCAACTTGCGTGAATACATCTTCTGACATGACAATCGTTCCATATTCAAGCAAACGATGAATGGTCATGTTTGAAGGGACTCCGAATTCAGATAAAACACTATATATATCTGTCTTTTCGTTATCCTCCATCGTTTCAGAAGTATACTTCACAAATAAATAATAGTTATCATTATATGAATAAAGCGATGTACTCACATCATAACCTGACATTCTGCCTGCAAGTGGGATCAATGCGTCAAATTCATTGAAAACGAACATACTATCTGTCCACACAAGTGATTCCCCTGTCAATTCAACTTCATCCTCTTCGACATTTTCAAACATTTGATTCGCTTGTGGAAACATTTTTCGTGGATCTTCCCCTTCAAATGGAGAATCCAAAGGTTCGCCATCTGCTGAAAGCTGAGCACGAGTAACAGTAACTTCAATTCCACCGCTCATTGCATGAACTTGAATCCACAATGGACCTTCTACTTCAAATTCCGATTCATCGTTTACTTCGTCCATCATTTCCCAAAATAGTTCTTCACTCTTATCGCGGTTGTACCATACTTCTTCTTTTGTGAAGCCACGTTCTTCAATATCAATATATGAAAGAAAAAACTTAACTGTATTGTCATTAACACGTTCAATTTCCATTTCCCATTCTCTCCCTTCCTTTTGGAACTGGTCGGAACCGTTCCTCTCAATAGTGTGAAAACCTACAATGCTTACTCTTACTATATGACCGTCTAACAAGATATGAAAGGGTTCCGCCTTGAGACGAAAAATTTTGATAGTAATAGCATTGTAGAGAACATCCACCAAGAAAGCAAGAGATATACAAAAGAGCTGACAAGGTTCCAGCATTTTGCAATGTCGAAGCCCAATCAGCTCTATAGGAAATAAATTAGTTTACCATACGGCGTGCTTCGAGTAATTGGTAAGCTCTTACTTTTCGTGGTAGGAATCGACGAATCTCATCCTCATTATAGCCTACTTGCAACCTTTTTTCATCAAGAATTATCGGTCTTCTTAACAATCCTGGATGCTCTTGAATCAACTCATAAAGTCTTTGAAGCGGCAAGCTTTCCACGTCAACATTTAGTTTTTGGAAAATCTTTGAACGCGTTGATATAATTTCATCGGTTCCATCTTCAGTCATTCGAAGAATTTCTTTAATCTCATCAATATTTAAAGGTTCCGAAAAAATGTTACGTTCAGTATACGGAATCTCATGTTCCTCTAACCATGCTTTTGCTTTCCTACATGATGTACAGCTAGGTGAAGTAAATAATGTAACCATCATATGCTGACACTTCCTTTCAGTCGGCTGGATCGTTATTTTGTATATACATTAGAATAATTTTAATGTGTAAACTTATATCTTCATTATACACATTTTCTTTCACAATGAATACACTTATTAAAAAGATTTTAGGAAACATTTGTTCCCCGTCACATTTCCGCAATATAGATAGGTTTATCAGTATGTTTCTCATTTAAATAAATTGCTCTTTACTGTTATACCCGTCAACAAGATTAATTAAACATATGTTTTTTAAATTTAATAATTCTCATTTAGCTTAAAATGATCTTCTTCTTTTTTTAAAGCTTACACTGTATAGTACGTCTTACAAGCGAGAAAAGTTTCATTAAAGCAAAAACGATTTTTTATTTTTGAGATTTAGAATGAGGAATATACTATAAACACTTTTAAATTTCATATCGGAATTCTATGGTGTGTAATCCACACCAAACGAGTATTTGTTTCCAGCATTCCATAATAAGTATTCGTTAATGCCATTCTCTTTTAATGCTTTAATTTGGGCTTCAACTTCTGTCTTTCCATAACGCATATAATTCCCTTTACCTAGCCACGATGCACTAAAATCCTGTAACCATGGTCTAGACGTTGGGGCATTATCTAATTTCGAAAGAACTTCATTTTCGACTTTTGCATATTCCGAAACTAATTTGTAAGGTTCTAAATCCGGTTTCTTAATTCCAAAATAGGATGTCCAATGACTCGGATAAATCATTGAAGAAATCACATCCACATTTGAAGCTATTTTCGAGAAATTCTGCCCAATCCCTGGCGCCTCTGTAAGCGTTGCTGCATAGCCGAAAATATCAACTGATACTTCTACTCCATACGGTTCAAGTTGCTCGCGAGCATACGCTACGAAGTCTGTAACTGCGTCTACCCTACGTTGAACTGGATTTGCAGTTGATTGTTCATAAGGACCATACGAGTAACCAAGTGAATCATGTCTTTTTTCGAAGCCTTCCGGAAAACGAACGTAATCAAATTGAATTTCCTTAAAACCTAGTTTAGCTGCTTCGATTGCAATTTCCACATTATGATCCCATACCTCTTTCATGAAAGGATTTACAAATGACTCTCCTCGTCCATTCTCCCAAATCGTATCTCCATTTAAAAAAGATAAACTTGGTTGTTTTTTCGCAAGAATACTGTCTTTAAAAACTACTATGCGGGCAATCGGATAGATTTTATGTTGTTCTAAACTTTCTAACATTACGCGTGGGTCTTTTATATAAGGTTGACCAATTGCTAATTCACTAAGATGCGAATCTTTTTCCGGTACATATGTAAGGTAACCAAAGTCATCTTTAATATCAATGACCATTGCATTTAACTCTGTTTTTTCTATTAGGTCTATTAAACTAGTAAATCGATTTCCACCCGCAGAATGTCCTGTCACATATATACCACGAACAGCATCAGGGTATTCAAATACTAAACCTGATTGAGTGGAGAATAATGATGATGCAGTAACAATATGTTCATCGATTAACTCCAATCCATATGAACGCTCGGAAAAGACGGGTTCTCCCTTTTTACTTTCCGCATAAACAGGATTCGTTGTAAAAATGATTGATACTAACATAATGAATGGCAAAAATTTCGCCAACCGCATATAACCACCTACCTAAACCTTTTAAAAATTCTTCATTATAACCCGTGTCTCCACCGTAACATACTCTAACTTTTCCTGTAACAAGAAAAAGAACTAGTTTTCAATATGAAAACTAGTCCTTAACTATTAGTTCTTTTCTGCAGTAGCTAAATTTGCAAACTCGCGTTCTGAACAGAGCACGAAATGTCCCGGTGTCACTTCACGCATCTCTACTTCTTCGTTATCCGCATAATTATGAACTGTTGGGTTGTATGTCTTTCGTACACGACTGCGCTCATAGTTAGGATCCGGTAACGGGATTGCTGATAGTAAAGATTGCGTATACGGATGTAACGGTGCTGTATAAATTGCTTCCGCAGGGCCAATTTCAACTAATTTGCCGTAGTACATAACACCGATACGATCTGAAATATATTTTACCATCGATAAATCATGTGCAATGAAAAGATATGTTAAGCCTTTTTCTTCTTGAAGCTCTTTTAAAAGATTAACGACTTGAGCTTGTATCGACACATCAAGTGCAGAAATAGGTTCATCCGCAATAATAAACTCTGGTTCCACTGCTAAAGCACGTGCAATCCCAAGACGCTGTCTTTGCCCACCCGAAAATTCATGTGGATAACGATTAGCATGCTCTCGATTGAGCCCCACTGTCTCCAAAAGTTCATGTACACGAGCAGTACGTTCTTTAGGGCCTTTTACAAGACCATGAATATCAAGTCCTTCTGCTATGATGTCTAGAACTTTCATACGAGGATTCAAAGAAGCATATGGATCTTGGAAAATCATTTGCATTTTACGATTAAATGACTTCAATTGCTTTTTCGACTTTTTCGCATGTACATCGATACCATCATAAATAACTTCGCCACCAGTTGCATCGTACAAACGAATAATTGTGCGACCAGTTGTCGATTTCCCACAACCAGACTCGCCCACTAAACCAAGCGTCTCACCTTTATAAATATCAAATGTTATATCGTCAACTGCACGAACTTCATTTTTTTTACCTTCATTAAAATACTGCTTTAAATTTTTAATTTCTAATAACTTTTCAACCATTAGTTCACACCTCCAGCATTGCCCTTATAGTAACGGCTGCCTGGGAACGTCTTCATTCGTTCCACAATTTGTACCGGTGGTTCTACTTGCGGAGCATCCGGATGTAATAACCACGTTGCCGCATAGTGTGTATCACTAACTTTAAACAATGGCGGCGCCTGTTCCATATCGATTTTCATTGCATAATTACTACGCAAAGCGAATGCATCACCTACTGGTGGTGACAACAAATCTGGTGGCGTACCTGGGATTGCATACAGCTTGTCTTCAGCTGTATCAAGGGATGGCATCGAACTGAGTAATCCCCAAGTATATGGATGTTGAGGATTATAGAAAATCTCATCAACTGTTCCTACTTCAACAATTTGACCACCGTACATGACCGCAACTCGATCGGCAACATTAGCAACAACACCTAAATCATGCGTAATGAAAATAATCGATGTATCGATTTTCTTTTGAAGATCTTTCATTAACTCTAAAATTTGTGCCTGAATCGTTACATCTAACGCAGTTGTTGGCTCATCTGCTATTAATAATTTAGGATTACATGCCAAAGAGATAGCAATAACAATACGTTGACGTTGTCCACCCGAAAATTGGTGTGGATATTGCTTCATACGTAATTCTGGTTGAGGCATCCCTACAAGTTCAAGCAACTCAACAGACTTTTTAAACGCCTCTGTTTTGCTTAGCTTTTGGTGTTTCAATAACGGTTCCATAATCTGATTTCCAATTTTCATTGTCGGATTAAGAGACGTCATCGGGTCTTGGAAAATCATCGAAATTTCTTTCCCACGAATTTTCCGCATATCTTTTTCAGGCAACTTTAATAAATCTTTGCCATCAAATAGGATTTCTCCGTTTTTAAATTCCGAACTAGATTCAGGTAATAAGCGCATGATCGACTTCGTAGTGACTGATTTACCTGAACCAGATTCGCCGACAATCGCTAATGTTTCACCTTTAGACACTTCAAAATTCACACCACGGATAGCTTTCACTTCTCCAGCAAATGTATGGAAGGAAAGCTCAAGATCTTTAACTTCAATAATTTTCTCCATTTCGCTTTCCTCCTTTAATCTTTCATTTTCGGATCAAGTGCGTCACGTAATCCATCACCAATTAAATTAAATGCAATCATTAAAATGCTCAATAACACTGCTGGGAAAAACAACATATGTGGTTGGTACTCAATGAATTTATAGCCATCATTAATAAGTGTACCCAACGAAGCTGCTGGTGCTTGAAGTCCTAATCCAATAAAACTTAAAAATGCTTCAAAGAAAATAGCGGTCGGAATCGTAAACATCATATTAATGATAATGATTGCCATAATATTAGGTAACAAATGTTTCTTAATAATTCGATTATCACTTGCACCTAATGTTCTCGCCGCTAAAACAAATTCTTGATTTTTATATTGCAGCACTTGTCCGCGAACGATCCTCGACATCCCAATCCAACCGGTTATGGAGATGGCAATGATAATGGCTAATATTCCTGTATCCATAATTAAAATCATAAGGATAACAATTACTATTGTTGGTATACCAATTAACACTTCAACAATACGTTGCATAATGTCATCGGTTCGGCCACCGTAATAGCCAGAGATTCCACCATAGATGACGCCTACGAACATATCAATTACCGCTGCCACAAATGCAATTAATAGTGAAATTTGCGTTCCTTTCCACATTCTTGAAAAAAGGTCACGACCTAAACTATCAGTACCAAACCAATAATATTCTTCTATATTCTTCACTTCATATATATTCATTCTTTGTGTACCTAATTTTCCTTCACCATCAAAGATTCCTAATTTTTCTAAACCAGGTATTTTAGGAGGTAAATTCGCATGCGGAACCCTTACATTATAAGGGTCATGCTTGACCATAAAAGGTCCTACAAATGCCATTACAACAATAAATATCAATACAAACGCACTAAAAATTGCCGCTTTATTTTTCCGCATTCTTAGCCATGCATCTTGCCAAAAACTTAAACTCGGTTTCGATATGCGTTCAGCATGTGAACTATCTAATTCGATTTGCTCAAAAGCATCTTGTGGTAACTTTTCGATATTTTTAGTCATGACTTACCACCTCCAGCTAACCGTATGCGTGGATCAATAATTCCATAAAGAATATCTACTAGTAAAATGATTCCTACTAATAGGATTGAGAAGAACATCGTCGTTCCCATAATGACAGCATAGTCATTTACAGGTATTGCCTTAACGAACTGCTCTCCAATACCCGGAATCGCAAATATCTGTTCAACTACTAATGAGCCAGTCAAAAGCCCTGCAGAAACCGGCCCAAGTACTGTTACTAAAGGAATTAATGCATTTCGGAATGCATGCTTAAATGCAATCTCAAACCAATTTGCACCCTTCGCTTTTGCAAGCATAATATAATCCGAGCTCAAAACCTCAATCATCTCAGTACGAATAAATCGAGCCGCCATCGCAATCGGCCCCATCGCCAACGCGATAGAAGGTAATACGCTGGATTTCCAATTAACCCATAATCCAACGTCAAACCATTTTAAGTGCACCGCAAAAACATATTGCAGTAATATAGCAAAAACGAAGGAAGGTATTGATACACCTAAAATAGCAATGATTGTACTACCATAATCCCAATACGTATTTTGTTTCAATGCGGAAATCATTCCAAGAATAATCCCTATAATCGTCCCGAATATAAGTGCTTGAGCACCTAGTATCATTGAGTATTTCAACTTTTTTAAAATTAGTTGCGTAACATCCTTATTTTTATATTGGAAAGACATTCCGAAATCCGCTTTTGCAAGATTTCCCATGTAGCGCACATATTGAACTGGTATTGGATCATTCAAACCGTATTTCTCATAAACTACTTCTCTTTCTTCAACAGAAAGTTTTGCTGCAGAAGCTAAAGGAGAACCTGGAAGCAATTTCATGAGGAAAAACGTGAATGACGCAATGAGAAATAGTGATAGGAACATATATAGGACACGCTTTAAAATATATTTTGTCATCGTTGCACCCCCTGTAAGTCAAATACTTATAAAGGAACTATGTATTTTGACTTTATTATTTATTATGAATCTCGCTAATTTTTAGTCATTTCCCATTCAGTGAAAAAGAGAGCACATGGTCGAAAAACTACCATATACTCTCTTTTCCTATGGGATTGTCAAACTCTACAACTATTACTTAGAGCTATCGATGTAAGTCCACTTATAACTGTAATCTCCACCAAATGGGTGTGTAACAAGTCCTTTAACTTTACTGTTCATAAGGACCATTCTACCTCGCTGATAAGTTGGAACTACAGCAGCGTCATCTTCAAGTAGAATTTTTTCTGCTTTAGCAAAAGCATCAAAACGAGCTGTTGGATCGTCAGCAAGTGTCGTTTTTGTATCTTCAACAAGCTTGTCATATTCTTTGTTTGAATAGCTCATATTATTTTGTGGGCTGTCCGTTACAAACAATTCAATGAACGAGATTGGATCCTGGAAGTCCGGTCCCCATCCAGCTGATTGAATATCGTAATCACCAGCATCGTCAAGATCTAAACGTACTGAGAAAGGAACTTCTTTAAGGTTGATTGTAAGTCCTTCTAGGTTTCTTTCAAGTTCAGACTTGAACCATTCTTGTTGCTTCTTAGCATTTTCAGTATCTCCGCCAAGCATTTCAAGTTCAAGTTTGTCAGTACCTAGCGCCTCTAAACCCTTTTTCCAATGTTCTTTTGCTTCTTCAGCATTGTAAACTGCGTAATCTTTACTGTAATCACGGAAGTCTTTACCGTCAGGATCGAAAGTGAAGTCTTTAGCTACTAAGAAGTTAGCAGCAATAGAACCGTTAGCTAGAACAGACTCTGCAAGTTCATCTTTGTTAAACGCACGTGCAATCGCCTTACGAATATCAGCATTTGCAAGCGGTGTTGCTTTACCTTTACGTTCTTGATTCAACTTGAAGTAAAATACAGCTGTTTCTGTTTCTTTAACAACATTAGGGTCTTTCGCATACTGCATTGCATACTCTGCTGATAACGTTATGCGGTCAACCTTATTTTGTTCATAAAGTTTTACTCCAGTTCCAGTTTCCTTAACAACATCCACTACGATTTCGTCAAGTTTAACTGTGTCTGCATCCCAATACTTTTCGTTCTTCATGTATTTCCAAGAACCAGTACCGTCCCAATCAGAGAGTGAAAATGGTCCGTTATAAATCATTGCATCTGAAGTTGATGCATATTTTTCACCTTGTGATTCAACAAATTCTTGATTCAAAGGTAGGAATGTACCGAATGACATAAGTGACAAGAAGTACGGAACTTCACGTACAAGCTCGATAACAAGCGTTTTGTCATCTTCAGCTTTAATTCCGAGGTCAGCTAATTCTGCTTTACCTTCACCAATTTCAGTAGCATTTTTCACCATTCCTGCCATAAAGGTAGGACCATATGGTGAAGCAGTGTCAGGATTTAATGCACGTTGCCATGCATATACAAAGTCGTTAGCTGTAACGGGTGTACCGTTAGACCATTGAGCATCACGAATTTTAAAAGTATAAGTCAAACCGTCTTCACTGATTTCAGGTTCGCCATCAGCCATTGCAGGTACTGGAAGACTATCCTTGTCTAAACGATAAAGACCTTCCATAACATTGTTCAATACGTTAAAACCAACAGCATCATCTGCAATAGAAGAGTCTACTGAAGGTATTTCAGCAGATTCGACCAAGTGTAGCACTTGCTCATCTTTCACTGCATCTTTCCCTTTTTCCCCTTCTTTACCTGGGTTAGCGTTTTCTTTTTTATCGCTACCACAAGCTGCAAGGAACACGCTAAGAACTAGCATAATACTCACAAGCCACATAATCTTCTGACTTTTCAAATCAAATACCTCCCCTAAATTATCTGAAAACTACTTACAAACTTATTATACAACACCCATTTAACTTGTACAGACTTTTTTCAATATTTCGTTTGTAATATGACAATCTCTTTTTCAGAAAACCTATTACATCAATACTTTAACACTATAATTAAAATTAAATATTTTCACTTTATTCTATTAAAATTTGAACTTGGCTCTGTTATTATTATGTTAAAGCAATGAAAGGACTGGGATTATTGAGGAAAATTTTACAATTTCTACTTATTTATCAACTACTTATCTTTACATTTATTTTCATTTTTTATAGAGAAGCTACTTTATTAAGTTATATTAATGCCTCTTTTATAATTGGAGGGGTTGCTGTATTCATCGGATTAGTATCATTTGTTTTTTCAACAGGTTTTTTTGATTTCTTCACTGTCTCCATGCGAAAGGTCTTCACATCTAAGCGACGAATGGAAGATGTAATGTCTATGAGAAAGCCATCCGAAATATTTTCAGCACCTGTTGGACCTTTATTAATAAGTGGGTGCATCACATTATTAACAACAGGTATTGCATTGCTATTTTATTAAATAGTAACGATTGCATCTTCTCGCATATAGCTGTATACTACTATAAACATTTAAACAAATCGCAATGAAGGAAATAGTAATTCAGCAAACTGTTTTCAGAGAGTCTGTGCGTGGTGTGAACAGACAAACAGGGTTGAATGAATGGGTTCCTGAGCTTGATAAGTGAAATGAAGTAACTTATCACGTCCCCCGCGTTAAGGGTTTACAGAGTGGCCTTCGGGCAATTCGGGTGGTACCACGGTTGATACAACATCAGTCGTCCCTTTTTTTAGGGGCGATTGGTGTTTTTTTTATGATTATGAAGGAGGAGACTAGTAATGAAAACCATTTTTTCAGGCGTTCAGCCAACAGGAACCATCACACTAGGTAATTATATCGGAGCGTTTCGACAGTTTACGGAACTACAAGACAACTATGATTGTCTCTTTTGCATTGTTGACCAACATGCCATTACAGTTCAACAAGATCCAGACGAATTAGCGAAAACGATTCGTTCACTAGCCGCATTATATCTCGCAGTAGGAATTGATCCGGAAAAATCCGTCTTGTTCATCCAATCGGAAGTTCCAGCACACGCCCAGGCGGGTTGGATTATGCAAACGATCTCCTACATAGGAGAACTCGAAAGAATGACTCAATTTAAAGATAAATCGGATGGCAAAGATGCAGTTTCCGCTGCACTTCTTACGTATCCACCATTAATGGCGGCAGACATTCTTATTTACAATGCAAACATTGTTCCTGTTGGAGATGACCAAAAGCAACATATTGAAATCACTCGTGATTTAGCTGATCGATTCAATAGTCGATATGGAAATATTCTTACAATACCTGAAGCACGCTTCCCTAAAAATGGTGCACGCATCAAATCACTACAAGATCCATTAAAGAAAATGAGTAAATCAGATCCAAACAAAAAAGGCACAATAACAATTCTAGACACACCAAAAGAAATCGAAAAGAAAATCAAAAGCGCTGTCACTGATTCAGACGGAGTCGTCCAATACGATGTTGAAAATAAACCAGGCGTATCGAATCTATTAACAATAGAATCTTCTTTAAGCGGCGTATCCATTGACGAACTAGTCACAAAATACGATGGTCAAGGCTATGGTGCATTTAAAGCAGGTGTTGCAGAAGCCATTATTGCTCATCTCGTCCCTATTCAAGAAAAGTATTTTGAACTTCTAGATTCACCTGATCTTGATGAAATCTTGGATAACGGTGCCGAAAAAGCAAATGCTATTGCATCCGCTACTCTCTCGAAAATGGAAAGCGCGATGGGACTCGGACGTAAAAGGTAAGACTCAGTACGATGAGCGATAAAATGAAAATAAAAAAATCAGTTGTGCGTAAAATATAGTGGAAAATTTGTTGCCACTCATACCCCAACGAGCGATAATTGAAGTAAAAAATCATATGGGTAGTTGTAATAACGAGTAATCCATAGCTAATTAGAAAGAAAAATAATCGTGTCATAGAACATCGCCCTTTACCTTTTAGTAAAGCATATGATAGCTCGGCCCTCTTTAAGACAAAGAGGGCTTTTTTGTAATGTGGATTCAATTTATTGGCGAACGGAAAGGGTTTATGGACGATTCACTCCTGCTTGCGGGCGATTCAATCCGGCTTTCGGGCGTTATCTTCTGTTTGCGGGCGATTCACTCTAGCTTTCGGGCGTTATATTCTGTTTGCGGGCGATTCAATCCTGCTTTCGGGCGCAATATTCTTTTTGCGGGCGATTCGCTCCTGCTTTCGGGCGATATATTCTCTTTGCAGGCGATTCACTCCTGCTTTCGGGCGTTATATTCTGTTTGCGGGCGATTCGCTCTAGCATTCGGGCGTTATATTCGTTTGCGGGCGATTCATTCCTACTTTCGGGCGCAATATTCTGTTTGCGGGCGATTCACTCCGGCTTTCGGGCGTTATATTCCGTTTACGGGCGATTCACTCCTGCTTTCGGGCGATATATTCGTTTTACGGGCGAACCACTCCTGCTTTCAGGCGATATATTCTCTTTGCGGGCGATTCGCTCCTGCTTTCGGGCGATATATTCTCTTTGCGGGCGATTCAATCCTGCTTGCGGGCGATATATTCTCTTTGCAGGCGATTCACTCCAGCTTTCGGGCGCAACATTCTGTTTACGGGCGAACCACTCCGGCTTTCGGGCGTTATATTCTGTTTGCGGGCGAACCACTCCTACTTTCGGGCGATACATTCTGTTTGCGGGCGATTCACTCCTGCTTTCGGGCGTTATATTCTGTTTGCGGGCGATTCACTCCGGCTTTCGGGCGCAATATTCTGTTTACGGGCGAACCACTCCAGCTTTCGGGCGATATATTCTCTTTACGGGCGATTCACTCATTTTACGGGCACAAAATCACACACGCACCAGCTAAAATTTCTCCACAAAAAAAAGACTATTGGTTATCAACTAACCAATAATCTTTTAATGATTATACTCTTTTAAAGACAAGTGATGCGTTATGACCACCAAAACCGAGCGAGTTGCTCATCGCGAACTCTATATCCGCTTTGCGCGCACCTTCTGTAATGTAGTCTAGGTCACATTCTGGATCTTTTGTTTCAAAATTTGTAGTAGGAGGCATAATTCCCTCTTTTAGTGCTTTAACAGTGAAAATTGCTTCTAAACCGCCGGCCGCACCTAATAAGTGACCTGTCATCGATTTAGTTGAGCTCATTGCTAATTTATATGCGTGGTCACCGAATACAGTTTTCGCTGCCATCGTTTCAAATAGGTCATTATAAGCTGTACTTGTGCCGTGCGCATTAATATAGTCAATTTTATCTGGTGTTATTCCTGCTTTTTCAATGGCTTGTTTCATTGCGCGAGCGGCACCTTCTCCGCCTGGTGCTGGTGCAGTAATATGGTGTGCATCTCCAGTTGAGCCGTAACCTACAATTTCCGCGTAGATGTTAGCACCTCGTGCGACTGCATGATCATATTCTTCAAGTATTACAATTCCTGCTCCTTCACCGATAACAAAGCCATCTCGATTTGCATCAAATGGCCGTGATGCAGTTGTTGGATCTGGATTAAGTGACAACGCTGTATTTGCACAGAAACCAGCTACTGACATCGTTGTAATCGGCGCTTCTGCTCCACCTGTGATCATCACATCAGCATCTCCACGACGGATGACTTCAAATGCGTCACCAATTGAGTTTGTCCCAGATGCACATGCTGTTACTGTACAAGAGTTGATTCCTTTTGCACCTAAGTGGATGGATACTTGTCCAGAAGCCATATCTGGGATCATCATCGGGACAAAGAACGGGCTGACACGGCGATAGCCTTTTTCCAAAAACGTTTTAAACTGTTGTTCATGTGTTTCCATTCCACCAATCCCTGAACCAATCCAGACGCCCGTGCGCTCTGCCAGTTCTCCTTCCAATTCTAAATCTGCATCTTTCATTGCCATTACAGAAGCTGCTAATGCATAGTGCGTAAAGCGGTCCATCTTACGTGCGTCTTTTCGAGAGATATACGTTTCTATATCAAAGTCTTTTACTTCTGCTGCTACTTTAACTGGGAACTGTTCGCTATCCAGCCTTGTTAACATTCCGATGCCTGATTTTCCGTTTAAAACTGCTTGCCAAGATTCTTCCGCTGTATTTCCTACAGGAGAAACAGCGCCTACACCAGTTACAACGACACGACGATTTTTCATTTTTTTAATCTTCCCTTCTCCATTTGATAAAATCACAACTTTATTTGTATTACTCTAAATTACACAGTAATCTGCTTAACACTTATAGATATCTATCTTATTATTTTCCCCATTTAATGCATAATGCGCCCCAAGTCAAACCTCCACCGAAGCCAACAAGCACTAATACATCATCATCTTTGACTCGTCCAGCCTCTATATCATCCACTAGTGAAATTGGAATCGATGCTGCTGATGTATTGCCATATTTATGAATAGTTTTTGACATTTTTTCAATCGGTAGCCCTAAACGTTCTCTTGCAGAATTCATAATTCGGATATTTGCTTGATGCGGAATTAGGAAATCAACATCTTTTTTCTCAAGGCCCGCTTTTTCAATCACACTCTCAGCAGATTCACCCATTTGACGAACCGCAAACTTGAATACTTCTCTGCCATTCATCACAATCTTTTCATCTTGATATAGATGCTTACCACCTGTTCCATCAGCACCTAGTTCGAATGATAAAATCCCTCTACCTTCACTCACTTTACTTACGATTGCAGCTCCCGCACCATCGCCAAAGAGTACAGCCGTATTTCGATCTTCCCAATTTGTAATCTTTGATAACTTTTCAACACCGACGACAAGGACATTGCGATACGTATCCGATTCTACAAATTGTTTAGCTGTCACAACACCATACATGAATCCTGCACATGCAGCAGAAATATCCATAGCCGCTGCATTCGTTGCACCTATTTTTCTTTGAAGCATTGTCGCAACCGAAGGAAATGGCTGATCTGGCGTTACAGTTGCTACTAATATTAAGCCAATATCTTCAGGTTGAATATTTGCATCTTTAATGGCTTCAAGCGCAGCATAATATGCCATATGAGATGTATCAATTGTATCGTCTGCAATATGTCTTTCCTCTATACCAGTCATCGTCCGAATCCACTCATCGGAAGTATCCATTCGTTTTTCTAAATCTGCATTTGTTAAAATCGCCGGTGGCACGTATTTTCCAATGCCAATTAAACCTGCGTTCATTTGACTTCCTCCATTCTTATTATCTATTATTAGTACCTGGTAACAATCATAAAAGAAAAACACATTTTTATCAACCTTATGACACTGGTTCGTCAAAAAAATCGACTACTATGACGTAATTTCGTTTCATGATCAGTGTTGCTGTGATATGATAAACGATGAATAATCAAAAAGTAATTAGAGGTGAATAATTTGAGATATGTAATGACATTCTTCTGGTCAATCCTATTAGTTTCGATGTTAAATTATGTTGCTGGCTCAATCGCCAACGTTGAGTTCAATTTTGCAACTGGCGCAATCATTTCAGTAGTACTTTCAGTTCTTGTCATCCTTTTGGGTGAATCTCTCCCAGGCGAACCTACAACGGATCATTAATTCGCTTTTAAAAAGCAACTCTCATTAGAGAGTTGCTTTTTTTATAAAAAAAGCCGTATAAGCATACGCTCATACGGTCATTCATTATTTTTTCTGTACGACTAATTTTTCATCTTCCATCGATAATGAAAGATTTTCACCTGGTTTTAATTCACCTTTAATAATTTCTTTTGCGACAATCGTTTCGACATTGCGTTGAATGAAACGCGTCAATGGTCGTGCACCAAAATCAGCGTCAGTACCCTCATTAACAATCCAATCCAGTACTTCTTCTGTATATGTCATATTGACCTCTTGTTGTTGAAGTCTACTATTTAAATCCCCTAACATTTTACGAGCAATCAATCGAAATGACTTAGAAGTTAATGAATGGAAAATGACAATGTCATCCATTCGATTGAGTAACTCAGGTTTAAAGTGATTACGTAATTCTGCCATGACAAGATCTTCTGCTGAATGATTTTCTTCATCAGCCACTCCTTGCAAGAGGTAGGATGAGCCAATATTCGAAGTCAAAATGACAACCGAATTTGAAAAGTTCACAACGCGTCCTTGGCTATCTGTAATTCGTCCATCATCTAACAATTGTAATAGAATATTTGATACATCAGGATGAGCTTTCTCGATTTCATCAAGAAGCACTACCGAATACGGATTTCTTCGCACTGCTTCCGTTAGCTGCCCACCCTCTTCATAACCAATATATCCTGGCGGTGCTCCAACAAGTCTTGAAACACTGTGTTTCTCCATATATTCTGACATATCAATTCGAATGAAATGATCTTCTGAATCGAAAAGTGTTGCAGCCAAAGTTTTTGCAAGTTCCGTTTTACCGACGCCTGTTGGACCAAGAAACAAGAAAGAACCAATTGGTTTGTTTGGATCCTGAATACCTGCGCGGGCACGCCAAATTGCTTCCGTTACAAGTTGAACTGCATCGTTTTGTCCAATCACCCGTTGTTCTAATGTTTCACTAAGCCGTAGTAACTTTTCACGTTCACCTTCGACAAGTTTAGCGACAGGAATACCCGTCCAACGAGCAACAATCATCGCTATTTCATCTTCGGTCACTTCTTCTCTTAACAGTCTGTTTTCTTGATTTTCCAAGAGAGGAACTTCTAAAGTTGCGAGTTCTTGTTCAAGATGAGGTATTTTACCATATTGTAATTCTGCAGCTTTGTTCAAATCAAAACGATTTTCTGCATCTTCAAGTTCACGTCTGTACTTATCAAGTTCTCCTCTTTTATCTTGAATCGTGCGCAATGTCGATTTTTCAGCATCCCATTGTTCACGCATACCTGACGAGGACTCTTTCAGTTGTTTCAAATCTGCACGTAACGTTTCTAAGCGGGCTTTACTACTACTGTCTTTTTCTTTACGTAACGCTTGTTCCTCAATTTCAAGTTGCATAATACGACGCGTAACTGCATCCAATTCACTCGGCATCGAGTCAATTTCAGTTCGAATCATCGCACTCGCTTCATCAATTAGGTCAATGGCTTTATCGGGTAAAAATCGTTCTGTAATATAACGATCGGATAATGTTGAAGCAGCTACAATAGCACGGTCATGAATTCGTACACCGTGGTGAAGTTCAAAACGTTCTTTTAATCCCCTTAAAATCGAAACCGTATCTTCAACAGATGGTTCTCGAACCATCACTTGTTGGAATCGTCTTTCAAGTGCAGGATCCTTCTCGATATACATTCGATATTCATCCAATGTAGTCGCACCAATGCAGTAAAGTTCGCCTCTCGCTAGCATCGGTTTCAACATATTCCCTGCATCCATGGCACCTTCGGTTTTACCTGCACCAACGATGGTGTGAATTTCATCGATGAATAAAATAATTTCACCATTACTATCTTTTACTTGTTTTAACACGCCTTTAAGACGTTCTTCAAATTCACCACGGTACTTTGCACCCGCAATGAGTGAACTCATATCTAATTCGAATAATTGACGATCTTTTAGCCCTTCTGGGACATCGCCTTTCACAATTCGTTGAGCTAAACCTTCTACAATAGCCGTCTTACCGACACCTGGTTCACCAATTAAAACTGGATTATTTTTTGTTTTTCTTGATAATATACGAATGACGTTCCGAATTTCTTCATCCCGCCCGATAACGGGATCCATTTTACCCTTTTTGACATCTTCGACAAGATTTCGCCCAAATTGCTCTAACGGTGAACGTTGGTCTTCTTGTTGTCCATCCATTCTCATATACATCCGCCTTTCAATGTTTGACTTTGACTATCTTTGATTAATTAAATTATAATACCTCTTTAGTAATGTGTAAAGTTTTTTGCATCTAGCATTTTTCATAAAAAAGCTCTTTAAGGAACGGATTCCTTAAAGAGCTCTTAACGATTCTTATCTAACACCTAACGCCATTTTTGCGTAGCGTGACATATTCTCTCGTGACCACGGTGGATTCCAAACAATATTTACATCCACTTCTTTCACTTCCGGTATTTCCATTAATTCTTGCTTAACGTTCGCAACGATTTGCGGTCCCATTGGACAGCCCATCGAAGTAAGCGTCATCGTAACAATCCCTTTACCGTTTTCATCCAACTCCGCATCATAAACAAGGCCGAGATTAACGATATCAACGCCTAATTCAGGATCAATTACGTTTTCGAGTACGCCCATCATACTGTCTTTCATATCCTGACTCATAACGATTCCCCTTTCCAAGTAGTTGATAGTCTCATCATAGCAGACTTGTAGTCAGTCCTTCAAATAGTCTGCAAACCATTTTGCTGATTCCAACATTCCTGTGCGTGAAACAGCGTGTCCAGCCATTTTATCGGAAACGAAGACAAATCTTTCTGGTGTTTCGACATACGCTTTTTTCATCGCATTATAGAAATTAAAGGTTGGGTCATGTGGTACTGTCGTATCTTGTTGCCCGTGCCAAAAATAGATAGGACGATTATTCAATGCTTGAGGGTGCTTAGTCATATCGAATGTCGAGAGCGTTTCAAGCAAACTACGTTTTTCTTCATCTGTGATGGGTAACTTAAATCCTCCACGTTCGAATTGTGCCATTTGTGCTTTCGCAAATTGGACATAGCCAGGAGTCCCCATCATAATGGTCGCAGCATTTATCCAGTCGAAAACAGTTAGGCAACCGAATGTCGTAATCCCACCCATCGATGTTCCACCAAGTCCAATTTTCTCTGTTGTTACAATACCTTTTTTAACGAGTTCTTCTTTTATTATTGACACTTCTTCTATAGAAGTAAGAATGATTTCCCAGAAGCGTAAACTCAATTGTACTTCATCAAGCTCTTCATCCCGTGTTCCATGAAGATGAGCATCCGGTAGAATAACACGTATTCCTTGCTTTGCCATGTTATATGCATAGTGTAGATTATGTTCTTTTGCGCTAGTAAATCCATGAAGAAAGATAACGACAGGAAGTTGCTGCTCCTGTAATGACTCTTCAACTACATGAAGCAATGGTATACCACTCCATGTTTCTTCATTGACAATCATGACCACCACTCCTTTATATAGTTAGTTTAGCGTATCAAAGTTGTGCTAAAAAAACAAAAATGTCGATATATTTCTTTATATAATCAAATTATGCACTCGTATTTTTGACTTGATTCATCTACTAACGATAGACTAGATATATATATAGAAGGAGGAATATTTTTTGAGACCACATTTAATATGCCTTGATCTGGATGGAACACTCTTAACAGATGACAAGGTTATTTCAAATAAGACAGCAAATGCACTAAAGAAAGCAGAGGCTCAAGGACATCATGTGATGATTGCAACGGGTCGACCTTATCGTGCAAGTGAAAGTTATTATAAGCAACTTGGATTAAAAACTCCGATTGTCAATTTTAATGGTGCATTTGTTCATAATCCAATGGATCCGTCTTGGAAAAGCATTCATGAAACAATCGCTCTTCCAGTCGTAAATGAAGTTGTTGAAGCTATGCAACCTTTCACAATCCAAAATATCGTTGCAGAAGTGAAAGATGATGTCTATTTGCAGTATCATGATGAAAAGTTGTTAGACATATTCAGTTTAGGTGATCCACGCATTACGCAAGGTGACTTACGCTACTTTTTAAAAGATAACCCTACAAGTCTTCTCATTCAGGCTGATCCTCAATCAGTTGACCCAATTCGTCGTCATTTGGAGGATGTCCATGCTGAGGTGATTGATCATAGACGTTGGGGCGCCCCTTTTGATGTTATCGAGATTATCAGACACGGGCTGCACAAAGCCGTTGGGATTCAACATGTTGCCAAGTGGATGGATATTCCGAAGGACAGAATTATTGCTTTTGGTGATGAAGATAACGACTTAGAAATGATTGACTATGTCGGCTATGGAGTTGCGATGGGCAACGGGATTGATCGATTAAAATCAATTGCTAATGAAGTGACAGAAACAAATAATGAAGATGGCATTGCCAGAGTGTTGAACGAAAGGCTACAATTGAATATATAATATGAATTTAAGGAGGGATAAGCATGAGGATTTTTGCTGATAGTGCCTGTGATTTACCAAAATCATTTTACGAAGAAAATGATGTGACACTTATTCCATTGAGTGTTCTTCTAGACGATAAGGAATATGAGGACGTTGTATCGATTGATTCAAAAGTCGTCTATGATGCAATTCGCGATGGTAAACAACCTAAAACTTCTCAAGCATCACCTGAGCGTTTCCTTAGAATATGGAAAGAACTTGCGGCTTCTAAAGAAGAAGGCATATACATCGCCTTTTCATCCGAGTTATCTGGTACATACAATACTGCCGTTATGATTCGCGATCAGGTAAAAGAGACCAATCCAAGTATGAATATGATAATTATCGATTCAAGATGCGCTTCGCTTGGATATGGTTTATTAGTTAAGGAAGCTGTTCGTTTACGTGACAACGGTGAGGATATTCGTTCGATTGAACGCAAGATACGTTCAATGGCGAACAATATGGAGCATTTATTTACCGTTGAAGATCTCGATTACATGGCTCGTGGTGGACGTGTTTCTAAAGCAAGTGCATTTATCGGTGGCTTATTAAATATAAAACCTTTATTGCATGTTGAAAGTGGAAAGCTTGTCCCTATTGAAAAGCACCGCGGTCGTAAAAAAGTGTTACGAAGAATGCTAGAGTTGATGGAAGAGCGAGGAGACCAATTAAGTGAACAATCGATTGCTATCAGTCATGCCGATGATGAAGCGATTGCACTTGAATTAAAACAACTTGCGGAAGATAAGTTTCATCCAAAAAACATCGAAATTCATATGATTGGCTCAGTTATCGGTGCGCATACAGGTCCTGGAACAGTTTCAATTTTCTTTTTGAATAAATTAAATAAGTAAGTTGAAAGTATAGTTCTATGTCAAATTGACAATTGAACTATACTTTTTTTGTTTTAAGATAAGTACATTGAAAATTAATAACCGGTGAATAAAATAGCTATTCCACTTGAATCCGCTTCCTGACTTTCTCCTCACTGATTTTACTCTAAATAAAACGGATTGGCATTTAGGTTCTTTGTCAAATAACGTTGGTGAAGAATTTTACTCGATAATAATTGACTTATAGTAAGGCTGTTTAGAATGTCAGGAAACTGATTTTCTAAACAGTCTTTTTATATAGTGAGTGGTTATCCTGTTTCTTTCCGTTCCAGATGGCGCTCTGCGCGGGCACAACTTCAACCTCCTCGTCGCTAAAAGCAAGTTCCTGTGGGATTAGCGTGTCAGGTGAGGCCCCGCAGGGCACGGATTTCGAGACGAGGAGACTCACCGCACGCCCCACGGAAACTCTTGATTACAGGTAAGAACGCGTCCGCTTGGAACGGAAATCAGTAGATTGCAGAATTCTTTAGGTCAATATATATTCATAAAAAATAACGTTAGTGAATTCCAATCCTTTTCTCTTATTTTTAAGAAAAGGACTATCTTTCACCAACGTTATAAATTATAGAACCGGCATTTTTGCCAATCCGTCTTTTCAATTATTCTACTTTTTCATTTTGTCTTTCACGTCTTGCTTGTCTTCCTTTTCTCAGCACAAGGAAGAGGAAT
This sequence comes from Sporosarcina sp., assembly GCA_029263895.1. Classification (GTDB taxonomy): domain Bacteria; phylum Bacillota; class Bacilli; order Bacillales_A; family Planococcaceae; genus Sporosarcina. The sequence continues at coordinate 23,978 of JARIDO010000017.1, forward strand.
CCTAAGAATAAGACATAAACTAATATTGTTGCAACTAGGTATCCTGTATTAAATCCTTTATCTTCTTCAACGATATAAACTTCTGCTACTTCTCGATCGAGTACGATATGGAATTTACCATCCTCAGTTTTCTTAATCATATCGCCATCAAGTACACCGCGTAGACGTTTGTCACTGCTCACAACGTCTTCAGGTAAAACAAATCCAGCTGTTTTCGTTGTATTATTTAAAGCAATGATCCATGTTTCTTCTTCTGAAGATCGACTGTAAATTGTAAAGCCATCTTTATTGTGAATCATTTTAAACTCACCAGTACGCAATGCCTCTGATTGATTTCTAAGTGTGTTTAAGTTGTCTATTCGATCCTTTAATTCCATATCCGTTTTAAAATTAAATAACTGGTGAATTTCTGGTGCTGTTTCACCATTTACCGCAATCTCTGTTCCATATGGAATGAGAGGGATACCAGGCATCGTGAATAATGCCGTAGCGGCAATTTTCCATCGAGTTGGTGGGAACATCTTAGCTTCAACCATATCATGTGTAAATCGAGGTCCTGTTAAATCGTCAAATTGAACAAATTCAGAATTTGTATTATCAAAAATAGTATCCAACGGAGATGTATCTGCATCAAAACGGAAAAATGATTGTCGCATTCCATCCATTTTTTGAGTATTAAGCTGCGCATCAAATTCGGCATCTGACTGTTCATTTGTTAAAACATACGCTTTTGAATTAACGGATTTCACTGCTACGATTAACTCATTGAGGAATTCTGTTTCGATACCTGTAAGTTTCGTTAAACGAATGCCATCTAATTTATATGTTTTCATGAATTGAATGAGAGCCGCTTTCAATGATTCTTTCGTTTCCTTATCAGTACTGTCCCAATTGATCGTTTCACTCGTCGCTGGGACTGCCTTAGCTTCTCCATTTTCAAAAAGGACATTTTCTTTACTAACTTCTCCTAATGGAAAGTCTGCTATAATTTTCAAATCATTTGAATGTAAATCTTTAATAAGCGTTTTGAATTCTTCTTTCGTTCCAAAACGGGGTTCTAATTTTGAGTAGTCGAGTACTTGAGTACCATCATATGAAGCCGTTTTAAAAACTGGTCCTACTGAGATTGTTGTAAAGCCCATCTCTTGGATGTGCTGTAAGCGTAAACCAATTCCTGTAAAATCTCCACCATTGAAAGCAGTTGGGTCTAAAGAATTTGTGTTTTTATCATTCGTACCATTACCATTATTAAATCGATCGACGAGTAAGTCATATATACTCTCATCTTCTATCGTTTTGTTCGTATCGGCTAAAGGCGTTAACGGTTGAAGAAATGATACCAGTAATAGGACTGGCGTTAGTATGCTTACCCATTTATTTAATTTCACAAAGAGTCCCCCTCAAAAAAGCTGTTAACTATAATTTTACCAAAGCAATTGCTTCCCTGCCATTGTTTACTGTCGAAAGCTTTCGAGTGACAACAGAATAGGTCGATATTGTGAAAACTTTGTTTCTAAAAAGAATGCTTTGACTAAAGTAAAAAACTATCTCGATAACTTATTAAATCAATTCGTTTTTCACCATTAAAAAACCATTAGTCATCACATGACTAATGGTTTTTACATTTCAATCTAAATCATCTTCGTCTATATCATTCTTCGAATTTCGGTAAGTGAGGTATACAGTCGTTACAAAAACAAGCATCAAAATCAATACAACAATGAGTAAGAAGCTTCCAACTCCTGTCATACCAACACTTCCTTTCTATTTATTCGATATTAAAAAAGATCAAAACCTACAGGTAATTTAAGTCCTAAGAACATTGTAACTAGAAGAAATACAACAAAAAGAATCCAGAACATCTTTACATCTTTGTTCTTTTGTGAACGTATTAAAACCATTTCCATCATTCCAACTGTCAATAAACCAAACAAGAATTTAATGCCGTAAAGCATTGGATCGATTCCTGAATGAGCAAAGAACAACAATGCTCCAGAAATAATAATTAATACATAGAATAGACGTGCAACCATGTGCATGATTTTTCTATTTTTCGTTCCTGGCTCCATGCCACTCGCTACGATAAAAACGATAATACCAACTACCCACGTTAAAATATGAAAGTGAGTCGTGTTTGATAGTGCATCCATTGTAGTCACCTCTTTTAAATTTTGTACTGATTAATCGTACCATAATCATGCGTTTGTAGAAACGAATGAAGCTTATTTGAACTTGTTAACGAGTGTACCTATCCCTTCAATTGAAATCTTTACAATGTCCCCTGTTTTTAAATAGGTAGGAGGGTTCATTCCTTTCCCTACACCTGCTGGGGTTCCAGTTAAAATGATATCTCCTGGTTCCAATGTAATATATTTAGAAATTTCTACGATGAGTTCATCAATTTTAAAAATCATAGAAGCTGTATTCCCATTTTGCCGAACTTCATCATTTACTTTTGTAACGATGGAAAGATGATCCGCATGGGGTAATTCATCTTTCGAAACGAGATAGGGTCCCATCGGACAAGAACCATCGAGACTTTTCCCAAGAAAGAACTGTTGGTGTGCAGATTGTACGTCTCTTGCTGTAATGTCGTTCGCAATTGTATAGCCAAAAACATGGTCGTATGCCATCTGTTTTGGTATAGCGTATCCCCCTTTACCAATTACGATTGCCAACTCGCCTTCATAGTCAAGACTATCTGTTTTCGTTGCGTGGACGGACAACTCTTCTCCATCCGCCGCAATCGAAGTAGCCGCTTTCGTAAAAACCATCACTTTTTCGGGTGGTGTATCTGAACCCATTTCAGATGCATGGTCTAGATAATTTTTCCCAACAGCTATAATGTTTTTAGGTGTACGAGGAATCGGCGCTAACCATTCAATAGACGAGAAAGGATGTTTAAATCTTTTGGAATCGTCGTCGTTCTCAATTTCATCAATAAGCTTCCTTACTTGTTCAACAAAGTCTAATCCTAATGCAACTCCCGCTATCATTGTTTGCGGAAATTCATGCTCACCTTGTGCTTCCGCAATGGCAAGGATATCCCAAACGGCATCTTCTTTTTTAACTTTAGGACCAAATCGTGTAACACCTTCGGAACGAAACGACAATAATTTCAACTAAAACTCCTCCTCTTTCTCCGAGTAAAAGCTTGTTATTTTTACTAGTTACGACAAACGTGACGGTTTTTCCTCTTTATACTGCAAACTTTTTCCGTAAGTTCCTTTTCTCCAAAGCCATTCAATTGGTCCCATCCGAAATTTCGACAGCCATAATTCCGCAAAAATAATTTGAATGAGGAACACACCAACCGCTATACCAGTTCCAGTTAGTAAATCTACTTTTCCATATAGACCAAAGCCAAAGGCATAGAAAATTGTTGTAGCGATGATTGACTGTGTTAAATAAGTCGTTAATGACATTCTTCCGGCTTTAGATAAGGGTTTAAAAACAGTTAGTAAAGCAGGTATTTGTGTCAGTAAAAGCAATAATCCAACATATCCAGCTGCAAGGATTGGACCACCGAAGAAAGTTTGTATCAGAATCTTATCCATTGTGGCATCTCCAATGAAAGGTATGGATTTCAATGCGATACCAATTAAAAGTGAACAAACTGTAAACAGAATGATACGCCGTTTAAACTCCGATGCCCGTTCAAATACTTTCCATTTCGATAAGCCAGCTCCAATCATAATAAGCGGTAAAACTGAAAAGACTCCTAAAGCAGTGTTTAACAAACCAAGTTGAACAAACTCACTTGCCCTCAAATTGATCATCTTAAAATAGCTTCCTTTTGAATAGACGTCTATTGATTGTTGGACTTTCTGAAGATCATGATAGCCTACCATAAACGTCGTAGGATCCAGCTTCATCACTAGATAAATAAGGCCCACGAAGAGGCCTAGAGGAATCACATACAAAACTAATGCAATTGGAATCATTGCTTTTTGGGGTATTCGAACAACTCCAATCATGATGAAGCCCATAACAGCATATGTGAATAAGATATCTCCATTCCAGACGAATAGACCATGTACAAGACCCAAAATTAATAATAGAGTCATCCGCTTCGCAAAAACCTTTCCAAACGGATTGCCCATTCTGGTTGCTTTCTCAAATTGTATATTGAGTCCATAACCAAATAACATTGCAAATATAGGGTAAAAACTAGCTTCCACAAAAATCCGAATGCCTGTAAAGGTTGTGATATCTGTTGGTTCTGTAAACCATGTATAGCCATCCATATGCATATAAGGTAAGCTAAAGTGCACCATATTCGCAATGAAGATTCCCAGCAAGGCAAATCCTCTTAACATATCAATTGAATCTACCCGTTCACCGAGAGTAGTAGGCACGTATTTCAAATTATTCCCCCCTGTATCGTGATTGCTCTCTCTCCATCAAATAGATAAAGCACCATTTCTTTTATCGTGATTTTCATAATTTCCTCAATCGCTTTTTTATAAAGATTTAATTGAATTTGATAACGTTTCGTCATTTCTTTATTTGCAATTTCGTCCGACGCAAACAACCCTTGAATGCGGTCTGTTTTATAGTCTAGTAGAACCCAATTACCATCTGATTCTTGGAATAAGCAATCCGCAATTCCCTGTAAAATCTGATAATCCCCATCACCATCTTCTGAGGCATATGTGAATGGCATTTCACGCATAACCGTCTCTGCAGTCATCAAGCGATGTGCAATTGATGACTGGAAGAAGCTAGAGACCTTTTGGACGTCAATTACACGTCCTTCTTCTACGGTCAGCAATTGGCGTTGCACAAGTTCTTCAACGAGTTTTTCACAATGCACTGTCGTTTGAACTTGTTGAATGGAAATATGTTGCATCACTGTATGCATCGCCGTTCCTATTTCTCCAGGAGACAACTCTCTCAATTGCATGAATGCTGGACGACTATGAAGGTAAACAGTACTCACTTCATCTTGAGGTAGCTTCGTTTCATTCACCGCATCTGCCTGCTCTAACGTGGCCAATCGTTTAAGTTCACTAACCGTTTGTTTCGAGCGTTTCCCGATTGACGATTCATACTTGTAATCAGCATTAAATCGTTGCGTCACTTGTTGTAAAATAGCTTCTTCAACAGGCAACGCTAATAAATCCTCTACTACAAATTCTTTTTCATTCTCTGTTTGCTCTCCGTTATTTGAAAATACCGAAATAGGAAATGCGTCAATTTGCCACTTTGAAGAATCGTGCAGCAAGTGTCCTCCAGCAACGACTCCAAATTTCTCAAATGCCGAGTGTCTCGCCACGCTCGGTCCAATCCAATCAAAATAGCTATTGGCACGAGAACGAGTATATTCAGGCAGCATTTGACCAGTTTCAACTTGTTGAGCTCCTTGCCAACTGACGACCGTTTTTTCGATATCTTTTACAGTACCTATTATTTCTACATGCTCTTTTGCTCTCGTCATCGCAACGTAAAGCACACGCATTTCCTCTGCGCGCATTTCAAGTTCCTTCTTTTCCTTCATTGCTAAAAATGGCAATGACGTATACATAATTCGATTGTCTGGATCAATGGCTTTTACTGCAAGTCCAAAATGTTGATCGAATAAATAGGATTGATTGAAATCCATTTTATTAAACTTCCGTCCAGCACCGGCTATGAATACATAAGGGAATTCCAATCCTTTAGAGGAATGAATTGTCATGATTCGAACAACGTCCTCTTTCTCACTCATAGATCGGGCTGTACCTAAGTCGTCTCCACGACGTGTCATCCTGTCGATAAAACGTAAAAACCTAAACAACCCACGAAATGATGTTTTTTCATAATCAATTGCACGATCATGTAGCGCTAGAAGATTTGCTTGCCTTTGCTTCCCGTTAGACATGCTACCCACCATTTCATAATAATGCGTATCTGAATAGACTTGCCAAATGAGTTCCGATAATGACCCCCGTCTAGCTAGATCTCGCCAACTTTCAAATTGGCTAAAAAATCGCTGCAATTTTTGTTGCGTTGCCGTTTCTATTCCTGCACCACCGATTTCAATAAATTGTTTTAACGCTTCGAAAAAAGGTTTCTTCTTATTTGTCATACGCACTTGTGCCATTTCATTCTCCGTCATACCGATGAAAGGTGCACGTAGAACTGAAGCAAGCGGGATGTCTTGGTATGGGTTATCGATGACACGTAATGTATTTAACATAATCATCACTTCTAACGCTTCAAAATACCCTTTAGATAATTCCGTATAAACGGGTATCCCTGCCAGTTTAAATTCTTCAGCAATTTCACCTGACCACGTCATAGAGCGCATAAGAATAACAATATCACGGTACTCCAGCAGTCTCTTTTTTCCACTAAAAGCATCCGCCACCTCTGCTCCTGATTGCATCAGTTGCTGAATTTTCCGTACCATAAAGCGAGCTTCTGCTTGAGAACTTTTCAAGCTTTCACCTGATTGTTCGTCGCCACTATCCTCATCTTCTTGCTCCTCATAAAGAACTGTTAACCCCGCAGTCACTGTTTTCTCTGGGTAAGATGCACCGTACTTTAAAGCTGCCGCATCATCATAATCGATTTCACCAACACGCTTGCCCATCACTTGCGAGAAGATATAGTTCGTTGCATCTAGCACTTCTTGTCGACTACGGAAATTTGCATTTAAATCGATTTTCAACCCTTCTGGACCTTCGTCAGTTAAAAAGCGCATATACTTACCGAGGAATAACATAGGTTCAGCCAAACGAAAACGATAGATTGATTGCTTTACATCGCCAACCATAAACAGATTGCCGTTATGCTCATCTCCACGCTTAACAAGCTGAATTATTGATTCTTGCAATAAGTTTACGTCTTGATACTCATCTACAAGTACCTCTGCAAATCGATTACGATAATCATTGCCGATATCTGACGGAACTAAGTGACCATTTTGCTCAACAGCTAAAATTTTAAGTGCATAATGTTCTAAATCCGAAAAATCGACAATGCCCCTGTCAATCTTTACTTGCTCATAACGCTTCCCAAACGCAATGACGAGCTCGATAAGTGTGTGCATTGCGGGTGCCATTAAACGAATTTCATCGAGTAACCTCGCGGGTGTTCTTGTGAAATAGGCTTCTTTTAATCCATTCACAAGTTTCTTCACTGAATCACGTATACTTTTTGCACGTTTCGCTAGCTCTTCATCACATGATTCTTTTTTAATCGTCCCAGCTTTCACCCATTTTAACGTACTAAAAAAGTCGAATGTCTTTTCCCATGTCTCTTCAGTAACACGATGTAATGCTTCATTGATCCACAGTAAATCAGCTTCAGCGGTCGCAACTAACGGCTCTGGGCCTTCTGGCATTTCTGCTATACGCTTCATTTCATTTGTTAACGCCGCCGCTTCTTCAAGCGCGTGTCGAATGGTCGTCTTCAACGAATCAATGAACGCCAGATCTTCAATCGTCGCTGTTTGTCCTACTTCATATTGGGAAGGAATTGAACGTAACCACGTAATTGGCGAAGGATGGACACGCGAATAATCATATAATCGGTCGATTAACGTTTCAATTGCCTGGTCGTTTCGATCAGCAGTAAAGCTATCTGCTAATCGATACATTGCTTCAGGATTATGAGCACTATATGCTTTTTCAAGCACTTCACCAATCGTATCATCGCGCAGTAGTGCAGCCTCTGTACTGTCCGCAAGACGGAAACCTGGATCGATCTCAAGTAAATATGCATATTGACGTACAACATTTAGACAAAAAGAATGCAATGTAGAAATTTGAGCTTTATTTAATAAATTCAGTTGTCTCCGTAGATGAACGGATTCTGGATCTTGTAGAATAGCTTCTTCTAATGCAATTGCCATTCGATGTCGCATTTCTGCAGCAGATGCATTTGTAAAGGTCACAACGAGTAACTGGTCTACATCAATTGGATTGTTTTTATCCAACACTTTTTCAATCATTCTTGTTATCAAAACTTTTGTTTTACCAGAACCCGCTGCAGCAGAAACGAGAACATCCTTACCCGTTGCCCAAATGGCTCTCCATTGAGCATCGGTAAATGTAGATTCTATTGGTTTAGTCGGTATGTTCATCATCCGCCACCTCCTGACGCATTTTTAGTAAAGATTGCTCTGCTTCCATTTCAGGGTACGGTCGATGTGTTGATAAAGGATCAGACGGATCATATTGACAAACCGAACGGTAATTACAAAATTGGCAAGGCATTTTGTTACGCAGTTTATAAGGTAGTACTCTTGTATCCCCTGCCATCATGGCATCGCCTGCTTTTTGATGTCGAGTTCTTACAAATGACCGCATCATTTGCATATCGTCGACAGACAACACTTTCGATGCTTTTGTAAATGTACCATCCGTTTTTAAGGCGGCAGGAATAATAGACGATGTTTTACCTAAATCAGAATCCATGCCCATCGCGATATCTTGTTTCTCTATTAAATAGCCTTTCATCTTATAAGATTTAGCTATTTCATCTTCTAACTGTTCAGCTGTCAATTCAACTGCTGGGCGAATCATTGGATTATGAATATGCAAGTACAGTACACCAGCAGGATTTGCTTCAAAACCTAGCCATTCATTCGAATTCTCAAGTGCAACATCTAAATAGGTCATCATCTGTAACGACAACCCGTAGTAGACTTCAGTCAAATCGAGTGCCTTTGCTGACGATTTATAGTCAACAATGCGCAAGTAATTTTTACCGTCAATCTCAGCTGTATCGACTCGGTCTATTCTACCGCGCATCTTCATGGAATCACCACGGCGTAACGGTATGTGTAAGGGTGGTAACTCTTCACCTTGTCCAAAACCTGCTTCAATGGCAATCGGTTTGAAAACAGTTGCTTTCGCTTGAATACTGAGAGAGTAGATAGTCCGTTGTAGAATATGCATAAGTTTCCGCTTAATATAAAGATAACGATTAGTGGAAAGGAGTATTCGATTGAAAAAATAAGGTGTAATATCCTCCACAGCTTCTCGTGCATGCTTCCAACACTCTTCTTTTGATAGCTCCGTCCATGATTTACCTGAACGTATTACTTCATCAGAAACCCATTTCAATGCAGCGTGAAATAAGTCACCGATTGCGGGAGCTTCTAAGGTGAACTCTGAGCGTTCTTGTAATTTAAGCCCATATGTTGCGTAATGTTGGAACGGACAACTATAGTACGATTCAACACGCGACACACTCGACGTAAAGGACTCACCATAAAGACCAGCAGTCATTTCTGGTTTCAAGCGTTCCGTTTGTAGTTGTTGTCGTAATGGACGAATAACATCTTGAAGCACCATTGACCATAAAGGATCTTCTTCATAATAGGTCATCACAGCCCGCCATTGTTGTTCAAAAACGCCTGTTTTTTCTGCTTCCTTTAATTTCATTGCCATAAATGGCAAAGCTGTTCGAGGATGACTAATATATGCCATTTGATCTGCTTCCGTTGACAATTCAGATGGGTCTGTCACTGCTGTCATAAGAAAAATACCTGACACGATTTGTTGCAAACGCGCAATATATAGTGACGGAATGAGTGATTTCCCTTCTTCATTAGCCTTTGCATACGACACAAATAACTTTTCACGTGCAGAAGTAAATGCTCGATAAGCCATATATGTTTCATCCATCAATCGCAATTTCGTCGTTGGAGCTAAATCAAAGCCGATACCTGAAAACCACTCACGATCAACATCTGATAAAATCCCTTCATTCTCCACTCGTTTCGGCATAACCCCATCATTTACACCAATGACAAAAACGACATCGATTGCCATTAAACTTGCCATTTCAATCGTTGTCACTGTCACTTGGTCAAGTGAAGGAGGAATCCGGGCAAATTCAAGTGAATCGAGACCTTCATCCAATAGTTTTGATGCTTCTATAGCACTCATTTCTTTATCACCAAACATTAGAACGAATTGGTCTAAGACATTTATCCAACTATTCCAAGCTTGTTCGTGTTCAGTGGCAGCTAGTAGTCTTCCGGCTCGTTCTTCATCTGCACGCAAATCAATAATTTTGTCATACACTTGAATGTCCTCAATGAAAATGAAAAGCGCTTCAGCTACTTGGCGACCTGTTTTCGCCTTTTTTAATCGACCTTCCAATTTACTTAGCGGCTCACGAACAACATCACGTACAAGCTTGAGTATTTGTTCGTCTTCTTTTTCCTCATCTGTTTGAACGGTCTTTTGTAATTCTAATCCACGATAACGTTTAACTTGCCAACGCTCTTCCTCGAACCAGCGCTTGCCATATATCCCTTGAGCAAGTACATAATTCTCAAGCTTATCGGCTCGATCTCGCCATATCCTTTTGTTTTCGCGATACGGAAAGAATAAATCAGTCTTCACCGCTCGAAAAATAGATTCATATGTCCAACCCGCATTAACCGCTTCTAGGACAGAGCGCGTAAATTCAATTAGCGGATGATGGAGCATCGGTTTCTTTTGACTAATGAATACAGGAATATCATGTTGCTGAAAAATTGTTCGAATCAATTCATCATATTTCACTGGTTCTCTATAAAGAATCGCCATATCTTTATAGCGTTTACCTTCTGAAAGCATTTGACGAATTTGACGTGCGACTGCATGAATCTCGGCCCGATGATCAGAAGCTTCTATGAATGTGATTGCACCTTCAGACTTTTTCTCGTTAGTCGGATACCTATCAAACTCCTGTTCCAAATGACGTAAATCATCATTCTGAAAACGTGGTGCATCTTTCATGTAGATATCATCTTCTACTTCAACAGACTCAACTCTTGCAATCTCTCTAAGTTTCAAGGAGGTTCTTACAGCATTAAAAAATAACTCATGATCAGCAAACCCTGATTCGACTCCTTGCATTGGCAATACTACAGTTACACGTTTTGCATGCTTCATCAGTTCCATAACAATTTCATATTCACGAGTAGTAAATGTTTCAAATCCGTCTATATAGATATCAGCATCTTTTAATAAGTCAGCATGCTTAATTTGAGAGGCGAGTAAAGTAAGATGTCCTTCACTATCGACAAACGATGTACCTAATCGCTCTTCAATTTTTGTTAACAACAACGACAAATCACTCGCTTTGTCTAGTAACGTACGCGGCGCTCCTTTAGCTTGAAGTTCTTCATAGAGCGTATTCATTGTTTCATAATCGAGGCAATATCGACTAAACTCTTTCATCAAACCACCAATTTGTTCAGTAAAGCCTCTTTTACTTGCGGCTTGTCTAAAAAGTTTAAAGTCCTCTTGATTTTCCTCCAAAACACTACGCACGAGCATGCGGTATCCGAACCCATCCACTTCTTTTCTCGTAATACCGGCAGTTTCTTGAAGAATTCTCCATGCCAGACGCTTAAATGTTAAAACTTGCGCACGAATAATGCCTTTCAAACCAAAATTGACAGCTAAACTATGTTCCATCGAAAAGGATATCTGATCTGGTACAATGACAACAATCGCGTTCCCTACCGGATTCTCTTTCAATTCGGCAGCAATTTCTCGCTCAATAAACGTTGTTTTCCCTGAACCTGACCGTCCCGTTATGAATCGTAATGACAATGTTAGCAACCTCCAGTCCCATAAAAAAAATACCTGTTCACCCTATTCTTTCATTGTACCGAAAGGAAGATAGGATGAACAGATAGGAAAAGTTAAGAACCGCTTTTACTTTTTTGAAGTGGGGTGTGGAATCGCTCGAAAATCGGATTCAACCTTTTTGTTTAGACGACGTTCGAACCATTTCCCTACTCCCCATAAGATAACGATAATACCTACGACAATCGCTGTTCTAATTGGCTGTGTAAATAATGCTTTTATATCATAGCCAATAAAGCTAATTGTAAATATCATCACAAGCTTACCAGCCATTAACGTCCATAAGTATTGTGACTTTTTCATATCTGATACACCTGCTACTAAATTAACAAGAGCAGATGGGGTAAAAGGAAAACAAATAAGGATAAATAATGGCCCAAAACCGTTATGCTCAACCCATTTAATCAACTTTTGAATACGTTGACTCTTCGTTAAAAAGTGAAGAAACTTGTGACGACCATACTTTCGTATGATTAAAAACACAGCGTAAGATCCTGCAACCGTGCCTGTCCAAGATAATATAAACCCTAACCATTCAAAAGCCGCTGCATTTGCTACGACAAATACAACTAACGGTAGGAATGGCAAAAAGGCCTCTAAGAAGGGTAAGAAAATCCCAACTAGCGGTCCTAACGCTTTATAATGCTGTGTTAACTCAATGATTTTATCTGGATCTAGCCATTCATTCATTCAAAACACCCTCATTAGTAGTTTCTAGTAAAAAGTAACTGTTAAAATGTAGTCCAATTGTTAGTATATCCAACTCTTTTAATTTTAACATCTACATTTATTTATGTTCTATGAATTTCCCTACTCTATCTACATTAAACCACTGTCTTATAGTATAATCACCAAATAGCTTATAGAACGTTGTAGAAAGATGTGAAAAGATGATGAACAAACAATTTATAGCAGGAATCAAGGCGGGTTCAAGCATTGCCATCGGCTATTTTCCTATTGCTCTGACGTTTGGGCTTCTCGCAAAAACAGTTGGCTTGTCTATCATCGAGGCAACAGCAATGAGCCTTTTTGTTTACGCAGGTGCTGCACAGTATATGTCACTAAGTTTACTAGCTAAAGCAGTAGACCCGGTTTTAATTGTTCTAAGTACATTTATCGTTAATATACGACACTTTCTTATGACGGCTTCACTCAACGAAAAGATGCAACCTGCACCGAAGTGGGTGAAATCCATTTACGCATTTGGAATTACCGATGAATCATTTTCCGTTCTTGCCACGAGTAAAAACGATAAAATTTCAACTGCATACGCTTTCGGCGTAACATTCATCTCCTATAGTAGTTGGGTTACTTTTACAGCAGTAGGGCATATCATCGGAGCAAATTTACCTACATTTTTAAAAACAGCGATGTCAATTGCGTTATATGCTATGTTTATAGGGCTGCTCGTTCCATCGATGAGAGGCAATCGTAAAGTTGTTATGCTCGCAAGCATCGCTGCTATGCTTCATTGTTTATTGTACGCAATCGGAATTGAAACAGGTTGGTCTATTCTCATTTCAACATTGAGTTCAGCAATTTTAGTAGAGATTGTCTATGCAAATCGCAGAAAATCAGATGAACAATTATTTGTAAAAGAGGAGGAATCATGATGGGAACACAGTACTGGTGGATGCTTTTAGGGATGGCACTCGTGACGTATTTACCTCGTATGATTCCCCTAGCATTTCTCGATGAAAAGAAGCTACCACCGATAGTATCGGGTGTGTTAAAAAATATACCTTATGCTGTTTTAGGAGCGCTTATTTTTCCCGCTGTCCTCTTTGTTCAAGATGGCAATATTCTATTCGGTGTAGTCGGTATAATTGTCGCGTTTGCAATTGCGCTTTTAGGCGGCGGCTTGATGGTCGTTGTTTTAGGGACGATTGGAGTACTGGCCGTTTATAGTTTATTTATTTGAATGACTTACATTCATTGAATGATTGATAGTTAGAAAATGGTGCGCGCCTATAAAAATGATATATCGCTCGTAAAACCTCTTAAATCGTCCGTAAAAATCAATTACCGCTCATAATCATACGTAAAACGCCCGCAATTTCGCATCTTCGTCCGTAAGCTCTAAAAATCGCCCGAAATAAGCAGCAACTTTTTTCGGATTTATCGTTCATTTCACTATTTAATTTACATAACTATATTTAAATTTATCATCTTCAAAAGAACTCCATTTTGAACAATTTAATGTTCAAAGTGGAGTCCTTTTATTATCTTAAAAGTGTGTTGCGATAATCGTTTATCAATCTTGCTCTCTAGCTCTCTTCACCATCTGTGTCGCATACCAAAAACCAATTGTTAGTGACAATGCATCCGCACCATAGAGTATCCAATTATGTGTATACCCTGCATACACTGACGCCGCGATTAATGCAAGTGTCAAAATTAAACCTACAATATGATGGAATGTAACGCGTGTAAAAAAAACAACGAGCAATCCCGGTAAAATCATTGCGAGTAGTAATTTTGTTTCGAATGATTCCATAATGTACAATCCTTCCAATTCTAACTTAACGAACGACTAATAATCCTAAACGGTGATGATCATGTCTATAGATGACTTGCTGCATTAAGCGCACTTCACCATTACGGTCAAGTACTTGAATGCGACAATGGGCGGCATTCACCTGGATTGCATCATATAGTTCTTTCTCATTTGTAACTTGAATCCCATTAACAGAACGGATTTTTTCACCCGCTTGTAGCCCCATCTTTTCACCTGGAGAACCAGGTAATACCGCCGCAATAACAACACTAGCAGAGCTTGGTGGCGCTATTAAACTACCACTACGTTCATGAACCGATGTATAAATTGAAATGGCTATTCGTGTAATTACACCAATTAATAGTGCAATCCATCCTAACATTGGTAGCCATATAGCAGATATGCCTACAACGATGACACCCACTCCAGTCCAAACAATCGCTTTTCCAACTTTCGGCATTAACACATCTGGAAATGTAGCACGAGCAATTTGTGAAAAACCAATAATAAGTGGTATTGGTAAAAAACTAAATTGACTCTCATTTAGCGTAAACTGTGGCCAATACGGTAAGTAATTCGAAATCATATCTCCGGGTATAAGAAAAACGACAGGTAGTAGCCAAAGTCGCTTCACTTTAAAGGAAGCAGCGCGCATCCCTCGATTTGTTTGAACGAGGAATGGAGATGCATATTTTGAAGTATGGCGAGCAATCAGCATCCCTTCCACAACTAATAACAAACCTGCAATGATTGGAATCGTTAGTGCCATATCACCTGAAATATCAAAACTTCCCAAACTCCAGCGCTGAGTTATACTATTATTATCGAATTTATTTAGGATAAACATCCCTATTGTTGCAATTGCTATAAAATAGATTGGAGAAGCTACTTTGTAAAAGAACGATAAGAGTGTCACTACCATTACAATTGACATAAGAGCAAGCAAAATCGGCTCAACTACTAATCCAATACCACAAAATAATATAGAGAGTACTAACGCATACGGCCATGATTCAGCCAGCACTTTTTTAAGTTCTGTAATTCCCGGTAGCACACGTACTTTAAAACTGCGTCGCTCCTGCTTCACTCGGAAATAGCCTACTCCAACAGCTACGATTAACGTAACGATTAGAACTGGATTCAGAATAAACAGCAATACCGCTTCAAGTATATCAAACCCTATTTTCTCAGACATGTACCTTCACCATCCCATTCTATACAACGACCATTACTATTCATTGTAACAAAAGATTGACCCTGTATGTACATCATTTGATAAGAAATGGCAAAATCAAGTTAAATAATATATTCAGCTGAATCAATTTCACGATAGCAAAATTAACCATTAGATCTTAATAAAAACGGTTGAAACATAAAGTGGCATTCGATAAGTGATGTTTACGGACGATAGTTGATTTTCATGGGCATATTAAGGGATTTTACGCGCGCGTAATTATTTAGCTCACATCCAATCGGAGCAATAGTTCCGTTGATATATTTTAATACGATTAGTTGTAAAGAACTGCATCTTTTGAATTAAAATAAGTAGTTATGAAATTGAACCAGCTATAAAGGAAATATCATTATCTTTTTGAATATCCATACAAAAAAACTTCCGATAGCTAAATCGGAAGTTACTTCGACTTCATTTTTTGATGAATGTAGCCCACCGCCATTTGCAATTGATCATCATTTTCTTGATCTGCCCTAAACTTTTCTACTTCCTCTTTAAGTGTAACGAAGAATTCTCGATCCATCAGCTGGTCAACATTCACTTTTGCGGCAGATCTAAAAGACTGAACTGCATCAACCGTAGACTCGTCAAGATAGCCATCTTTTCGCGATAAACTATATCCCATTCCCATTAATAATCGTTGTGCGTACGCAATATCTTCATCGAAATCACCCAACTTATAGCTACCTGTAGAAATCCGTATATGTTCCGTAAATAGTAAATTCTGTTCAACAGCTAAATCGGGGTTAATACCTTTCCCGTGAATCCATTGCTCTTTTGGCGTTAGCCATTTATGTGTCGATAACTTGACTTCTCCACCATTAGACAAATCGATTGTATCTTGAACTGTCCCTTTTCCAAAGCTAGTCGTTCCAGTGATATATGCACGCTTTAAATCCTTTAACGCGCCACTGAGCACTTCACTAGCAGATGCACTTCCTTTATCTTGCATAAGAACAATCGGCATTTTTTTCAACTTTTCATCATAGGGAATCTCCGTACTTTCTTCAGTTACTAACGGAGTCAACATTCCTTTGGCATCTTGCATATAAGCAAAAATCGAATCCACTTGTACCAAACTACCCGCAATGTCTCCGACTGTATGAAGATAACCACCTGGATTGCCGCGGACGTCAATAATCAAAGCCTCCGCACCTTCTTTAATTAACTTATCCGTCGCTACTTTCCATTCTTTTGCACTCTCTTCCCCAAATGTTGTAATCGATATGTAACCGATTTTATCTTTTCGTTCTTTAATAATTTTCGGGAAAACTGTTTTCACGGATATCGTGTCACGCACTACATTCAGTTCAATATGCTTTTCATCATCCGGTCGAAAAATTGTCATTTTCACCGTTGTTCCTTTTTTTCCACGAATTCTTTGGACGACATTCTTAAGGGAATCTCCTTCAAGACGTTCACCATCGATGCGCACAATCTCATCATATGGTCGCAAACCAGCTTTTTCAGCAGGCGACGATTTAACTGGAGCAACAATAATGAACTTTCCATTTGAACGCGTAATTTCAGCTCCAATACCAATGCGTTCACTTGCAAGAGACTCTTTGTGTGCAGCGGCCTCATCTTTCGAGAAATACGTAGAATAAGGGTCACCAATGACATCTGTCATCCCTCTCAATGCGCCTTCAATTAGCAAATCCTCATCTACAGAATAGACACCCTTTTTTTTAATAATATCGTACGCTTCATCAATGACGCCAAATGAACTTTGATTGGCATCCCCTTTCGTCTCACTCGCAGAACAACCATCCAGCAGCAAAAATAAGGCAACGGCTAGAACAGCAAGTGTTATAAACGCAAAAAAACGACTTCTCCGCATAATCTACTAATCCCTCCTCCATCCACTATATGAACGAAAAAAGAACAATACGACAAGCTCTTTGTGACTGATTGATTTAAGAGTTTAAGTGAAAAATCGAACTAGTAAATGGCACTTTACACCAATAGAGAAAATAAAAACCCTACACGAAGTAGGGTTTCACAACAATTAATGCAACGTATCGACTACTTGCTTCATAATCTTTTCATCCATTGGACCGATAATTTGTTGACCAATTGTTCCATCTGTATTCAGTAAGTATGTCGTTGGGATTGGAATAATTTTATAAGCATCCATCACTGCGCCATCTTGATCTAACGGAATTGGAAATGTTAGACCGTAAGCTTTAATAAAATCTTTCACGGCATCAACGCCCATTTTCTCAGTCGTTGTCATATTAACGGCTATAACTTCAACATTTTCATTTTTATTGTTTTTATAAAACTGCTCCATATGTGGCATTTCCGCTTTACATGGTCCACACCAAGAAGCCCAGAAGTTTAAAATTATTTTCTTCCCTTTTAAGTCTGATAATTTCACTTGATCACCGGCTACTGTTGTAAGTTCAAAATCAGGAGGTGTGTCGCCTTTGCCTAATCCTTTTGTCGTATCTGTATCAGGTTGACTCGTTCCAAGTTGCTCCGTTGGAATAGGTTCTGTTTTCTCTAAATTCGTTTTCACCATGATTACAACTAATGTACCAATGAGTAATGTGGCTATAATATAGCCGAAAACTTTTTTATTCATTGTTATTCCTCCAATTCAATTCTTTACGACTATTTGCGAAGTATACAAATCCCACAAACACACTGACACTAATTGACGTAACAAGTGGCGTAGACAAATAGGATATCGACTGCATTGATGCAATAAATCCATGTACTGCAATAAAGAATACAATATGTTGCACTTGCCATTTAATTGATTTTACGCTTGTAAACCAAAAAAATGCTGCGTATCCTATGAATCCAACACATGTTATGATCCGTGCTATTAGATCTCCATCATTTAAAATAACCATCGCTACTTGATAAACAGACTGGGTAAGCACTACTCCAGTAAATAATGCAAAAATCGTATTTTCTCTCAATTTCATTTTTCTCTTATCAACTAAAAATTTAACACAAACTACTACCAGACCTAGGTAAAAACCAAATACTCCTCCATGAAAATAAAGAATCGTTAAAGGTGATTGAATAACAGTTGTGAAGTCAACCAAAATCACGCTGACCTTCCATGTAATAAGTAGATAGAAGAACGCGTCTGAAAGGTATTCAGCTTCTTTTTTACCAAAGCGCAGACGCACTGCAATGTATGCAAAAACAAATGCGATGATGAGTGCAATCCAAGACGACGGCATTGTCAAATTTACAATCGTGAAATAATCTGTGACAGGCATTCAAACAAAACCCCTTTTAAATCATATACCGTATATGGTATATGATTTAGAGCTACATTGCGAAGTATTTGACCTATGAAAAAGCCTGTCCTCTTTCGAGAGGACAGGCTATCTATTTATTGTGTACGACTGTTTAATATATTCACTATTAAACTCAAGCTACTTTCGTTGCTTCTATCATTATTTAGAATGAAACATAGCGTAATGGATTAACTGCACTTGCTCCACTAGCACTCCAACCACCAACATGGAATTCGAAGTGTAGATGTGATCCGGTAACGGCACCTGTCGCACCCATTTTACCAATAAATTGACCTTTTTCAACAGATTGTCCTACACTTACACCAATCTGTGATAAATGTGCATATGCTGTCGTAAAGATCTGTCCATTTACGGAGTGCGTAATGGAAATAAAATTACCATATGTGCTAAAAGGTCTAGCCACAGAGACAATTCCATCGCCTGCTGCCACTACTGGTGTCCCTACTGCATTGGAAATATCCATACCACGATGTTGTTTTTGGACATGATGAATTGGATGCATGCGCCATCCAAACGGTGAAGCCAGTCTACCCGTTGTTGGTTTTGTCCAAGTACCGCTAGACATTGCTGGGAGATTATCAGAAGCCCCTCCGGAAGATCCGCCAGCAGCTGCTGCTGCTGCTTTACGCTGTTCTTCAGCTTTTCTAGCAAGTTCAGCAATACGGTTTTGTTCTTGCACAATTTGTGCCTCTAGTTCCGCGCTAATTTCATGTACCTCATGGAGTTCCTCTTCAAGTTGACCTTTTTCTTTCGCAAGTTTCGCTTGTTCATCTTCTAAAGCATCGACTAAGCCGTTCATTTCAACGCGTTTAGATTCTAAAGAAACTTTCATAGACTCTAAATCTTTTTTATTTTTTTCTTGAGTAGCTAGTTTCTCTTCAACTAGTATTTTGTCTTTTTCAAGTTGCTCTTTGTCTTGACTTTGCTGTTCCATAATAGACCGATCTGCATCCATCAACGTATTGACTGCTGAAAAACGGTCAATGAAGTCAGAAAAACTGTTTGCACCTAAAAGTACGTCAATATAACTAACAGACGTTCCCTTTACTTGCATTGCTCTAACACGTTCACGCAATACAACATCACGTTCCGCAATTTTCTTTTCAAGTTCTACAATCGAAACTTGTAACTCTTCTATTTCCGTATTGGTTTGAGTAATTTCTGTCGTTACTTGTTCAATATTCGTTTTTGTTTTATCAATTTGAACATTCATCGTCGAAATTTTCCCAGTAAGTTCTTCCGACTTCGTTTTCTTGTTTGTGATTTCTTCTTTTTTCTTATCAATCGTTGACTTTAAGTCATTCTTTTTTTGTTCAATTTGTTTCTTTTCTTTCTTCATATCAGTCAATGGATTAGCAGCTAATACCGATGGTTCACTAACCGTTATAGACAACATCAATATCGCAATCATTGCTGCTAATACTATTTTGTATGTTTTCAAATCCTCAAATCCCCTTTCAAACTTTTGTGTAAATTCATACTTTCAGAAACTTGCGCACAGACATGAAACTACCCCATATACCGATAAAAACGCCCATGAATAACAACAGGCCATTCAATTGATAAATAAAAGGTGTAGTACTTAATAACTGAAACATCTGTCCGTCTAATTTAGGTTGCCATACGTTATATAGTTTTATATACGTTACTGAAATAAGTAGCATTGGCAAAATAGCGCCTAAAACGCCTAACCAAATTCCTTCTATCAAAAATGGAATTCTCACAAAATTATTAGTTGCCCCTACTAATTTCATAATCTCAATTTCCCTACCTCTAGCGACAATCGTTATACGGATTGTATTCGAGATTAGGAACATCGCAGTAAATAGCAATGCTAAAATGAGGACTAACCCAACATTTCTACTCATATTTAAAACATTAAATAGCTTTTCAATTTTCCCTTCACCATATACGACCTTATCTGTGTAGTCATATGTATCAATCTTCTTCGCAATTTCTGATGTTTGCTGCGGATTTTCTGCTTTCACAAAAAAAGCATCGCCAAGTGGATTGTTTTGCTTATATAAATCTAGTTCGTCACCGAATGACTTGATTAACGTTTCAAGTTCAGCTTCTCTAGATGAGTAAACTACTTCAGATACGCCTGGTGTATTCTTCACTTGTTGCTCGAGTTTTTTAACCGTTGCCTCATCTGCTGCTGGATCAGTGACTACCTTAATCTCTACATCATTTTCAAGACTACTAGCAGCCAAGTTTAAATTCATCATGATAACTAAAAATACACCGACAAGAAGTAATGTTACGGTTACAGCACTTACGGATGCAAATGTCATCCATCTATTTCTACTAATGCTTTTTAAGCTTTCTCTTGTATGTCTACCTAATGTTCTAATTTTCATAACCGTAGTCACCTCCGTATTCGTCACGCGAGATGAGTCCGTCATCTACAGCAATAACACGATGTCTAATCGTATTAACAATTTCCTTATTATGAGTCGCCATCACAATTGTTGTGCCTCGATCATTAATTTGTTCTAGTATTCGCATGATTTCCATTGATGTTTCTGGATCTAAATTGCCTGTAGGTTCATCCGCAATAACAACTTGAGGTACATTGACAATCGATCTAGCAATAGAAACACGTTGTTGTTCTCCACCAGAAAGTTCATTTGGAAACATTCTAGCTTTCTGTGTCAAACCGACAAGCCCAAGTACATCATTCACTTTTTTACGAATGTCTACTGGTGATTCCTCGATAACTTCTAAAGCAAATGCTACATTCTCATAGACATTTAATTTAGGTAGCAGTTTAAAGTCTTGAAAAACAACTCCTATTTGTCTACGCAAAAATGGAACTCTTTTATTCCGAATTGTAGATAGATTAACTCCATTTATTAGAATATCACCACTAGTAGGTTTTTCTTCTCGATACATCATCTTGATAAAAGTTGATTTACCTGCACCACTGGGTCCCACGACATAAGCAAACTCTCCACGATTAATTTCAATATTAATACCGTTCGCGGCTACCACGCCGTTAGGATATTTTTTATACACATTTTTCATTACTATCATTTTTAAAAACCACCTGATAATTAGTTTCTCGAGTTATTTCGACAACATCATTATAACACAATCTGCTTCCGCGCATATTACAATTACATTTCATTTGAGTAATCTCTGACATCTCACTACCGTTACGCTTAAGTACTTATAGCCTACGACTTCCAAGGGACCTATTAACTACCTATCTGACCAGTATCTCCGTCCAATTTTCTACTTTTTAATATAAAAAGAGGTTCTAAGTCAAATGTTGGGGTGATGTGATTTATACGTCACCCTTCTTTATATACAACCTTAAAAGTAATGTTGATTTACGTTTCAGTCGAACGCTTTCCGCGGGCACGGCCTCAGCCAATCGAACAAGGAAGTGTTCGATTTGCCGTATTTCTGTGCACT
>JARIDO010000025.1 GCA_029263895.1 Sporosarcina sp.
TTCTATTTTTAAATGAAGGGGTTATCGAAGAAGAAGGTCATCCAACAGATATCCTTGTTAATCCTGAAAGTGAAAGATTGCAAGATTTCCTTAGCCGCTTTAATAGTGGGAGATAAGCAAAATGTAAAACACCACAGTCCAAGGATTGTGGTGTTTTTGGTAGGATGGATTGAGCTGTTTTAAACTCATTTGTGCTAAACGAACATGGCCATCATTAAGGAATTGTAGTATACATCGTCAACTAGGTTGTCCTTTAGTGACAATCCCTCTTTTACAAAGCCAAGTTTTTCATATAATTGAATAGCGGTATCATTATCTTCACGTGTAACTAAGGTGATTTTTCGGGTGATTTCGTTCGTTTTTGCCCAGTCAATGAGTAGTTCCATCATTTTCCGCCCAACACCTTGTCCAATGAATTGTTGACTGACAACAATACCTAATGTCCCAACATGTTTCGATCTTGTCTTTTGGTTTGAATGAATAGATGCAATGCTAATAATCTCCCTATTTACAGTTGCAATATAGATGATTGAGTTTTTTTCTAAACGTGTCGCTTCGAGTGCACTTTTATAGTTTTCTACATCACTCGTAAATTCATTTTTACCAAATGATAGATAGTCTGACTCGCCACCTACTCGATTATAAAAATTGATAATTGCTTGCGCATCGTCCATTGTTGCTTCTGAAATAGTTACTTGTTGTTGATTTTTTAAACGGAATGGTTGCATAGAAACACTTCTTTCTATTATTAATAGCTCACTCTTTATCGTAAAGTGTTATAGACGTTTTAGTCTAGTATAACGTCTATGTTACGAAGTGGTATAATTTTCATAATTAAATGATACGGTATTGTAAGCGGAGATTAACATAACGACAAAAAAATAAAGGGAAAGAGGTTATATATGTCTGGAACAGCAATTAATGAAATTGTTGGATGCATGGCAATGACAGGTGGTATGGCTGATATTCAACGAATCCAAACAGAACATCGCTTGAGGCTAATCGAGTTTTGGGGAATTGAAAAAGGGAGTCGTGTTTTAGAGGTAGGTTGTGGGCAAGGAGATACGACGGCTGCACTAGCCTATACCGTTGGAGAAAAAGGGCTTGTTCATGGCATTGATATAGCAACGCCTGATTATGGAGCACCTATCACATTAGGTGCTGCAGCCCGACATTTACAAAAGTCTATTTTAGGAAAGCAAATTAAGATGGAATTTAACATGGATCTATTGGCGGATGACTTTAGATGTGTTGATGCCGAATATGATTATATTGTTTTCTCCCATTGCTCATGGTATTTGAAATCATTTGATGAGTTATTGGAGATGTTAACCAAGGCGAAAAGGTATGCTAAAAATCTATGCTTTGCTGAATGGGATACGAGAATTCACCGTATTGAACAACATCCTCATTTTTTGGCAATTTTAATTCAATCTCAATATGAATGTTTTAAAGAAAGTAGTTTTTCAAACGTTCGAACTTTATTCACACCATCGGATATTAAAAAATTAACAGCAATAGCAGGTTGGGAAATCAGCGCAGAGCGTACAATACACTCTCCGAAACTGCAGGATGGAATGTGGGAAGTAGGCATGATGGTCGCAAAATATAACGATGAAATTAGGAAGCTTTCTGACATTCCAGCAAAACTTAAGACGTTGATTGAATCGCAAGTCGAGTTAGTTAAGTTTGCACAAAAACAGCGAAAGATTCAACCGATGTCTGTCTTTACATTTAAAGCTTATGTAAAATAATTTATACAGTGTATAGAAAGACTGAAAAGAGGCACATTCGCTAGATAGTACTAGCAAATGTGCCTCTTTTAAAATCAGTTTCATCTTTTAAATGTAGTTATGCTTTTGCTAACTTCTTGCGTTCTCCACGGTCCACAACAGCAGCACCTACAATGTCGCCAATTACATTAGAAGCTGTTCCACCCATGCCGATGATTGCATCCACTCCTGCAATCAATGCGACGATTTCTAATGGTAAGTTAAACATTGTAAGAACGACTGATAATGTAACTAGTCCCGCGGCAGGAACACCGGCTGTTCCGATTGATAGGAGCGTTCCGATGACAACAATTAAAAGGAAATCGGAAACTGATAAATTTAAATTGGTAATATTAGCAGCGAAAACTAATGATATACCCATTCGTAACGCCCCACCGTCTGAGTTAAATACCGCTCCTAATGGCAGAGCAAAGTTTGCGGTTTTCTCAGAAACTCCTGCTTTCTTTGCTGCATCTATTGCAATGGGCAAAGATGCGATACTACTCGAAGTGAAAAATGCGGTTGTATAAGCGTCCTTCGTTTGTTTAAAGAAATGGACGATAGGTGTTCTGGAATATTTAAGAAAACCTACATAGACGACCAACCAAAGGATAATAATTCCCACGTAAAAAGTAGCCGTAAATGATAACAACGCTTTAAATGTTTCTACACCCTGACTACCAAAAGCGGTGGCGCTAATTGCGAAAACGCCTATAGGAGCGTAAAGTAATACCCCACTTAATATTTTGTAAAACATCGTATTCAGCGCAACCAATAGCTTGTCCAACAAAGCGCCGTATTCCTCCAATTGCTTATCAGCAGAGAATTTCATCATTGAAATCGCCATACCAATAATGACAGCAACAAATAATATCGACATTAAATCACCTGATGTGAAAGCTGCAAACAAATTTTTAGGAACGATTTGCAGTAGCACATCTGAAATGTGTGGAGTGACAGGTTTCTCTACAGTCTCAACGGGCAGCGTTAAGCCTTTTCCAGGGTTAAACCATAGTGCAAGTGACAAACCAATTAAGACGGCAGCGGCTGTAGTAACGGCGTAGTAAACGATTAATTTACCCCCGATACGTCCTAATTGAGTGACGTTCATTTGATTGACAGCTAAAACGACAGTTAGAAAAATAACAGGAAGGGCAACTAAACTTAATAAATTCAACAATAATGTACCCAAAGGTGCTAGAAAGCCAATTTTCGTTCCAAATATAATTCCTATAATCGCGCCTAAAATGAATCCAGTTGTTATTTTGATCACAAAAGGTGTAGATTTATATTTATTCCATATATATTTCAATGGATTTGGCCTCCTATTCGATCTTTAAATGAATATCTTTTAGTGTAGCATAAGCAACTAAAAGCTTATGCATATATTGATTTGCAATAAAAAAGTATACTGGAAACACAAAGTCTATTTGATACTCAAATTTTAAAAAAGTGAAGCGAAGGAGCATGTTAATGAATGACAAAGAGATGGATCGATTGCTCCGCATTAAAACGGAAGGAAATCGGCAATGGTCAAATCAATCCTCACATTATAATCGTTACGAAGCGACACCATATCGTGCATTAGATGAACTATTTCAAAACTATACTGTGGAAAAAAAAGACGTTTTTATAGATTATGGTTGTGGGAAGGGTCGATTTCCGATATATGTAAATAACCTATTTGGTGTATCTGCAACAGGGATTGAAATGAAATCCTCGTTATTTCAGGAAGCACTTGAAAACCAAGCAAACTATATGAAAAAAACAAAGATGCGTGGACTCGTGAGGTTTGAATGCTGCTTAGCAGAAGACTACGAAGTAGAAGCAACGGATAACCGATTTTATTTTTTTAACCCATTTTCATCAGAAATTTTCAGCAATGTAGTCAACCAGATTCTAAGATCTTGCGAAGCCAACAACCGCTCAGTAGATATCATCTTATATTATCCAACATCGGATTATATTGCTTACCTTAACTTTCGTTCGCCTTTTACATTTGCCAAAGAAATACGTGTACCAGAGCTGTATGATCAAAACAGTAATGAGCGCTTTGTAATCTATCGATATGAATCATGACAATTAGAAAGAGTTCGAGTGGTTACAACATGAAATGAAATGCAAAAAGCATGGTATACTAAATGAACACAATTAGAACAGGGAGGTTACACAAAAATGCAATATGCAAAATCAAAGATGGAGCAATTAGTAAGAGAAGATCCTCAACTAACTAAGGAACTAAAACAAATCATGAAAGAGCATGATTTGGAAAAAAGTTTTGCACTAAAAGCACTTTACCATTCTGCGGTAAAAGACGGCGGAAAATGGCAAAAGGATTATCAAGAACTATAAGCATAAGAGAAGCACGTAGCCTTTAGTGAAAGCTACGTGTTTTTTTGTCGAAACTTTTATTGCTTTACATTGAGGAAAGTGAAACTTTTCTATCCAATAACCGACCAATAGAATGAACCGATATAAAACGATTTCAACATAGGAGGCTATCACAATGAAAATGATAGTTACGGCACTTACAATGGCTATGGTTTTACTTGTATTGACAGGTTGTACAAGTGGTAATACAGTTGGAAAAGAAGCTGCTTCTTTTGATGAAATGACAACTGCTATAAAAGAACAGATTGCTGTGGATTTAAAAGACGATGGGGTTAAAGAGGAAGTTCTTGTAGATGGCAAGCTTACTTATTATATGGAAACGGACTTAACTGGTACAGAGGAGAGTGACCCGGCAATAGCGATTTGGATAGAAAAAACGGGCTTGAATAAAGAAGAAATCGTTAATGGAAAAGTCATAGCTGCAATGATGAATGTCAACGCAGATGAAATTATTTTACTAGAAGCAAAAGACGAAAAAGATGTTGCTTCGTTGAAAGAATCGCTTGAGAAGGAATTAGAAGGACAAATTCAGACATGGAAACAATATTTACCTGATCAATATGAAAAGGTAGAAAAAAATATTATTAAAACGAACGGAAAATACTTATTATATGTAACATATTCAAAGCCAGAAAACATTGAAAAGGTATTTGATAACAGTTTTAAAAAATAACAGAATGCTTCTATGAATATTGGGTGTATAGACAATTTAAAGGCACTTGTTGTGCCTTTTTCTTTTTTCATTATTGATGGGAAGTGATGCATTGGTCTTCAGTAGCTTAACGTTTATCTTCTTCTTTCTGCCGATTGCACTTGTGCTTTATTATAGTAGCCCTAAGAAATTGAAAAACATTGTTTTACTAGCCGTTAGTTTGTTTTTTTACGCTTGGGGAGAGCCTATTTATATCTTTCTGATGCTATTTTCCGCGTGCGTGGATTATATGCATGGTTTACTTATACATAAATATCGACTTACGCATAAAGCAAAAGCAAGAACCGCTCTTATATCTTCATTAGTTGTTAACATTGCTATTTTAACTTTCTTTAAATATGCAGACTTTCTAATCGGCAATATCAATTCATTATTCGGAATGGGAATTGAACCGTTAGATTTACCACTTCCAATTGGAATTTCCTTTTACACATTCCAAACGATGTCTTATTCTATTGATGTATATCGAGGACATGTAAAGCCTCAAAAAAACCTGATCACTTTAGCTTTGTATGTTACGTTATTTCCACAATTAATAGCAGGACCAATTGTGAGATACGAAACAATTGCTAAGGAACTACAAAATCGAAAGGTTACGAGTCAGCAGTTTTCTGATGGTGTTCAGTTATTTATCATTGGACTAGGAAAAAAAGTATTGATTGCAAACGCGATTGGTGAATTGTGGTTTGAAATACAAAGTCAAAGTCCGAGTGATTTAACGGTATTAACTGCTTGGCTAGGTATAATCGCATTTGCATTCCAAATCTATTTTGATTTTAGTGGATACTCCGACATGGCAATTGGTTTAGGGAAAATGTTTGGCTTCAATTTCCCTAAAAACTTTAACTACCCATACATTGCCAAGAGTGTAACAGAGTTTTGGAGAAGGTGGCATATATCATTAGGTTCATGGTTTCGAGACTATGTGTATATTCCACTTGGAGGTAATAAAAAAGGACAATGGAAGACCTATCGTAACCTGTTTATTGTGTGGGGGATTACAGGGTTATGGCATGGAGCAAGTTGGAACTTTGCACTTTGGGGCCTCTACTTTGGCGTCATTATTGCAATTGAAAAAGCAGGTTTGTTAAAAGGGTTATCAAAGCTAAATCCATTCTTCCAACATGTCTATTTAATTTTCATAATTCTTGTGAGCTGGTTGCTATTTGTATTTGAAGATTTTAGCGCAGGATTTGCGTATGCAAAAGTCTTATTTGGGCTGTCAACAAATTCCTTGTATGATACACAATTCCTGTATTATTTTTATACAAATAGTATTTTGATATTAATTGCCGTATTCGCATCTATGCCTACAATAAGGTACATACAAAATAATGTGCTAAGTAAATGGTCGGGCTCAATTAGTAACTCCATTCAACAAACGATAGCAATTATTTGTTTCATCGCCATTCTTTTCTTATGTACAGCATATTTAGTAGATGATTCATTCAATCCATTTTTATACTTCAGATTTTAATGAGGAAAGAAACTCTATTTCAGAAGTCTAATTCTCTTGAAGAAACGAGGAGTTACATTGTGAAGAAACTGAATGGAATCATAATCGGTGTATTTCTATGTTTTATTGGAGGCCTTGCATGCATGCATATTCTCACAAAGGATGTCTCTTTTTCAGAATATGAAAATCGAGTACTTTCGCCATTTCCTAAATTCACGCTGCAACGACTTGTAAGTGGAGATTTCACTACTGAATTCGAAGTTTATTTAAGTGATCAATTTGTTCATAAAGAGTTTTGGACTGGGATGAAAGCGAATGCTGAACGTGCAAAATTAAAGCAAGAAAATAATGGTGTATTTTGGGGTGAAGACGGATATTTATTAGAGCATTTTAAAAAGCCTGGTGAGCAGTTAGCGAAAAACATAGCGAGTCTCCGTTATTTCAGTGTAAAAACAAACGGGTTATCTACTTATTTCATGTTAGTGCCAACAGCTACCGATATTTATCCTGAGAAGTTACCGTTGTTTGCACAAACGTCGAGTCAACAAGAAGTGCTTGAAGATGTTAAACAGCAAATTCAAGGTTCTATGCATTTTATAGATGTGTACGGGTCCCTTTTACAAGCAAAGAATGATGAAATTTATTTCCATACAGATCATCACTGGACGTCCCGTGGAGCTTATGTTGCCTATAAAAGAATTGCAAAAGAAGTGGGCTTCAAGGAATATGGTGAAGATGATTTCGCCGTACAAACTGTATCAAATGATTTTTATGGCACCCATTATGCCAAAGTGAATGATCACTCGATTAAACCGGATAGCATTGAGATTTATAAACCAAAGTTTGACGTTTCCTATCATATTGAGATTGAAGATAGTCAGTATGAGGCGGATTCATTGTATGAAAAAAGTTATTTAAGTAAACGTGATCAATACGCATTTTTCCTAAACGGTAATCATAGCAAAGTGAAGATTAAATCTTCCGTAAGAAATGGCCGTAAATTACTGCTAGTTAAAGATTCCTATGCACATATTTTAGTCCCTTTTTTAGCAAATCATTTTGAAGAAATTCACATGATTGATTTACGTTACTTTCATGCTAATATCATTCACTACATTGAACAAAATGAAATGGATGATGTACTATTTTTATATAGTACAACCACATTTACACAAGACTCAAACCTAGTTTGGCTTCGCCAATAAATAGACTTATAACATGCAAAGGGGAGATTGTATGAAGCGTTTAACAGATCATTTAATTGTTATTTCCTTTGATTATTTATCGTCCTTGGTATTTTCAAGTACCCATGTCACTCATGAATGGAAGGCCATTTCATTTATTAGAAATGAATAATTGCTTTTGTCTTGTGCGTAATGATATTAAACAACCTGAATTAGATGACTTTGTCACAGCTTAAGCAGTTCAAACGATTCAAACAAAAAAGCCAAACTTGCTACTTATAAATCTCGTGGATCTTGATTGGCAAAGACATCAAGGTGGTTTTGATTCACAAGAAGCAAGAGCTGCAATTGTACGACATGACCGTCGTCTTGGAGAAATTACTACAGCACTAA
Source organism: Sporosarcina sp. (assembly GCA_029263895.1). Lineage (GTDB taxonomy): Bacteria > Bacillota > Bacilli > Bacillales_A > Planococcaceae > Sporosarcina. Next base: position 7,909 of record JARIDO010000025.1, read on the forward strand.
AAGACAGGGGCATCTATCATTGCACTAGGCGGTCATAGTACATTGGATGCGTCACATACGGTGAATATGAATGTATTGTTGAAAGAAAATGGCTTATCCGAGTAAATAAAAAAGGTAAGGTGAAATCGTGGCAAGCATATTGTAAAAGTAATGATGGATCAGCGTAAATTTACTTGAATAGTGATGAAGATGCAGCTGTTAGAAATCAACTGGAAGCGGTGTTGCATTCACTCGTTCGTAATGAAAAAAATGTTGTTGAAAGCATTTTAAAGGGGTTAGAAGCTGACCAACTTTGGGGCAGTTGGGGCGGCATTCATATTAGAGGCGCGCAAAGGATTTTATTTTACACTGCATGTAAATCGTATATTTATCGAACAGATAGGTAAAGAAAATCTGAAGGCCGGTCATTATACGTTTGCAGCACATGACTATTCTCCACAGAAAGAAAATTATAAAACGGTGTTCATTGCATTTATGAATCTTGTGGATGAAGGACCGATATTTGCTCAATTATTAGGGCTTGGTTTAGGGGAAATAGATGGGAAAGTGGTCATTTAACTAATCGATAACACAAAATTTTGATTTTTACATATTTTTAGGCTTCTATTGTTGTACACTAGTAGAAATAGGCGAAGGGGTGGGGGAATGAAGAAATATAGTCAGAAAGAAAATAGTTGGATTTTCTATGACTGGGCAAACTCAGCATACTCGATTATTATTACGACGGCTGTTTTTCCGCTATATTATAAGGCGGTTGCAACTGGGGCTGGCGTGAGTATGTCAAATTCAACTGCATATTTGGGGTATACGGTCGCCATTGCAACATTCATCTTGGCGATGATCGGTCCAATCTTGGGGACGATTGCCGATTATGAAGGCTTAAAGAAAAAGTTTTTCTTTTTCTTTTTTATTCTTGGTTCATTTGCAACACTATCTTTAGCATTTGTACCTGCAGATAATTGGTTATGGCTACTCATTGTGTATACAGTTACAGCAGTCGGTTTTCACGGAGCAAATATTTTTTATGATGCTTTTCTAGTCGATGTAACAACAGAACAACGAATGGATGAAGTTTCAGCAAGAGGCTTCGGTTTAGGGTATATAGGAAGTACAATTCCATTTATCATAAGTATTGCGATTATTATACTTGCACAGCAAGAAATAATACCAATAGCAACCTCTACCGCTAGTCGTATTGCATTTGTTATCACAGCTATTTGGTGGTTTGTCTTTACGATTCCAATGCTTAGAAATGTGACACAAGTGTATGGCATTGAACGTACACCAAATCTTTTAAAAGGTAGTTTTCAGCGCTTGGGTGGAACGTTTAGTGAAATTCGTAAGTACCGAACTGTCTTTTTATTTTTACTGGCCTATTTCTTTTATATTGATGGCGTTGGAACAATCATTGCAATGTCGACTGCATATGGGTCAGACTTAGGAATATCAGCAACAAATCTATTAATTATTTTGTTTGTTACGCAAGTTGTTGCTGCACCATTTGCAATCATCTACGGAAAACTAGCAAAGAAGTTCACGGGAAAAAAGATGCTATATGTCGGCATCGGCGTATATATCATTGTTTGTATCTATGCATTTTTCATGAAGACAACTATGGACTTCTGGGTGCTTGCAATGCTTGTTGCAACCTCGCAAGGAGGCATTCAAGCGTTAAGTCGTTCTTACTTCGCCAGATTAGTACCGAAGGATAAATCAAACGAGTTTTTTGGATTCTATAATATATTTGGCAAGTTTGCATCCGTTATGGGACCGTTGCTAGTAGGGGTAACAGCACAGATTACCGGTAATTCGGCGTATGGTGTGTTCAGCTTAGTCATTCTATTCATCATCGGTTTAATTTTACTAGCACGCGTACCAGAGCCAAAACCAAGAATAATTCAATAACTAGAAAAGCGTAGTACGTTCAAAGTGAACGTACTACGCTTTTTGGTTCTTGCTTACACATGGTTATTCAGTATATTTATAACTCGTTATTAAAAAATTATAGTCTGTTTGCGCACTATCATTAATTTCCTCGTAATTATCAATCAATTCTCTAATCTGTTGATTAATTTCTTTCCAACCTTCATAAGAAAGTGTTTTAGTGACAAAGCTTAATTCAGCAGTAGACTTAATATCACTAGGATCTTTACTCTGTAATAAAATGTCTTTATTAAGAGCCTGGACAGCTTTGTTAACCTCAAAGAGGTAGGATTGAATGAGTTGATCTTTATTGTCTTCTAAAACGTCTCCCTCGTATACAATAGTGTCCTTTAGAAACAAGTGTTTACTTGTATAGTAATATTCGATTAAATTTTTAACTTTCTCTTCTCTTACTATTTTTAAAGCTTGGATATCTAATAGTTTTTTCACTGGGTAATATAAGCTAGCGGCAGGTTCACTTATTTTCTTAGATATCTCTTTTATTGATAGAGCCTCGTTCTTTGTAGCCTCTAAAATAGTTATCGTTTTTTTATCGAATAACGTCTTTCCAACATTATTAACATCATTCAAGTGATATCACCTCCGTATAAATATATAACACTACTTACAATTACTCAATCGTTCCTAGCGCAACAAATCCCTCCCTAATTCCTAAAGTTTAATCTTTTCTATTTTAGGTAAACTTCTAACCTTATTATTCATTAAAAAATAAATTGCAATAACGAGTAAACCTAAACAGCTGAGAATCATAGTATTATTTACGCCTATAAATTGCGGCAAAATCCCGCCTATTAGAGCCCCTAATGGCATTGCTGAAACTAATACACTATCGATAATTGAAGAAACTCTTGCAAGCAAATGCTCGTCAATAGCCGTTTGAAGAAATGTAATAAGTAAAATACTCATCATACCAAATGGAATAAATGCTACGCTCAAAAGCGCAGTCGAAATTAAACTAGTTGATATGAAAATAGAAGAACACCACATAATGAAGGACATGAATGGCAAAATAATCATGAGTCGTCCCAAGGGGTACTTCATTACTTTTATAGCTAACATTGTACCAGTTAAATTTCCTAGTGTTATAGCTATTATGAGTACTCCATATTGTTCACCACCACCTCTTATATTTGCATAGAGAGGAAGAATCGCTTCAGTCATACCAAAAGAAAAATTTGCTATTAAAAAAGGTAAACATAGAATAAAAAGTTTTGAAGTGAAGAAATAGACAAAACCTTCTCTTAAACTTTTTTTATAAACAGACCAATCAAATACTGTTTGTTCTTCTTTAACAATAGGTTGATTTACTTTAAGCATACTAAAAAATAAGGCTGCCAATATAAAGGTTAAAGCATTGTAGAAATATATGTTTTGTATGCCGATAGTTAATATAAAACCTGCAAAAATAGATTTCATAGTAATATCAATCATTTGTTGGGAACTATTAATTAAAGAATTAAATTTTCCGCGATTTTCGCTTGTAACTATAGTTGGAACAATAGAAATTTCAGCAGTACCTTGAAAATTTTCAAGAAATGAAATTACAAACATAATAATAAGAACGAGAACAACTGATTCGTAGCCGACTAAAATGCTTATTGGTACAAAAAGCATCAGAAGAGACTGTAAAAGTTGAGAGTATAACAATACGCTAGATTTGTTCAATTCTTCAACGATAGGACCCAAAAGAAAATTAAAACTCATGGGTATCATTACAATTGCTACCGCTAATCCAGTATAAAAAGCATTCTTTGTTAAATCAAAAATATACCAAATAACAGCTATTTGATATAAACTATCGCCTGAAGTTGAAATCAATCTGCCTAAAAATAGATTTCGTATATTACTATTCACTAACATTGTATTCCTCCTATATTATATCGTTTAAATAAATTTAAACGATATAATATATTTTGTCAATTAAATATTTTCAAAATATTTAATTGACTTATTTAAGTATTTTTCCAAAGGGAAAAGGGAACCGTGAAAAATCACGGCACCCTTTTTAAAAGAAGCTTTTATATATTGGGATCTTTCAAGTTGTTGAAGTAATAATTAACAAACAAAAAGAGAAGGGGGAACCCTTCTCCTCAGTCTCTCTTATCAAGCTTCTCAATTTGTAGTATACGGAATCCGCCTTTTTCGAGTTTTTCAACGAGACGGTCAACTTCTGCATCAGATTTTCCACTTTCAAGCGTAATCACAACTCGTCGTGCTAAGACAGAACCGTTATCCAGGGTAAACATCCCTTCGATATTTTCATTGCGAAGTGTTTTTCCGAGCTTTTCAATCATGCCTTTTGCTTCTGTTGATGAAAGTGTGATATTAATGCCACCGGTTTTTAGACCAAATGCATCTTCTAAGACACTTTCAACTTTGTTGTGCGTTAGAATACCGATTAGTTTCCCGTTTTCTACAACACTTAGAAATGGCAATGCTTTAATTGCGATTAATGCACTTAAGAAAGAAGCGCGTTCAGTAATGGACGTTTCTTTGTGCTTAATAATGGAGTCGATCGGTGCGTTTTCGTCACCTTTTTCTTCATATAAATATTCGATGAGATGAACTTTGTAAATCATTCCTTTATACATATCTGAATCATCCACTACTGGGACAGAACGATATCCGGATTCGTTGATTTTTTTCAAAGCTTCTCCAACTGTTTGTTTCGTATTCACTGTTGTAACGGCCAATCTCTCTAAAAGCAGGTCTCGTATATGCATGTCTATACCCCCATCTGTTTTATCGTAATTTTCCGTTTACTGACTAACTATATTATAATAGAGAACTTAAACATTGTACAATAGATTAAACAATGGATTTAATTTGTACTTACAAAGGTGAGTTTAAAGTATTGTTATTATTCTCTTTCTAAGACAGCTAATTTTATGATGAAAGAAGGGAAAGATGTGAAGGTTATAATTTTTGGAGCAACTGGACGTGTAGGGAGTGAAGTTTTAAAGTTATCACTTGCTGCTGGTCATGAAGTATTTGTACTTGTACGCTCACCGGAAAAGTTAAATGTTCATCCAAAGTTGAAAGTTTATGTTGGTGACGTACGGAATCTTGAAGATGTGGAAAAAGTAGTTGCAGGAAGCGATGTAGTTTTTAGTGCACTAGGAACTGATAAAACAACGACATTGACGGAGGCAACTCCTCATATTCTTAAAGCGATGAAGAAAAATGGTATTCAACGTGTTGTTACGATTGGTACGGCGGGGATTTTGCAAAGTCGCAGTTCACCAGATAAATTACGTTATGAAGCAGGTGACTCCAATCGCAAATTAACGTTTGCGGCAGAAGAGCATCACAAAGTATATGATTTATTACGCGAATCAGAACTGAATTGGACGATAATTTGTCCGACATATTTGCCAGAGGGAGAAGCGGTGGGAGATTATCGCATTGAAAGAAGTCAATTACCAATCAATAGCGAAAGAATATCTGTTGGTGACACAGCAAGCTTTGCATTCGATGAATTAATGGATAGTAAGCATATTGGCTATCGCATAGGAATTGCATATTAACAGTTAAATAGTGAAGGAGAGAAAACCGATTTGTAAACGTAACGATACAAGTCGGTTTTTTTGTGCAAATATTTTATTGAGCTTTCATGAGTTACATAAGTTTTGAAATGAACATCGTTGCAATACCAAAATAAATGAGTAACGATAAAATATCATTAATTGTTGTAATTAAAGGTCCAGATGCAACGGCTGGATCTATATTAAATTTATGCAAGATTAGTGGAATGATAGTCCCGGCTAGTGTTCCAATGATAAGCGTAGCCAATAAAGATGAGCCAACAACCAATCCGAGTACGAAACTACCTTGCCACACATAGGCGATTATGGCGATGAGAATTGCACAGGTTAAGCCAATCATAATACCGACTAATAATTCTCTAAATAAAAGCTTTATAGACTTTTTTATGTCGAGCTCATCTGTTACTAACCCGCGAACGACGACTGCGAGAGATTGAGTCCCTGTATTACCAGTCATCCCCGCAATCATAGGCATGAAAAACGCGAGTGCAACGACCTGTTCAAGTGTTGCTTCAAATTTTGAAATGATACTACCAGAAACAAGACCGATGAATAAAAGAAGTATTAGCCAAGGCAAACGTCTCCGAGCAGCCACGACTGGTTTTGTTCTAAAATCAATTGCTTTACCGGATGCTAAAAGCATTTCGATGTCTTCGTTTGCTTCACGGACAATGATATCTAGAACGTTGTCAACTGTAATAATACCGACTAACAGATTGTCATCATCGACCACAGGAATTGAGACGAAATCATATCTGCCGATAATTTTTGCAACTTCTTCCTGATTTGTTTTTACGTTAACTGTAATAAGTGAATGGGTCATAATATCGACGATACGGGCATGTGGCTCAGCTAGGAGAAGATCCCGATAGGAAACAACGCCAACTAGTCTCTTTTCATCATCTATAACATACAAATAATTCAGGTAGGTAGAAAGGTTAGCAAAATGCTTCATTTTTTTAATCGATTGTTCAACAGAATAAGAGGTATGAATCCATAAGTACCTATTTGTCATCGTCCGTCCCGCAGTTTTAGGTGGGTAATTCATAATATGAAGAAGGTTTTCCATCTCTTCTTTTTTCATTTCAGCAATGAGTTTTTCAACTTGCGTTTTTGGTAGCCCTGAGAGGAGGAAAGCAAGCTCATTATTTCTCATCATTTCAAGAATATCAGTGGACCGTGTTGGACCAATTGTTCGTAACACGTGAAGTTGTTCCTCTTTATTCAGATGGCGTAGCAAGTCCGTAAGTTTTTCCTTGGAGAGAAATTCTACAAATAATGGACGACGTTTTGTTGGCAATCCTTTGTATTGGTTTGCAATGTCAAATGAGTCCATATCTTTAATGATATTTTGGAAAGTTTCTTTTTTGCCATCTTTTAAAACTTGTATGATTGCTCTTTCGAGTTCAATATCATTTTTGTCCTTTTTCATACGTCCACCTCGAAGCTATATATTTTTCAAATAGTTTTAAAAAAACTATTTACCTCTCTCATTCCCTGATCTGACGCATGAAAACATCCTATTTTACGAGTCTTTGTAATAATCGTAAATAAAAGTTAATGTTTAAGAGCGAATGAACAGGGAAGTGGAGTATAGTAAGGAAATTTAAATTCGGTGAAAAACCGATATAAAAAAGGGGAGTATTTGTGAATGGCTAAGTTGAGATTAGGAATTCTATTACTTGTCGCATCTGTGTTCATGTTAGCGGCATGTGGAGAAAAGAAAGAAGACACAAGTGGAAACATTGGAGCAAAAGATGGAGAGTTTGAACTCGTGAAAAAAGGTTCATTAACGTTTGCGGCAAGTGGCGTATATAAACCATTTAATTTCGAAGAAAAAGGTGAACTTACAGGTTTTGACGTTGAAATTGGTAAAGCGATTGCAGAAAAGTTAGGATTAGAACCGAATCCGGTAACGAATCCGTTTGAAACAATTATGCAAGGACTTGTCGGCAAAAAATATGATGCCATCATTGGTTCCATGGCGTTTACGAAAAAGCGCGCTGAACAAGCGAACTTTACGAAGCCATACTATTATTCTGGCGGCATGATCTTTGTGGCTGAAGATAACGATGAAATTAAAAAACCAGAAGACTTGGATGGATTAAAAATAGGTGTTGTTTCACAGTCAACCTATGAAGAACCAGCAAAAACATTGTCTGATAATATTCAGTATTACAGTAGTGACGTTGTTGCATTAAAAGACTTAACGGTAAAAGGTCGTTTAGATGCTGTAATTACAGCTGATATCGTTGGGTTTGAAGCAATTGATAGTGGTTTTAAAATTAAGGAAGTAGGAAAACCTCTATGGGTAGAACAACCGTCTATTGCTGTGCGTAAGGAAAATGACGCGTTACGTGAGGCGATAGATAAGGCACTAGCTGAAATCATTGAAGATGGAACGTATGATAAGATTTCAAAAAAGTGGTTTGACCGGAATTTGCTAGATCTTGATTTGGAAGGTGTCGAATTACTGGAATGATTGATTGTAGAAAGATTGTCATTGATAGAGGGAGGAAAGCCAATGCCTGAAATGCTTATCACCATTTACGAGGTTTTTGTAAATACGTACGAGGGCTTCCTCAACGCAATGTTATTAACATTAGAGATTACTGCAATTGCTATTTTAATAGGTACGGTACTAGGGATTATTTTTGCATTAATGAAAATTTCTCGTTCTAAAGTTTTGCAAACGATTGCAAACTTATATATTACGTTAATACGAGGAACACCACTAATAGTTCAAATCATGTTCCTTTATTTTGGGATCACATCAATTATCATCCTATCAAATTTTTGGGCGGGTGTTATTGCACTTGGTATTCATAATGGTGCGTATATTGCTGAGATTTTCCGAGGAGCAATTCAAGGAATTGACCGCGGTCAACAAGAGGCAAGTCTTGCAGTTGGCATGAATCGTCGACAAGCTATGCGTCGCATTGTTTTTCCACAAGCATTACGTCGTGCGATTCCACCTCTTGGCAATCAGTTCATCATTACACTGAAAGATTCATCACTCGTATACGTCATTGGTGTATCAGAGTTGTTTGGCCTAGCCAATAGAGAAGCAGCGTCGTCATTTAAACAGTTTGAAACATTTTTAGTTGTGGGCTTTTATTACTTAATACTTGTAATGATTTTCACAAGTCTTTTGAAATGGTATGAAAATAAATTGAACGTCGAAAAAAGTTGAGGAGGGGAAAATGTGCTGACAGGACAGGACATACACAAATCCTTTGGTAAGTTAGAAGTGCTAAAAGGTATTGATATCAATGTTAAAGCTGGAGAAGTTGTCGTGCTAATTGGCGTAAGTGGTTCAGGGAAAAGTACACTCCTCCGCTGTTTGAACTTCCTTGAGATGTTAGATGAGGGAGAAATCACAATTGATGGCAAGAAAGTGAACCATAAAACAGACGATTTATCAAAAGTTCGTGCGGAAGTCGGAATGGTTTTTCAGCATTTTAATTTATTCCCACATAAGACGGTGTTGGAAAATGTAATTGAGGCACCGATCATTGTGAAGAAGGTGAATAAGAAGAAAGCTGTGAAAGAAGCGTTGGTCATTCTCGAGAAAGTCGGATTGTCTGATAAAGCAGATGTCTATCCTAACAAACTTTCAGGTGGTCAGAAACAGCGTGTTGCCATTGCACGAGCACTCGCAATGGAACCAAAAGCACTTTTATTCGATGAACCAACGTCAGCGCTGGACCCAGAATTGGTGGGAGAAGTATTACAAGTTATGCAAGACCTCGCCAACGATGGGATGACAATGGTAGTTGTCACGCATGAGATGAAATTCGCAAAAGAAGTTGCTGATCGAATCATCATGTTAGATGAAGGACGTATTATCGAAGATGCAGATCCAGAGACGTTTTTCAACCACACGACAAATGAACGCGCAAAGCAATTTTTAGAAATGGTAAATGTTTAAAAAAATCCCCCGACAATTCTTTTGTCGGGGGATTTTAGTATATCGGCGATTGTTATATCGTTATCAGCGATTATAGATGACTTATCGGCGGTCTCTTGTCATTTATCAGCGATTTAGCACCGTATATCGGCGGATACTGACCGATTATTAGCGTTTCACTACATAAGACCTATAAATCCACCGACAAAAATCAAGCGGTCGACATAATTATCTCTTCGGTTCATAATTTAACAACTTAAACATATCGCGCAGTTCTTCCTTCGACAAATCTCTCCATTGACCGATTGGAAGGTTACCTAAATGGATATTCATGATCCGCGTTCTTTTTAACTTGTGGACGTTGTAGCCAAGTGTAGAGCACATACGACGAATTTGTCGATTTAACCCTTGTGTCAATGTAATGTTGAAACTGAATGGATCGAGTTGCTTCACTTTACACGGTTTTGTAGTCGTATCTAAAATTTCGACGCCAGACTCCATTTTTCGAATGAAATCCTTTGTAATAGGACGATCAACTGTGACAATATATTCTTTTTCATGCCCGTGCTCTTCACGCAAGATTTCATTGACAATATCACCATCATTCGTCAGTAACAGCAAGCCGTTTGAATCTTTGTCAAGACGTCCAATATGGAATATTCGCAACGGGTGGTTTACAAAATCGACGACATTCCCTTCAATATGCTTCTCTGTCGTACTTGTGATGCCGACAGGTTTGTTGAGTGCGATGTAGACAAGTTGCTGTTCAGTCGTCACCAAGTTTCCATCTGCTTCTACAATATCGCCGGCCTCGACTTTACTACCAAGCTCGGCAAGTTGTCCGTTGATGGTAATTCGTCCTGCTTCAATCCATTTGTCTGCTCCACGACGAGAGACAATTCCCGCTTCACTTAAATATTTATTAATACGCATTGTTGTCACCTTTTCTGATGAATTTCATATATCTATTGTAGCGTGTGTAGCACGAGAGCGCTAGTTCACTTGAATACAGAAAAGGTTGACAATTCAAACCTATTGTATTACGATAAGAACATCTTTTTTAAAGAAGGGCAGAAGGTACCGATAGCGGTGTCGCCCACGGACAGACGAGCATAGCTGAGAAATTATTGAATAAGAAGAGTAGCAACGGTTTGCGAGGGCAGAGAGTCAGTGGTTGGTGAGAACTGATTCGCATCCGGTGTGAATGGACTTATGAGAGTCATCTTGTATGTAGTCAAGATGAACGTCTAACCCACGTTATGGGGTGTGCTCGTATTGGAGCACGTAAAGAGGGAGTGGCAACACTTCAATCAGGGGTGGCAACGCGGTCGTAACCGTCCTCTGCAATCAGACAAATCTGTCTGATTGCAGAGGGCTTTTTTTATTTTACAAAAAGGAGAGCTGAGCAGAGATGAGCAAAGAACAGACGAGGGTACGAACGACTGTAAAGAAATTGAATGGAGATTGTCTTACTCCGATTTTATTGTTCAGAAGAATGACAGGAAGTCAGAAGTTTCTATTGGAGAGTTCATCGGATAAGGAAGGCACGGGTCGCTATTCCTTTATGGGCATGAACCCAATGAAGTCGTATCGGGGAACAAGTGGAAAGATTGTAGAAACGGTACTTGAAACAGGCCAACAGTACTTGCATGAGGGTGACTTGTTTACGTTATTGAAAAGGTTAACGCCCCGGATTGAGGCTGCCTTGGAATATCCTTTTTTTGGAGGAGCTGTTGGATATGTTAGTTATGGGGCTGTTGAAAATGAATCGACTTCCCATAAGGGCCACCTTGGATTGCCAGACGTCTATTTTAACACATACGATACCGTCATTATTTTTGATCATTTGTTAAACGAAGTGACGTTAGTGCATACGGAAATTAATCCTGAACAAAAAGGTATGAATCTAGATGACCTAGCACAGAGTCTACTAACAGAAAAAGTACTCGACGAAGTAGGATTCACGATGTCAGCTTACGAAAGTTCCGTTTCACAGATTGAATTTGAGCAACTAGTACGAAGAGCGAAAAAACATATTGATACTGGAGCTGTCGAACAAATTGTACTGTCAAGAAGAATGGAAGCGGACTTTACAGGAAATCCATTTACAGTCTACCGACAACTAAGAAAACGAAATCCATCACCTTATATGTATTATATGGAATTTGAAAATCACACCGTCATTGGAACGTCGCCTGAGAGCCTCGTCAGCGTAAAAGATAATCGAGTGTTGATGAATCCAATTGCTGGAACGCGCAGAAGAGGACATACCGCGCAAGAAGATGAAGCTCTTGAACGAGAATTACGAGCGGATCCGAAAGAGCTTGCAGAGCATGAAATGTTAGTGGCATTAAGTAAAAAGGAAATGCACCTCGTTTGTGATGAATCATCCATTCGAGTAACAAAAGATATGATAACGGTCCGTTATGAACATGTAATGCATCTGGTGTCAGAAATTGAGGGAATAAAAGCACAAGGCATTCATGCGCTCGATACATTAAAAGTGTCAATGCCGGCAGGTACAGTGTCAGGTTCACCTAAAAACCGGGCAATGGAACTGATTAATGAATTGGAAACACTCCATCGTGGGATTTATGGAGGAGCGATTGGTTATATCGGATTCAATGGCAATATTGACTTTGCGTTAACAATTCGAACGATGATTATTCAACGTAACAAAGCGTATGTACAGGCTGGCGCTGGAATTGTAGCTGCCTCAGACCCTACATCCGAATATCAAGAAACTGTGAACAAAGCACGATCTTTGTTAGACATATTGGACGAAACAAAGTGAGAAGGAAGGGGGAGATAGCAAATGAAAGAATTTGTGGAAAAGGTATCGAACAATCGGCATTTAACGACAGAAGAAATGACAGAGGCAGCGACACTGTTATTTCAAGACCAAGTAGACGTCGAGTTAATGCAAGATTTTCTAGTCGCGCTTTCCAAAAAAGGAGAGACTGCCTATGAAGTGGCGGCACTTGCGAATGTTATGAACACATTTGCGCTTCCAGTAGATTTTCCAAAGGCGAGTTACATGGATAACTGTGGAACGGGAGGCGATGGTTCAAACAGTTTCAACATTAGTACGACGGCTGCATTTGTCTTGGCTGGAGCTGGAGTTCCAATTGCAAAACATGGGAATCGCAAAATATCCAGTCGTGCAGGTAGTCATGACGTGTTGGAAGCATTAGGCATTCGCTCAGATTTCACACCACAAGAAACAGCATCTTTACTCAGGCAAGAAGGGCTCGCTTTCTTATATGCACCCGTTATACACCCGAAACTCAAGCGTATTAGTACAGTACGTCAACAAATCGGAAAACCAACGATTTTTAACTTGGTAGGACCTTTAACGAATCCGACTAAACTAACGACACAATTCACAGGCATTAATCGACCTGATTTCATCATGGAATACGCAACCGTTTTAGGAATGCTTGGAAGAGAACGAGCAATTGTTGTGTCAGGTGCTGGTGGAATGGATGAAGCGTCGTTAGCGGGACAAAATGAATTTGTTTTGTTGGATAAAGGAGATTTAATTCCATTCTCACTCACAGCAGAAGATGTAGGTTTAACAGCAGCGGAACCTTTCTCCATTCTTGGCGGCGATGCAGTTGAAAACGCAACAATTATTCGTTCAATCCTGACTGGTGAACGGGGGCCCTGTTTTGACACGGTTGTTTTTAATGCGGGAATTGGATTATTTGCTAGCGGACAGACGACATCCATTAAAGAAGGAGTGCAATTGGCAACGGAAAGTATACTAACCGGCAACGCATTACGAAAGTTAGAAGCGGTTGTCAATTTTAGTCGAAAACACGAAAAGGAGACGGTTGCTAGATGACAATACTAGAAACAATTCTTGCTTACAAACGATTAGAAGTAAAACAATTAGTAGAGCAAGATGCATGTACATTCCCTAGTCGTCAGAACAGGCCATCTTTGTTCAATTCGTTATATGGTGGGGATCATTTAAGAGTAATTGCAGAAATCAAACGTGCCTCACCGTCAAAAGGAATCATTAAAGAAAATGTAAATCCTGTCGAACAAGCAATTGCCTATTTCAATGCAGGAGCGGCTTGTATTTCAGTGTTAACAGATGAACGCTTTTTCAAAGGGTCCTACGATGATTTAGCAGCAGTCGCAAATGTTGTGCCTATACCGCTACTATGCAAAGACTTCATCATTCATCCAGCACAAATAGATCGGGCTCGACATGCAGGAGCATCCGTTATTTTATTAATAGTGGCGGCGTTAAATGATTCTGAACTTAAATATTTATATACGTATGCAAAGAATTCGGGATTGGAAGTTTTAGTTGAGATTCACGATGCAATGGAATTACAAAGAGCTTTGGCGCTTGATGCTAAATTGATTGGTGTGAACAATCGTGATCTTCGTAGTTTCGAAGTTGATTTGGCACGAACTGAAGAAATTGCTGCACTCTTTCCATTTCACGAACACCGTGTTCTGATTAGCGAAAGTGGCGTACTTTGCAAAAGAGATGCGCACCGTGTAGCGAAAGCTGGTGCTGCAGCAATTTTAGTTGGCGAAAAGATAATGAAAAGTGATGATGTGACGATGACGATACGTTCCTTACAAATTGATGTAACAGAGGTCGTTCGATGACGAAAGTGAAGATTTGTGGACTGATGGAAAAACAGCATGTAATTGCAGCAATAGAAGCAGGTACTGATGCAATTGGATTTGTGTTTGCACCTAGCAAAAGACGGCTAACTGTCGCAGAGGCAAAGGAACTTGCATTAGTCATTCCGGAAACCGTTTTAAAAGTAGGTGTCTTTGTCAATCCAACGTCAGCAGAAATTGAAGAAGCATTTCATGAAGTTCCATTAGATATTATTCAATTACATGGCGATGAAAACGAAGAATTCATTGCGAAAAATAAATTCCCCTTTATTAAAGGAATAGCAGTAAAAGAGTATTCGGATGTACTAGAGGCAAAAGCGTTTGAAGTGGATTATTATCTTTTTGATGCGCCTGGAAAAGAATTCAAAGGTGGCGGAGGCGAGACCTTCGATTGGCGGTTATTGTCGGAAGTTGGAATCCCATCAAGTAGATTAGTGTTAGCGGGTGGGCTTCATGCAGGGAATGTAGAAGAAGCAATCAGGCGCGTGAAACCTTATATGGTGGACGTATCCAGCGGGGTTGAGCGTGAAGGTAGAAAAGACGAGCAACTAATTCGTACATTTGTACAGTTAGTAAAAGCAGAGGAGAGATGAGTAATGGTAAAAGAAGCTGTACAAGTTGGAAGATATGGTAAATACGGAGGACAGTTTGTACCGGAAACACTGATGCCTGCATTAATAGAACTTGAAGATGCGTTCGATGAAGCCATTATTGACCCACTTTTCATAGAAGAGTTAGCGGGGTACTTAAAAGACTTTGTGGGTCGAGAAAACCCTCTCTATTTCGCAGAACGTTTAACGACAGCGGCTGGCGGTGCCAAAATCTATTTAAAGCGTGAAGACCTGAATCATACAGGCGCACATAAAATTAATAATTCACTCGGTCAGGTGTTGCTTGCCATACGTATGGGAAAGCAAAAAATTGTAGCTGAAACAGGAGCAGGTCAACATGGTGTTGCTACGGCTACGGCATGTGCACTGTTTGGCTTAGAATGTATGATTTTTATGGGGGCAGAAGATATACGTAGACAAGAACTAAATGTTTTTCGAATGGAACTACTCGGCGCTAAAGTAGTAGCAGTCGATAAAGGTGCAAAAACATTAAAAGATGCTGTGAATGAAGCATTACGTTATTGGGTGGCAAATGTAGAAGATACACACTATATATTAGGGTCAGCATTAGGACCGCATCCATTTCCGAAAATTGTACGCGAATTTCAACGTGTAATTGGTGTAGAAACAAAGCGTCAAATTATTGAAAAGGAGGGGAAATTACCTAATGCAATTGTTGCTTGTATCGGAGGTGGTAGTAATGCAATAGGGATGTTCGACCCTTTTTTAAATGATGAAAAAGTGGCTTTATATGGTATTGAGGCTGCTGGTGAAGGTATTTCAACTGGCCGTCATGCAGCAGCAATCGCAACAGGCAAGGAAGGAGTTCTTCATGGGGCATTTATGTATATTTTGCAAGATGAAAACGGACTCATCCAAGAAGCACACTCCATTTCAGCGGGTTTAGATTATCCAGCAATAGGACCCGAACATTGCCATTTACATGACATCGGTCGAGTACATTATACATCGGTGACAGATACAGAAGCTTTAGATGGGCTACAATTACTGGCGCAGAAAGAAGGGATTATACCGGCACTTGAAAGTGCACATGCGGTCAAATACGCTTTTGAACTAGCAAAACAAATGGACAATGAAGAAATTGTTGTCGTCTGCCTATCAGGCCGAGGAGACAAAGATGTTCAGACGGTGCGCGATGCTTTAGGAGGTAGAATAGATGCCTAAAACGAAACTAACGCTTGCAATTAATGAAGTTCTTGTCTCAGGTGGAAAAGCTTTTATACCTTATATTATGGCGGGGGATGGGGGCTTGAAAAATTTAGAGGAAACGCTTCTATTCCTTCAAAAAGAGGGTGTAACCGCTATTGAAATTGGCATTCCATTTTCAGATCCTGTTGCAGATGGACCGGTTATTCAAAGAGCAGGAGAGCGTGCTTTAGCCAACGGCGTAACCCTTAAAGGCGTCATGAAGACAATTGCATCATTCAAAAAACCATTGGACGTTCCACTTGTTGTAATGACCTATTTGAATCCAATCGTGCAGTATGGCATTTCGAAATTTGTAGAAGACTCCACCGCGTTAGGAATCAGCGGACTAATTATTCCTGATTTGCCATTCGAAGAACGCGCACTCATTTACAATGAATTGTGCAACAGTGAAATTGCTCTCATACCACTTATTTCATTAACAAGTTCAGAAGATCGAATAAAAAAGATTGCGAATGGGGGAGAAGGGTTCATTTATGCTGTTACAGTAAACGGAATAACAGGTGCCCGTGAAAGCTTCAAGCATAATTTAGTAGACCATTTTTTTACTATCAAAAAATACAGCCCTGTTCCAGTTCTCGCGGGCTTTGGGATATCAACACCTGAACAAGTTCAATCAATGGGAGAGTTTTGCGACGGGATAATTGTTGGAAGTGAAATTGTTGATAGACTTCATCAAAAAGATTACGCAAAAGTAACTTCGCTTGTTAAAGCATCTAAATGAGTAGCGAAATGAATCTCTGTTCTAAACCATTAGTTGGTGAAGAATAGAGATTTTTAATAATTGCACAATTTCTTGAAACTTTCTTATGGAAATTTCGTACATATATAAAAGGGGTTGTGCTTGATGGATATGAAAGAGATTAGACAAGAGGTTGAAACGACATATGAAAAAGTAAAGTCGTTGGCGGGTTGGTCAGTGGATAAAAACGTCGTCTTGACTATGACTTCGTATTACATAACTTCTGATCGAGAATTTGATGCTGCGAGTTTAAACCGTGCAATGGATGAACTAAAGAGTAAAACGGGTTGGTTATCGCCACTACGGGGTAGTCTTTTGCCGATGATGGCTGCCTTTCTTGACCAACCGGGAACTGCAATAGCAGATGAAATCGATCGCTTGTTTACAAAACAGCAAGTCTTAAAAAATGTAGGTTTTCGTAATACAATCCATTCTTATATTGCTGCACTTTTACTTACAGATACTGTAGAATCCTATGAAAAAGAAGCACGACAAGCAAAGAAATTATACGATGCTATGAAAAAACATCATTTCTTTTTAACATCTGATGATGATTACGCATATGCAGTCCTCTTAGGTAAAAAAAATGAGAATACAGTTAAACACGCTAAGTCAATGCGAACATATTATGATGCACTTCGTTCAGAAAGTTTTAGAGCCGGAAATGAATTACAATGGATGTCCCAAGTTATGACGTATAAACAAATCGATTTTAACCCTCAAAATGTCAAACGGTCATTTGAAATACTTAGTCTTTTTAAAAAAGAAACGAAAGTTAAACCAGTTCATTATCCTATGATTGGATTTCTTACAATTCATGGAACGATGGATACCGAATTAAAAACAATTATTCAGTTAACACGGGAGCTAGAGCAATCGAAGCCTTTTAAATGGCATAAGGAAATGGCGCTTTCAATGGCGATAGGTTACTACATGCATAACCTAATGGGTGATGCAGATGTAGTGCATGCAAGCCTAAGTACGTCTATCGAAATGATAATACAGGCTCAGCAAGCTCTGATGATTGCGACGATGGCAGCGTTAGTGGCATCTTCTGCAAACACTTCTACTACACAATAAGATATTTAATTGCGCTCGTGTAATGTAACCTACTAAAATTCTATTCTTTATTGAATAGGATTTTTTATTTTTGATAAATTTTAGAAAGACTTTAAGTGATTTATTTAGTAACTTGTAATAGATATAACGCAATAATGTCAATGATTGTTGTAAGTTTTCAACAAGTGAAGTAATCTGTGTATTCCGTGTTTTTAGAAAATGGTGTTGTGAAACTACTAGTTGTGTAGTATATTGTAACAAGTGAACCAATATCAGAAAATTATATATAAATAATTAATTTAGGAAATAGTTGAAAAGGAGGATGTTTTATTGGCAAAGCCGGTATTGGAAATCGAAAATCTCCGCACTTCTTTTAATATTAAAGGCAACTACTATGCAGCGGTGGACGGCGTTTCCTTAACAGTCCATGAAAATGAGATTATCGCAATTGTGGGCGAATCTGGATGTGGTAAAAGCGCTTTAGCACTATCTGTGATGGGTCTTCATAATGACAAAAATACAAAACTAGAAGGACAAGTTAACTTTAAGGAACAGAATCTTTTATCCCTAAACAGGTCTAAATGGAATAAAGTTCGTGGTAAAGACTTAGCAATGATTTTTCAAGATCCTTTGACGGCTCTTAATCCACTTTCTACAATTGGTAGACAGATTGAAGAGCCGATGGATTATCATTTGAATCTATCATCAACCGCTAAGAAAAAACGTACACTGGAATTACTTCGACGAGTTGGCATCAAAGACGAACAGCGTATATACAAACAATATCCTCACGAATTGTCAGGTGGAATGCGTCAGCGTGTCGTAATTGCTATTGCGTTAGCATGTGATCCAATTGTTCTGATCGCAGACGAGCCAACAACAGCACTGGACGTTACGATTCAAGCCCAAATTATGGACTTGATGAAGGAATTACAAAATCAAATTAAGTCAGGAATTGTTTTAATTACGCATGACTTAGGTGTTGTGGCAGAAATGGCAGATAGAGTGGCAGTTATGTATGCGGGGGAAGTTGTAGAAATAGCGGAAGTTCGAGAGTTGTTTGTGAATCCATTACACCCCTATACAAGGTCGTTGTTGAATTCTATACCATCGAATTTGAGTGACAAAGAAAGGTTACATGTGATTGAAGGGATTGTACCTTCGATTCAAAACCTTAATCGCACAGGTTGTCGATTTGCACCAAGAATACCATGGGTTCCAAATGATGAGCATGAAGTCAGCCCAATTTTGCATGAAGTGGAAACAGGTCATTTCGTTCGCTGTACATGTTATAAGAACTTCCACTTCCCGGAAGAGAAAGTGGGGGAACCGAATTATGTCACTACTTAATGTTAAGGAGTTGAAAGTTCACTATCCGATTCGAGGAGGATTCTTCCGTAGGGTGGTTGATCAGGTACGGGCGGTGGATGGTGTTAGTTTCGAGCTAGAAGCTGGAGAAACGTATGGTTTAGTAGGTGAATCGGGTTGTGGTAAAACGACAACTGGAAGAGCAATTATTGGTCTTAATCATGCCACCGGTGGAGAAATTATTTTCAACGGGAAGAATCTTTCTAAAATGAGAGGCGTCGACAGACGTGCAAGTGTAAAAGATATTCAGATGATTTTTCAAGATCCATATTCATCGTTAAATGTAAGGAAAAATGTCTTAAGTATTATAGCTGAACCACTACGGAACTTTGAACGAATGTCGCCAGGTGAAGAGTTGAAACGTATACAAGCATTAGTTGACCGTGTCGGTCTTAACCCAGAATCGATCTACAAATATCCGCATCAATTCTCAGGTGGTCAAAGACAGCGTATTGGAATCGCGAGAGCCTTAGCGTTGAATCCCAAATTAATAATAGCGGATGAACCGGTCTCGGCATTAGATGTATCCGTTCAAGCGCAAGTTTTAAACTTCATGCAGGAGATTCAAAAGGACTTTAATTTAACGTATTTATTCATATCGCATGATTTAGGAATCATTAAGCATATGTGTGACCGAATTGGCATTATGTATCGTGGTCGTTTTGTGGAAGAAGGAACTGCTAGCGACGTATACAATAACCCTCAACATCTATATACAAAAAGACTCATTGCTGCAATACCTGAAATGGATCCTGAAAAACGCTTTGAAAAAATGCATTTACGACAGTCCATCAATGAAGCTTATAAGACAGACTACAATACTTACTTTGACCAAAACGGACGAATGTTTGATCTGAAAAGTATTTCAGATACACATTCTGTTGCAGTGCAGTAGAGGGGAATGTTGAGTATATGATTAAATTCATCGTACGAAGAATATTGGTCATGATCCCACAACTGCTCCTTCTAAGCCTAATCATCTTTGTAGTAGCGAAGGCAATGCCTGGCGATGCAGTGACAGGAGCATTTATGGGGAACCCAGATGTTACACCAGAAAGAATAGAGGAAATAAAAGAAAAATTTGGTCTCAACGATCCATGGTACGAACAATATGGTAGGTGGATTGGAAAAGCAGTACAAGGGGACTTAGGGATGTCTTATGCCCACAAACAGAAAGTAACGTCATTACTTGCGGGAAGAGTTTCGAATACAGTTCTTCTAGCCTTTTTCACTTTAGTCGTTACGTATCTGATAGCGATTCCATTGGGTATTATTGCTGGACGATGGACAGATACATGGGCGGATAAAGCAATCGTTACGTATAATTATTTTTCTTTTGCGACACCGATCTTCGTCTTTGCACTATTAATGTTATTCCTATTTAGTTTCGTTCTTGGATGGTTCCCGAGTGGAGGAAGTGTAGATATCCGAATAACAGAGGGATCATGGGAATATGTTGTAAGTAAAGCGAGACATCTATTTCTCCCAGTGATGTCAGGTGCATTACTACTGACATATAGCACTATTCAATACTTGCGAAATGACATTATTGATACGAAGTTAAAAGACTTTGTTAAAACCGCTCGTGCAAAAGGTGTGCCAGAAGGAAAAGTATATACGCGTCATATTTTGCGTAATTCCTTATTACCAATTGCTGCATTCCTAGGGTATGAAATTACAGGCTTAATTGGCGGGTCAATATTCATAGAGTCAATCTTTAGTTATCCTGGCCTTGGACAACTTTTCTTACAATCGATTGGAACACGTGACTTCACGGTAGTAACAGCACTCGTCATGATTTCTGGAATTGCTGTAATTATTGGGACAATGCTATCAGATATTATTTTAAGCATTGTAGATCCGCGTATCCGAGTTGAATAAAAGAAAAGACAGATAAGGAGGGGATGTCATTGGTCGTATTAAATGAAAAAGAATTGTTGGCACAAGAAAAAGTCAATAATCCTTCATTAATGAAAACAATTTGGAGAGAAATAAAATCGGATAAGTTAGCTCTTGGTTCGCTGATTCTTTTAGCAATTATTTTAACTGCGGCATATACATCGCCATTATTCATCGATCAGTTGGAACTGAAAAAAGTACATCTCCTTACCACATATAAGTCGCCTTCTGCAGAGTTTTGGTTAGGAACAGATGAGGGAGGTAGGGATGTATTTTCTCAACTATTACTAGGGACACGAAACTCTTTTACAATTGGTTTTAGTGTCACGTTAATAGCAGGTCTATTTGGTTTAACGTATGGACTAATTGCAGGTTACTATGGCGGTCTGGTCGATAATATTCTTATGCGTATTGTCGATTTCCTAATGGTTTTGCCATCACTGATGTTCATCATTGTATTCGTGACTATCGTTCCAAAATATACGATTTTCAATTTCATTTTAATTATGAGTATATTCGCTTGGTTTGGCAAAGCGAGGCTTATCCGTTCGAGGGGATTAGCTGAAAGGGAGCTAGATTATATCAATGCTTCCAAGACATTAGGGACTCCAAGTTGGAAGATTATGTTTTTTGAAATGTTTCCGAATTTGAGCTCTCTTGTCATTGTTAATATGACACTTACGCTGGCGGGAAATATCGGATTAGAGACAGGTTTAACATTTTTAGGTTTCGGATTACCATCTGGAACATCGTCTCTAGGAACGCTCATTGCATATGCAAAGAATCCGGATATTGTCCAGAATAAGTGGTGGGTTTGGTTACCTGCAGCATTACTAATATTAGTAATGATGCTGTGTATAAATTATGTTGGGCAAGCGGTAAAACGCGCGTCTGACGCAAGGCAAAGATTAGCTTAAAAAAAAGGGGAGGGAATACAATTGGCAAAGAAGCAACTCTTGTTACTTGTCAGTCTAATGCTTGTTTTAGGCGTATTTTTGGCTGCTTGTACAGGTAAGGACAAGGATGGAGACAAAGGAAAAGGTGAAGGGAACATTGATCCTGGTAAGGAATCTGGTGAAGAAAAAGATGGTGAACTTTCTTTCCCATTGGATGTTTCCAATAAAGACAAAGCAATTGAAGATGGTGAGTTAACGTACGCATTAGTTTCAGATGATCCATTCGAAGGGACATTAAATAAGGTTTTTTATTCAGGCAATCCTGATTATGAAGTAATGAAGTTTTTTGATGAGAGTCTATTTTCGTATGATGCAGACTATTTAATTACAAACGACGGAGCAGCAACATTTGAAATTTCCGAAGACAATAAAACAATTGATATTAAAATTAAAGATGGTGTAAAGTGGCATGATGGTGAGCCTGTTAAAGCATCTGATTTACTTTACGCATATGAGTTACTAGGTCATCCAGATTACACTGGCGATCGTTACTCATTTATGATTGAAAATGTAGAAGGAATGCCAGCTTATCACAAAGGTGAAACAAAAGAAATTTCAGGAATTAAAGTCTCGGAAGATGATAAAGAGATCTCAATTACGTATAAAGTAGCAACTCCTTCACTTCTATCAGGTATTTGGGACAGTCCTGTTCCAAGACATTATTTGGGTGACATGACGATTGAAGAAATTATGTCATCCGAAAAAATCCGTACAAAGCCGATTGGATTTGGTCCTTATAAAGTATCTAAGGTTGTACCGGGGGAATCAGTCCTTTATGAGCGTTATGATGACTATTGGAGAGGAAAACCCGCTCTTAAATCACTCGTATTAAAAGTAGTGAGTAATGCATCCATTCTTGAAACAATGAAAAAAGGCGAAGTGGACATTGCATCACTTCCAACTGATCAATATGAGAATGCTAAGAAACTAGACAATGCAGAACTTCTAGGTAAAGTAGATCTTGCATACACATATATTGGTTTCAAAATGGGTAAATGGGATGCAGAGAACAAAGTGAACGTTATGGATCCCAATTCTAAACTCGCAGACAAGCGTGTCCGCCAAGCAATGTGGCATGCGATTGACAATGAAACCGTAGGTAAGGAACTGTATCATGGACTTCGCTTTGCAGCTACGACACACTTTGTACCAGTTCACGAGAGTTTCTTTGATGCAAAAAACCCAGGACGTCCATTTGATCCTGAAAAAGCTAAAGCACTTCTTGATGAAGCCGGATACGTCGATGTAGATGGAGATGGTTTCCGTGAAGATGCGAATGGTAAAGAATTTGTTTTAAACTTTGCATCACGTCCTGAAGGCGATATCGGGGAGCCGTTAGCACAGTTCTACATTCAAAACTGGGCAGATGTAGGCATTAAAGTGCAACTGAAAGATGGTCGTTTAGTTGAATTTAATGCATTCTATGATTTACTAGAAAATGATGACCCGGGTGTAGATATTTATCAAGGAGGTTGGGGTGTCGGTTCTGATCCAGATCCAGAAGGGATTCACGGAAGAACTGCAGCATTCAATTTCCCTCGCTGGACAAATGATAAGAACGATGAGCTTTTAGCGGCAGGAACGTCTGAAAAAGCATTTGATCTAAAGTATCGTGTAGATATTTATAAGCAATGGCAAGAGCTGATGATTGATGAAGTTCCTCTAGCTCCAACTTTATACCGTTATGAGTTATTCGGTGTTAATAAGCGAGTTGTAAACTACTCAATCGATCAAGGTTCAGATTTATACTTGTATCAAATGGGTGTTTCTAAATAATAAATTTAAAACGAACCATCCTTCCAACGTAGTTGGAAGGATGGTTTCTTAATGGATACATTATACTTTTGAAGCTAACTCTGTCATAATTACGAGCAAGTAAGACGTAAGATAAAAGAGAGCATCTCTATATATTATTACGAGAGGAAAGTGAGTGACACGATGAGAATTAGACCACAGCATTTACAAAAAGGAGATATGATTGGGATAATTGCGCCTTCGAGTCCGCCTAATCAAGAAACTCTTGAAAAGTCATTACAATTTATTGAACAGTTAGGACTCGGATGGAAGTACGGTGAAAGCGTGAAAAATGTACACGGTTATTTAGCGGGGAAAGATGAACAGCGTCTAGAAGACATTCATACGATGTTTTCTGATCCGTCTATTAAAGGGATTATTTGTGCAGGTGGAGGGTATGGTTCAGCTCGTTTTGTAGAGAAGATTGATTTTCAATTAATGAATGAGAACCCGAAGATATTTTGGGGATTTAGTGACATTACATACCTTCATACAGCATTTTCTCTTTACACAAATATTGTAACGTTTCACGGTCCCATGTTGGCATCTTGTGTAGGTAAAGAGTCCTTTGACCCATTGTCTGCAAAGTTGTTTCAGCAATTATTTGAACCGATAGAATTACATTACACAGAAGCTATTTCTCCTTTAGAATCGATTGTAGGCGGGATTGCACAAGGAGAAATTATCGGCGGGAATTTGTCGCTCCTAGCGAGTGGAATTGGAACGAAATTTGAAGTGAATACGAAAGGGAAGTTATTACTAATCGAAGATATAGGCGAACAACCGTATCGAGTGGATGGTTTACTGAACCAATTACGATTAGCTGGAAAATTAGATGATGCAGCCGGAATCATCATTGGTGATTTCTCAAAAGCGGAACGAGAAGAAGGTATAGACACCTTAACACTCACTCAAGTCTTTAATCATTATTTTGCTAATTTTAATAAGCCTGTTGTTAAAGGCTTTAAAATCGGACATTGTGAACCTAACTTTGCAATTCCGTTAGGTGTCGAAGCAAAACTTGATGCTGACAATCGAACATTAACAATCTTACCGGGGGTAGAATAAGCGTGAATGGTAGATGCTGATTCGTTCAATTGAAACGATTCCTGTAGCTGTGCCACTTAAAAAACCTTTTAAGACAGCATTACGGACAGTAACGATAGCTGATGTAATCTATGTCAAGGTGACATGTAATGACGGTCGCGTCGGTTGGGGCGAAGCAGTACCCACCCATGTCATTACGGGTGAAACAGTCGGAAGTATTTCATATGCAATTGAAAAAGTCATCGCACCACAACTAATTGGACTCGACATACGTCGAACCGCAATACTATTTAAAAAATTGAGTGCGTCAATCGTTCGCAATACAAGTGCAAAAGCAGCAATCGATATAGCATTTCACGATTTAATCGGTCAACGAACGGGGTTACCATTAAGTATGTATTTAGGAGGTTTCCGTCAAACCATTTCTACAGACTTCACAGTTAGTGTCGACGAACCCGAACAAATGGCGGAAGATGCGGTGTGTTTTGTGGCAGATGGATTTAACGTGTTAAAAGTAAAAGTAGGTCTAGGGGATATAAAAACAGACATTAAACGTATCAAAACGATTCGTGAACGAATTGGGTTTGATACGAAAATCAGGCTCGATGCCAATCAAGGGTGGAAGCCAAGGGACGCTGTTCGTGCAATTAGCTTGATGGAAGATAGTGGGTTTGAAATAGAGTTAGTTGAACAACCTGTAATGGCAGACGACATAGAAGGTTTAAAATATGTAACGGATCGGACATTGACACCGATTATGGCAGATGAGAGTGTATATTCAGCAAAGGATGCACTTCGAGTGCTTCAGATGCACGCTGCTGATTTTATCAACATAAAGCTGATGAAGTCCGGGGGAATCCATGAAGCAATGAAAATCAATGCTTTAGCCGAGTTGTATGGCGTTGAATGTATGGTTGGTAGCATGATTGAAACAAAGCTAGGCATTACAGCTGCTGTTCATTTTGCAGCGAGCCAGTCAAATTGTACCCGTTTTGATTTAGACGCTCCGCTAATGTTGTCAGAAGACGTTGTTACAGGAGGGGTCGTCTATAAAGGGAACAAGATTCATCTGCCAAATGAAGCGGGGTTAGGTTTAATGCGAAATGCCATAAACTTAACATCTAATGAGAGTTCTCAATAAACAAAAAGGGAGTAATCGATGAAGACCTTCTCGCATGTTTGGTACTGTGCTGTCTCGATTGGAACGGTGTGGAGCTCACCAGAATCGGTGAGAGAGAGTGACACCGATTGTGTTGGAAACCCTGTCCACATCGTAAAATGGTTAGAGAAAAATCCTGCTGAAGTACGAATCACATTGTATGCTGACAATCGCGTGCAAACTCAATTAGTGTATGGTGAACCCGTAATCATAGAAAGAATTCAAGGGAATTGGGCCAAGGTGATTGCTGTTTGGCAACCTTCAAAAAAGAATAAAGATGGCTATCCAGGATGGATTCCGCTTGTACAATTAAAAGAAATGCAATCGACTAGTGCGATTGGTTATGTAAAAGTACGCGTGGCGAGAGCGCAGTTGTTTCATGAAGATGGTACACCATCTCTTGTTGTGCCAATGAATACAGTGTTACCTTATATTGATTCCAGTCAAGAATTTATTCTTGTAAATACACCAGACGGTCATGCATTAATAAGCATAAGTGATGTTGAAAAAGCATCTACACCTTATCAGTTCATAAAAAAGAACGCTTCGTATGCAGTTGATAAGGGATTAGATTTTCTCGATACACCTTATTTATGGGGTGGTATGACACCTTATGGGTTCGATTGTTCAGGGTTTACTTTTCAAATGTTAAAGGCTGGTGGTCATCTTATTGCCAGAGACGCAAGTGACCAAGCAAAAGGGGGCATTGTAATAGATATCGGTGATTCAACTAATTGGCAGAAAGGTGATTTACTCTTTTTTGCTAAAAGTAATGAAGGGACTGCTGAAATCACACATGTCGGTTTTTATTGTGGAAATGGAATACTTCTACATTCTCCATCCACCGGTAAATCTGTTGAGTTAGTAATGCTTGAAGATTCACGATTAAAAGAAGAACTTTGTGCAGTGCGCCGATATGAAGTGGAATCGAATTAACAATGTTGTGAAATTACTTTTATTTTTCGTAATCTTTGTAAATGGGTATACTAGTTTTAGAAGTAATTTATGAAAAGAGGAATGAACATGACAGAGAAATGGCCAATGAGTAAATCGCGCACAATACAAACTAGACTAGTGTTACCCCCAGATACAAATAACTTACAAACAATATTCGGTGGGAAAGTACTTGCATATATTGATGAAATTGCAGCCGTCACAGCCATGAAACATGCCAATTTGATAGTTGTTACTGCCTCTATTGACTCTGTGGATTTCTTATCTTCAGCACGGGTAGGAGATGTTTTAGAATTGGAAGCAGTTGTTTGTTCAACAGGACGGACATCGATGGAAGTTTTTGTGACTGTTCATTCGATGGACCTGCTCACAGGTGAGACAAAATTGACTACTGAATCATTTCTAACGATGGTAGCAATGGGTACGAATAATAAGCCAACTCCAGTGGCTGCTGTATTTCCTGAAAGTGAAGCCGAGGTACGGCTCTTTGAAAAGGCACAAGCGCGACGAGATCATCGGAAAATGCGAAGTGAATTGAAACACTGAACTAAAAAAAGGATGCCACGGCATCCTTTTTTAGTGGATATTTTCTTCTTTTTCACTTTCTAATAACGTTATAATTCGATCTAATTTTTGTTCGATGTTTTGGCTGTTTTGAATGCTACTTTGTTGGTTTTTTAAAAATGTTCTTATAAATAAAGTGAATGAAAGAACGGCTATTAAAATCAATCCAATAAAGATGAATGTAAAGATAACATCACCTAAATTTACACTTGAATTCATGCTAGTCATGGAATCCTCCTTTGAAGATAGTTATTTGTTAACTTTATCGAATTCTAAAAACTCAATCCGGTTGCCAAATGGGTCATGTGTGAAAAAACGCTGACGTCCATCAATCGGAAGATCTTCACTAATCATGTAACCAGCAGCTTCAATTCTTGTTTTAAGTTCACCCATTGCCTGAATCGTAAATCCAGGATGTGCTTTTTTCGCTGCTGAGAAATTTTCTTGAATCCCAATATGCAGTTCTTGACTGCCACACTGGAACCAGCAGCCACCTCGACTTCTCAAGTTTTCGGGTTTTGGAATTTCTGTCATTCCAAGTAATTGGCCATAGAAAGCTCTTGCCTTTAATTCGGATTGAGGTGGTGCTGCTAATTGGATGTGATCGAGTCCTGTAATGAAATCCGTCAAAAGAAAACCTCCCGTAACCTTATACTTCCATTATACGACAAAATGACTACGTTTACTAATACACCTTTAAAGACATATCATAATATAACCTTATCAACTTACATAAAAACTATTGAATTACCTTATATATTTGTTAAGCGTATACTAAGGGTAGGGCGGTGTTGCAACATGGACTACATACTTTTATTCTTTATCGGTATGGCAGCAATGACAATAGGTACGCTTGCAGGTGGCGGTGGATTAATCACACTGCCAGCTATGTTATTAATGGGGGTTCCCATTCACTCTGTCATTGGTGCTGGTAAAATTTCAACGACAGTTAGCTCGTTCTCTACATTTGTAACGGTATTATTTAAAAGACAAATCACGCTAAAAGAGTCTTTATGGATTGTCCCTGTATCCCTAGCAGGCGGTTCGATCGGTGGTGTTATTGCAACACGACTATCTGAAAGTACCTTGTATAGCGTTGCAATCATCTTACTTATTTTTGCTTTTTTAATGTCTTTTTTATCTAATGTAGACTTTTCAGGAGAAGAGAAACTCAGACCAACTAAAATAGCATTACCAGGTTTGTTTAGCATTGGTTTATATGATGGAATGTTTGGTCCGGGTCAAGGAACATTACAATTGTATTTGTTTGGCCACCTGCGAATATCTTATCTAAGGGCTATTGGGTTTGTGCGTCTTGCTACATTTTCGAGTGGTTTTGGTGCAGCGGTAAGTTTCATTTTAATGGGAAAAATACTATGGCCATTGACGTTTGCTTTACTCGCAGGCTCATTATCGGGAGCACAAATTGGTGTTCGACTTGCAGAAAAGTTAAATCCGCAGCATGTTAAAATCCTTTTACGAATTGTAACGCTTGCGTTAATTGCTCAACTCATTATAAAAAGCCTTTTTTAAAGTAACGCCTCTTTTTTTAAGAGGTGTTTTTTTGAAATGATTGATAGTTTTTATGTTATTTTATGTTGTCCTTTGTTTATCTATTACAGGTGATGCTAACTATGCGAGCATGTATAGAAAGATACTGAAATTAGAGTAGGTTTGTTATAGATGGAATAAGGGGAATTAACATAGAGAGGATAAAAGACTAGTTAAAATGTAAAGAAAGATTACGTTTAAAAGTTAAGGCTGTTTGAAGCAATATAGTGAATCTTTTAAAAATGGAACCATTCATTGACTGATTCGTATTATTAAGAGATACCCAATCATTGGTTTTTATGCTGTGAAAAAGATTCTGGATGTATCATTGTTTAAAGAGAAAAAATCTCTTTAGGGAAGAGGAAGGTAAAAAGGTTGAAGGGGGAAAAGTGTTTGGAGACAAAACCTGTTGTAGAATTAAAAAATTTAACAAAAATTATCGGTAAGAAAAAAATTATTGATGATGTCAGTTTGTCACTGTATCCTGGACAAATCACCGGATTTCTAGGGCCAAATGGGGCAGGGAAGACAACAACGATTCGAATGTTGGTAGGTTTAATGAAGCAAACCCAAGGAAGTATCTTTATTGAGGGGCAGTCTTTGGATGAAGATTTTGAGGAAGGTCTATCTAAAGTGGGTGTAATTGTTGAAAATCCGGAGATGTATAAATACATGACGGGTTATAAGAATCTAGTCCACTTTAGCCGTATGCATAAAGGAGTAACAAAAGAACGGATTATGGAAGTAGTTACGCAAGTAGGTATGCAAAATAGAATTCATGACAAAGTGTCAAGATATTCGCTAGGAATGCGGCAACGACTAGGACTTGCACAAGCTTTATTACATAAGCCTAAGTTTCTTATTTTAGATGAACCAACAAATGGGTTGGATCCAGCGGGAATAAGAGAGTTTAGAGAGCATTTACGAGTAATTGCTGACAAGGAAGGTGTCGCTGTCTTCGTTTCTAGTCATATGCTATCAGAAATTGAGCTTATGTGTGATCGGGTAGCGGTCATTCAAAATGGAAGATTAGTAGAAGTTCGCGATATGCAACAACTTTATGATTCTCACTACTATTTAGAGGCATTCCCAACGGATGTAGCAAAAGCGCTGTTAACCGCTGACGGTTTCCAGGTTGAAGACTATAAAGAAGGCTTTGTTATTAAAGCGGAGAAAACAAAAATACCAGGTCTTATACAACAATTGACAACGGGCGAGGTTCAGGTGTTTGCAGTTCAGCCGCATCGCCAAACTCTGGAAGATCAATTCCTGGAAATGACAGGAGGTGGCCAGATTGCTGAATCTCATACGAAATGAATGGATGAAACTATGGAGTAAAAAAGGTACATGGGTAATGACTGGTTTAATCATTATTGCGGCTATCGGCGTAATGGGCATGATGAAGTGGGTGAACGACTTTTCTTCGATGGGAGAAGTAGATGCTGAAATTCTCGGACAAGGGAATTGGGAACAGGTTATAAAAGAAGAGTTGGAAATGACGACTGCTACACTTGAACAAAAAGGTCTAAAAGCGGAAGAAAAGAAGCAATTAGAAGGCAATAAAAAAGTATTAGAGTATAGACTGTCTCATTCAATTGAACCACTAGTAGATAACGATCGAAACTTTTTTATAGCGAGTGGAAGCACTTCATCTCTTTTTGTTTTACTGATGACTGTAATTGTGGCAGCAGGAATTGTGGCAGCGGAGTTCTCTCAAGGGACTATTAAGATGTTGCTCACTCGCCCTATTAAAAGGTGGAAAATACTTACGTCTAAATATCTTACAGTGCTGCTCTTTGGATTTGTTCTAATGATTATTGATTTTATTGTCATGACGATTTCTGCTTATATGTTCTTTCCGGTTGGAGCTGGAAAAGAGCTGATATGGAACGGAAAAGAAGTAGTAGAAGCATCTGTCTGGGGACATGGGCTTTATATGCTACTTTTAGAATTCGGTGGAATTATTATTTTAGCAACATTTGCTTTTATGGTAGGAACGATATTCCGTTCAAATGGTATGGCAGTTGGTTTGTCCTTATTTATTTATTTCACAGGTCCAATCGTTGTTCTTCAACTTCAGAGATATGAAATAGCAAAATATCTTTTGTTCGCAAATAGCGATTTGACTATGTACGAAACAGGATACATTCCGTTGGAAGGGTTAACGTTACCGTTTTCTCTAGCTGTACTTGCTGTGTATCTTGTGATTTTCTTAGTCATTAGCTTTACTTCATTTATAAAAAGAGACATTACTGCATAAGAAAAGCCCTCCGAAACAAACTTTGGAGGGCATTTTTTAATCTCATTTATGACTTTTAAAAGTAGTAACCATACCGCCGATTGTACCAAGAAGAACAAAAGCAAACATAGCGAACATTATATAGATGAACCACATGCTAACATCACTCCTTTATCCAAAATCCTATATGCATTGTTCCATTTGCTTGACGATTGGACAATGGTACACAGAAGTTTGGTGGGCGCTTAATAGAATGAGTCGAAAGTAGTGAAACGCCGATATCCATGTAATAAACGCTGATATATGTTATGTACTTGCTGATAAAGACCCCGGATTTGCTGATATACCCCGTTAAACCGCTCATATTACCAATGAAACCGCCGATAAAATTTTCTATCCATTATGAGGCAAAATGAAATTGTGTTTCGTACGTATGACCACACAAAGCTTAGATAATGCACATTTTTTATTCTAATCCACATAAACAATTAAAATGTTACAGCGGAAAACCAATCAAAATATGACTTTCGGAAGCATTATACCGCTTCGTCTCCCCATATGATAGGCTCGAATAAAGGGGGAGTAGGATGATTATAGAGATGGAAACTGTACCACTAAAATTGATTGGTCTCAGTGCACTGGAAAGGAGATTAATTGAAAGTAGTAGCCGAGCAGACTTTATTAGAAATGAGCTTCGAATTGTACAAGCGGGCGTGAATGGAGAGAGCAAGTTAAAGCGTGTTTTTGAAAAGTATGTCTTTCCGTTTGAGCATTATATTTTTCATGGACTACAGTTAACTTCAACAGGGAGATTTCAGATTGATACTTTATTCGTTTCTAAAAAAGGGATTTTTGTAATCGAAATGAAAAATATAGCCGGCAAGATTTATTTTCCGCCAGATAGAAATCAACTTGTTCGTACATTGGAGAATGGACAAATAGATGCATTCGAATGTCCAACCATCCAAGTTGAACGGAATTGTATGTTATTGAAAGATTGGTTCCAAGCACGTCGGTTAGAAGTTCCAATTACAGGTTTGTCTGTGTTTGCAGAAGTAAAACAACAGTTTGAAAATATTCGGCCAAATATGAAGTTGCTTTTTCCGATGGAAATTCCAAGTTATTTTCGGAAAGTCGAGTATGAAGAAGACAAAATGAATGCTGTAACTTTGAAGAAGATTGTTTCAAAATTAAAAGCGGGGCATATCAACTATAATCCGTTCCCGTTGTGCAAAACATATTCAATACCAGAACGGGAAATTAAAAAGGGGATCATTTGTGAAGAGTGCGAATGTGTAGGGATGTTAAGAGCCGCTGGAAAATGGGTTTGCCCGTATTGTAGAAACAGCAAAAAGAATGCGCATGAAAGGGCGATTGTAGAGATGGTCATGTTACTCGGAAATGGTATTTCAAATAAGGAATGCAGAGCCTTTTTAGGTATAAAAGACTCTTCAACTACCAAGCGTCTTTTAACGAGTATGCGTCTTTCGAGCAGTGGAGAGAATAAAGGAAGAAGATATCATATTGATGACGAGATGATTTCCGCTTTTATGATGGATTTTCCTAGGACCTATGACACGAAACGCCGATAAGTGTGCGATAAACGCCGATATCCACCGAATAACCGCTGATATATGTCATTTTTTCGCTGATAAAATCCGCACATTCGCTGATATCCACCATCACACCGCTGATAACCGTCCATTCCTCAACAAACAAAAAATTGTACGTTAATGCTTTTCTTTCAATAAATCTCTGATTTCTTGTAACAATGCTTCTTTTGCATCGATAGGCGTGTCTTCGACGACCGGTTCTTTTTTGCGTTGGAATTTCATGCGCAATCGAATGACCATGAAAATGGCGAACGCGATGATGAGGAAATCGATAATGGACTGGATGAAAAGACCGTAGACAATATCTGTATTAAAAAGTGGAAATGACAGGTCGGATACATCGACTTTACCTGTTAACGCAGCAATTACAGGTGTAATGATATTTTTTACTAAAGAAGAAACGATTTTTCCGAAAGCAGCCCCGATGACGACAGCGACTGCCAAATCCATAACGTTTCCTTTGAATGCGAATTCTTTAAAGTCTTTCCACATATGTAATCCCTCAAATCTTTTTTTATTAGTATATATCAAATTCTTCTGGAAACCAGCGATACTTTTTTAAATCTACTTTGTCGGAAGCGTCAAATTGAACACCTTCTGCTTCCAATGAAGCTCTTTGACGAATCCCTTTTTCTTTTGCTTGTTTTGGAGTGGAGATGCTCCCTTGTGCATTTATGATACGATGCCAAGGTAAATTATAGCTTGCGCTCATGGAGTGAAGTATGCGTACGACTTGTCGTGCACCGCGGGGAGAGCCTGCGGATGCCGCAACTTGACCATAAGTCATGACACGGCCGACAGGGATTTCTAGGATGATTTTAATTACGCGCTTTGTGAAATCGGTCATTTACTTCAAACCCTTCGATGTTAGGATGCAACCAAATTCTATCCAATTTCGTATTATATATAGTCAGAAAATTAGAGGATATTAAACCAACTATCCGCTTATCGTTTCTGATACCATCTGTAGGTTGTTGTAATAATAATCATCCATAATGCGCTTGCGAAAACACCCGCAACAACATCGCTCGGATAATGGACGCCTAAATAGATACGGCTAATCCCAATCATGAAAATCATAAACAGAGCAAACAAAAATAACGCTATATGAGTAATTCTTGTTTTTAAGTTTCTCCATACGATGTAGGAAATGATTGCATACAAACTAAACGCTAGCATCGTGTGCCCACTAGGGAAACTAAAGCCCCCGATTTCAACTATGCGATGAAGTTCTGGCCGTGCCCTCTTATATATGGACTTTAAAATTAGATTTAACAAACCTGAACCGGCGACAGCGGCAACTAGTAATAGTGCTTCTGCACGATGTCGTTTGTACAGAAGAAGTGTAACACCTATCAACATAAATAACATGACAAACGGTGTAGAACCGACAGTTGTAAAAGACTTCATGATGGTAGTTAACCAATTAACTTCTAGACCTTGAACGAAAGCAATCACAGGTTCATCAAAGCGAGCGATTGTTTCATTCCTAATAGCAGCAGCAATCATAGCGAAAATAGTTCCAAAAATAATACAAATTAGAAACGCCAAAATGAGGCGGAATGATAAGTTGCGCAAGTATATCCGTCCTTTCTATTGCTTTTTATTGTATCGAAATCATTCCATAATGTAAAAGATAGTAATAATATATGGAAATACTATATTAGAACTCGTCAGAAAATGGTAAACTAATAGAAAACGATGAGGTGCACTATGACGCTAGTATTATTATTGATTGCATCCTATTTACTTGGAAATCTACTGACTGCCCGCTTTTTAGGAGCAATCTTTTATAAACGTTCAATTATTACTGAAGGGAGTGGCAACCCAGGGGCACGAAATGCGGGTCGAGTACTTGGCAGGAAGGCTTTTGTTGCAACATTTTTAGGTGATGCACTTAAAGGGGCATTAGCCGTTCTTGCAACAAAATGGTTAGGTTTTGATTTTTCAATCCAAATAATAGCTTTATTAGCTGTTTTGCTTGGGCACATCTATCCAATCTTCTTTAAATTTAAAGGTGGGCAAGGTATATCTGCCTTCATCGGTGGACTAATTGCTCTCCACTTACCTTTGTTGGGAGTTTTTGTAGCGTTATTCCTGATTCTTTATGTCATTAATAGGAGTTTTACAATGGCAGGGTTAACTGCTATTACAGCCGTACCAATCTTAATGCTCTTTTTCTCCTTAGGCTGTTTACCAAGCATAATCATGTGTTTGGTATCCGGGCTATTATTATTTGCACATCGGCACGATCTGAAAGAGAAATATATGAAGAGAAGAGGAACAATAATATGAGCTTTCTATATAAGGTTGCAACAACGGCGTTAGAATTCAAAGAAATACATGAGTTGAATTACAAGACATTTGCTGAGGAAATCCCTCAACATGCGCACAATGAATCGCAAATGCTCATTGATAAGTTTCACGATGAAAATACATATATTATTTGCAAAAAAGAACAAAAAGTCATTGGGATGATTGCTGTCCGTGGCCAACGTCCTTTTTCATTGGACGGGAAAATAGGTAAGGTGGAAGAAAAACTACCGTTAGTTGTAGAGAATCCAGTTGAAATTCGTTTATTGGCAATTGAACCGCAATATCGAAATGGGCGAGCTTTCCTTGGTTTAGCACAGGCACTTGTCCTTTATTGTCTAAAAGCAGGCTACGATGCAGCACTTATTTCGGGGACGACACGAGAACAAAAGTTATATGGCCAGCTAGGCTTTAGGGCTTTTGCCGAAATGACTGGAACGAAGGAAGCTTTATTTCAACCGATGTATTTAACGAAAGAGACGTTCGAGGCAGGGATAGCAGGTAGAATTTTGAAACCACACACGAACTTTTTACCGGGGCCGGTAACGCTATCAAAAGATGTCCAACATGCATTAGCACAGGAACCATTTTCTCATCGCTCAATTGAATATGAAAGTCTGTTGACTAGAGTGAAAAACAAACTTCTCACGCTAACAGGGGCAGCACATATGCAATTATTCCAAGGGACCGGAACACTGGCCAATGATGTTGTTGCAGGTCAGTTAAGTCTTGTCGATGGTAAAGGTCTTATTTTAGTGAATGGTGAATTTGGAACGCGCTTAGTCGATCATGCGAGTCGGTTTGGAATGGCGTACGACACAGTGGAAGTGGAGTGGGGTAGTCCGTTTGACGAAGATAGCGTGAATGAACTCTTGGGAAGTGGTCAATACAGTTGGTTATGGATGGTGCACAGTGAGACATCCACCGGAATATTGAATCATTTTGCTACGTTCGAAAAAACCTGTAAGCAAAACAATGTTGTATTGGCGCTCGATTGTATTAGTTCGATTGGGACAGTACCTTTGAAACTCAAGGGTGTTGCATTTGCTTCAGGGGTAAGTGGTAAAGCGTTAGCGGCTTATACGGGTTTGGCATTCGTTTTTCATTCGGAAATGGCTCAAAGTAACAAACGCTTACCGCGCTATCTTGATTTAGGAATGTATTGTGAAGCAGACGGAATCCCATACTCACAATCGTCGAACTTACTCGTTGCACTAGAGAAATCTTTACAAAAGTATGAGCAATCAAATAGTGTGTTCGATGCAATTGAGCAACGGGCAAAAAGAATTAGAAATGCAATGAAAGAGACGGGTATTGAAATTTTTGTCGAAGAATCATACGCAACACCAGCAATCATAACGCTAACAATGCCTGGAAATTGTTCTGCAATTCAATTAGGCGATAATTTATTCATGAATGGGATTACAACTCACTATGAAAGTTCCTATTTACGTGAAAGGAATTGGTTGCAAATCGCTAGTTTAAATGACGTAACAGACAAAGAGGTGGACAGAATGCTAGCGATACTATGCGAACTGGTCAATTGTAAAGTGCCAATGTTTAATGGAACGTTATAGGGGAACTAAAGTAGTAGAAAAGGAGTAGATTTCTTTGAATAAAATTCAAACGATTGAACAGTGGCACGAAGTTCTAGAGCAGTCTAAACACGAGCCTCAATTGCTACTGAAACACAGTGCAACATGTCCGATTAGCGCATCTGCATATCATGCGTTAAATGATGTAGAAACGGATGTCAAAAAACATTATCTAATCGTGCAAGACAGTCGTTTTGTATCAAATGAAATTGAAAGCGATTTAAGTGAACAGCATGCGTCGCCACAGTTATTTTTGTTGAAAGGCGGAAAAGTACAATGGCATGCAACGCACTATTCAATTACAACAATGAAGATTGAAAAAGCACTGGAAGCGATTCAATAAATAAGCAGCCATCTCAATCAATGAGATGGCTGCTTATTTGTGGAACAAATAGAAAAGCGATGTGTGATAAAATGACGATAATGAAAAAAGGGGGAGAATATTTATGCGATTACAAGACAAAGTAGCAGTCATTACTGGGGGAGCAAATGGGATTGGTGCTGTTGCAGCAGTATTGTTTGGTAAGCAAGGAGCGCGAGTTGCTATCGTAGACTACGACGAACAGGCTGGTGAAGAAAAGGTAAGACAACTCAATGCAACTGGACTAGATGTAGCCTTCTTCAAAGTGGATGTGTCAGACGTGGAAAGCGTAAAAAACATGGCAGATGAAGTGCTTAGGAAATTTAAAAAGGTCGATATTCTTATTAATAATGCTGGTATTACAAAAGACGCAATGATGTTAAAGATGGATGTTGAAAATTTCAAACACGTACTAGATGTTAACCTAACAGGCGTTTTTAATTGCACACAAGCATTTTTGCCAACAATGCTCGCACAACAATATGGCAAGATTATCAATACCTCTTCAATAGCAGGCACGGGGGGAAATGTGGGACAAACAAATTATGCAGCTTCCAAAGCTGGACTAATTGGAATGACGAAGACATGGGCGAAAGAGTTTGGACGTAAAGGTATAACAGTTAACGCTGTTGCACCAGGGTTTATTGAAACAGAGATGATTTCAACAATTCCAGAAAAGGTGATCATGGGCATTAAAATGATGACTGCATCAACAAGGTTTGGTAGACCTGAAGATATTGCGAATGCTTATTTGTTTTTAGCTTCAAATGAATCTGATTTTATAAACGGTACAGTTCTCGAAGTTGATGGAGGTATGATGAAGTGACACAACAAAGCGGTACAGGGAGTCATTCCTTTGTACCGCTTTGTTGTGTGTTAGAGTTGAATCTCCTTGCGCTTACTCGCTGATGGAATTCGTAATTCTTCTCGATATTTTGCAATGGTTCTTCTTGAAATGGTGATGCCTTTAACTGTATAGAAATATTTAGCGATTTTTTGGTCAGAATGGGGCTTGAATTTATTTTCTTCAGCAATATACTTTTCAAGCCAAGCTTTAACAATTGTTTGTGCGACGCTACCCACTTCAGTAGTTACTAATTTAGAAGTGAACAGCACACGTAAATCAGAAGTTCCGCAAGGCGTTTGTATCATTTTATTTGAAGTGGCTCGACTGACAGTGGATTCATGCATGTTAATAAGGTCGGCAATTTCCTTCAACGTTAGTGGCTTTAATGAGGGGAGCCCATTTTTTAAAAAGTCATCCTGTCGTTCTATTAATACATTCATAATGGCGATTAGCGTATTTTTGCGTTGTTTGATACTTCTTATATTGCTCATTAATATAGGGAGATACTTCACTTTTAGTGTGAATGAAGTGTGTATATGCATCATTTAAACGATTTACAGGTAGATAGCCATCATTCAGTTGAAACGTTAGTGTGTTATTTGAAAAATCGACGATGACGTCTGGTGTCCAATAGTCTATGGTTTGATCGGAAGTGAAGGAACAAGGCTTTGGATTTAATGTTCGAATGAATTCATGAAGATCTTTCACTTCAGAAAGGGTAATAGCCATCTGTAAAGCAATTTCATTCCACTTATGATCAACGAGTAATTGTAAATAGTTACGGACAAACTTCTCGGCAATGATGTTTTCTGGATATAAATTTCGAATTTGTAATAAAAGACACTCTTGAAGATCTCTTGCGCCAATACCAACAGGTCCGATTTGTTGGAGAAGTTGTACACCAATCATAATTTCTAGTTCAGAATAGGTTGCATCAATTGCCGAATCATCAGAAGTGTACTGTCAATAGCCGTTGTCGTCTAAATAATATACTTTAATAGTTTTAGAGTGTCCTGATCTTTAAACATGAACGTAGCGTAAGTCATTAATTCATCACGTTTATTGTTTGATGAAGCACGGACAAAATGTTCAGGGATGTCTGCACTTTTTCTCGCCGAAGTGTCTGTGTTATTTTGTTTCTCTGTTCTTTCAGTTAGTTCATTTAACGGATTTTCTAACTCTTGTTGCCGAATAAAATGTTCAAGTTCATGAGTGGAATACTGTAAAATTTCGATGGCTTGTCGCAACTGAAATGTCATTGAAAGACCTTGTCGTTGTGTTAGCACAAGTTTCATCAAAATCTCCCCCTCGTTCGTTGCTTATCTCAAGTGTTTTTTTTCGGATGAATCGTTCTTAAAGAATATCATGGAAACCTGATGAACATTAGATTAACATTGAATTTTCTGAACCCATGTATTGTGAATTAAATCACAATACATGACAGTTATCATGTTTATAATCATGACAACTGTGTCTTTCGAGTTGTGTTAAAACGCTTTAGTATTGAAATAACGAAAACAACGAATCGAGGGATGATCACATGAGTAAAGAGAAAACAAAAGAACTACATAAAAATGTTGCCCCTTTTGCAAAGTCAGATAAAAAGAAGAGTATCATGCAACTCATTAATACAATTCCACCTCTATTAATCCTATGGTTTTTAGCGTATCAAAGTTTGTCCGTGTCCATTTGGTTGACGCTGGCGATTACAGTTGTTGCTGCTGGTTTTGTCGTTAGAACTTTTATTATTTTTCATGACTGTACACATGGTTCATTCTTTAAAAACAAAAAAGCCAATGATGTTTTAGGAACAATTACTGGTGTATTAACTTTATTCGCTTATGAAAAGTGGAAACGCGAACATTCTATTCATCACGCTACAAGCTCTAATCTTGATAAACGTGGTGTTGGGGATATCTGGGTAATGACGATTGATGAGTACTTAGCAGCATCTAAGTGGGAACGCTTTAAGTATCGGGCATACCGCAATCCACTTGTTATGTTTGGTTTTGGACCGCTCTATTTAGTATTGATCTCTAGTCGCTTTAATCGAAAAGACGCGCGGAAGAAAGAACGCAACAATACGTATTTAACGAATATCATACTTGTAGCACTTTACAGTGGTTTAATTGTACTTGTTGGATGGCAGGCATTTCTGATTGTGCAAGGATCTATTATGTTTATTGCCGGTGCACTCGGAATTTGGTTGTTTTACATTCAACATACATTCGAAGATTCATATTTTGAAGAAGAGTCGGAATGGGACTATGTCAAAGCTGCTGTAGAAGGTAGCTCTTATTACAAATTGCCAAAAGTGTTACAGTGGGCAACAGGAAATATAGGCTTTCACCATGTGCACCACTTAGCGCCTCGCGTACCAAACTATAATTTAGAAATGGCACATGATTCTACACCACCTTTGCAGAACGCAACAACAATCACTATTAAAGCAAGTTTTGAGTCAATTCGTTATCGCTTATATGATCCAGAAAAGAAACGGTTTGTATCTTTTGGTGATGTCAAAAACCTTGTTGCGTTAGGACGGAAAAAAATAGATTTAAAACCGCGTCGCACAGAATTCGACATTAAGTAAGTAGTGGCCGTCCTAATTTGGGCGGCTTTTTTGTTATGATGCTGTTTATGACAAAGAGTTTCTTCTTCGATTCGCTTTGCTATAATAGAAGTATTAGGTAGAGAGAGGTGAGCTGTATGGAAAGTTGGTACAGTATTTTTCCGAAAAACAAATGGATTAGTATATACGTTTGGGTCATTTTTTGTTTGTTGCCTTTCTTTTTTATTTTTAGATCATCGTCACGTCTTGAAATAGGCGTTGGTATTTTGATACTGCTACTATTCTTTTTATCGTACATGTTTTCATTTAAATCAAAAAGCGGGCTCGTCTACATGTGGATTAGTTTTGAAATGGTTATCAATATTGCGATGACTTTGCTTTTTGGTTATGTCTACCTCAGTTTATTTACTGCGTTTTTCATTGGGAATATTCGAAATCCGGTAGGTTTCTTCATCATGTATGGGCTCCATATTGCGTTTACGATAGGCTCGATTGTGGCTGGGTTTTTCATCGAAATTGATTTATTCCTTCCTCAAGTTCACTTTATTTTAATTACTGTTATTGGTGTCGTTCTATTGCCTTTTAATTTATATAACCGGAATAAGCGTGAAAAGTTAGAAGGACAGTTAGAGACTGCGAAAGAGCGTATATCAGAGCTTATTATTTTTGAAGAGCGCCAGCGGATTGCCAGAGATTTACATGATACCCTTGGTCAGAAGCTTTCATTGATAGGCTTAAAGAGTGATTTAGCTGGCAAACTGATTGCCATTGATCCTTCTACTGCTAAAAAAGAAATGTTAGATATACGACAGACGGCGAGTTCAGCTTTAAAAGAAGTCCGTGAATTGGTGTCGGACATGCGGGCAACAAAATTGGAAGAAGAGCTTCAACGCATACGACAAATTATAAAAGCTGCCGAAATGGAACTTATCATTCAAGGGGATCCAGCATTTGCAAACATGCCCCCGATTGTCGAAAACGTACTAAGCATGTGTTTAAAGGAAGCAGTTACAAATGTAGTGAAGCACAGTTTCGGCAAGCGTTGCTATATTTCATTTGAGCAAACGGCTAATGACTTTGTCATCAAGATAGAGGATGACGGCAT
This sequence comes from Sporosarcina sp., assembly GCA_029263895.1. GTDB lineage: Bacteria > Bacillota > Bacilli > Bacillales_A > Planococcaceae > Sporosarcina. The sequence goes on from JARIDO010000025.1 coordinate 49,534, forward strand.
TGGTATTAGTCGTGGAGGCGAATCTTTGCCGGGAAATGGGTTACAAGGTATGCGTGAGCGACTTGAATTCGTCAATGGAAGTATTGAGATAGATGGCAGTACAGGTACAAAGTTAACAATTTTGGTTCCTGTCATTATGACACATATTATGGAGCGTGATTGATGTGATAAGAATTGTCATTGCGGAAGACCAAGGGATGATGTTAGGAGCCCTTGGTTCGTTATTAAATTTAGAAACGGATTTTGAAGTCGTCGGTATGGCCCATAACGGTGCTGAAGCTGTCGAGTTAGTGAAAGAGCATGAACCGGATGTTTGTGTCATGGATATTGAAATGCCAATTAAAACAGGGCTTGATGCTGCCGAAGAACTAAAAGGGGTAGACTGCAAAATCATTATTTTAACAACTTTTGCACGCGCGGGTTATTTTGAAAGAGCGCGTAAAGCTGGCGTTCGGGGTTATTTACTGAAAGATGGTCCTATCGAAGAACTTGTCAATGCTATTCGAACGATAATGGAAGGACGTAGAATCTATGCACCAGAGCTTGTCGATATTGCTTATGGTGATGATGAGACAGAAAGTCCACTAACAGACCGTGAAAGCCAAGTCCTCACACTCATTGCTGATGGAAAAACAACAAAAGAAATTGCCGGTGAACTTTATTTAACGCCGGGAACAGTGCGGAATTATATTTCTACAATTCTTGATAAGTTAGATGTCGGTAATCGCATTGAAGCGATATCTCGATTTAAAGAAAAAGGTTGGTTCAAATAACGCAATGCCGCCATTAGGTTAGGCGGTTTTTTTGTGCGACTAAAGACATGAAATGCTGATAAGTAGTCGTTATTCGCTGATATATTCTCTCTAAACGCTGATAACTTTGTCCGGAACGCCGATATATGTCTTCCAAACGCTGATAACTCTGTCGAAAACGCCGATATCCCTCCTTCAATTCAACCAACACAATGTGTTATGCTTTTTAAAGAGAACTGACAATTCAAACAGGGGGATTTAATATGGGGAAAACAACACTTGACTATGCAAAACAACTGGATGAAAACGATGAACTCGCAAACTATAGAAAAGAATTCTACTTACTTGAAAACGTCATCTATATGGATGGTAATTCACTTGGGTTACTTTCAAGAAAAGCAGAACAAACGTTGCAAGACCTTCTAAACGCTTGGAAAAAACTTGGTATAGATGGTTGGACAGAAGGTGACAATCCATGGTTCTATTTATCCGAAAAAGTTGGTCACATGATGGCGCCACTCGTTGGTGGATTGTCTGAAGAAGTCATTGCAACTGGCTCAACGACAACAAATTTGCATCAGCTAGTAGCAACTTTCTATCAACCATCTGGTACTAAAACCAAAATTCTAGCGGATGAACTCAATTTTCCGTCAGATATATATGCACTAAAAAGCCAACTCGTAACGAAAGGATTGAACCCTCGGGAGCATCTCATTCAAGTAACTAGTCGCGATGGGCGTTACTTAGATGAAGAAGATATTATTGCGGCGATGACGGACGATGTTGCACTAATTGTCTTACCCGCCGTACTCTACAGAAGTGGGCAGATTTTAAATATGAAAAAGCTTACGGCAGCGGCCAATGAACGAGGGATTCCTATTGGTTTCGATTTATGCCACTCCATTGGTGCGATTGAACATCATCTTCACGATTGGGGAGTTGATTTTGCGTTTTGGTGCACATATAAGCATTTGAACGGTGGGCCAGGAGCGGTAGGTGGGCTTTTTATACACAAAAAGCATTTTGGAATAGCGCCAGGACTAGCGGGATGGTTTGGTTCAAACAAGCAGTCTCAATTTGATATGGATCATACAATGGAGCCGGCCACACATGCTGGTGCCTATCAAATCGGTACACCTCATGTCCTAAGTTTGGCGCCGGTTATTGGTTCATTGGCTTATTTCCAAGAAATCGGAATAGCTAAAATCAGACAAAAGTCTTTGCAACTGACTGCCTATTTTTTAGAACTAGTGAAACGAGAGCTTGCGGATTATCAGTTCACAATCGGTAATCCGGTGGATGATACACGGGGTGCGCATATATTGTTAGAACACGAGGAAGCTGCGCGGATTTGCAAAGCATTAAAAGTTGCAGGAGTTATTCCTGATTTCCGCACACCGAATGGCATTCGACTAGCGCCAGTCGCTTTATACAACTCATTCGAAGATGTCTGGCAGACGGTACAAATATTAAAAACGATTATGGATGAAAAAAGTTATGAACAATTTGAAAACAAAAGAGGTGTCGTCGCATGAGGCGAAATTGGATTGATATTTCACAACCCCTTCAAAATACAATCGCAGAATGGCCGGGAGATACTCCTTTTACGTATGAAGTAGCATTTTCAAAAGCAGAAACAGGTTCTGTCAACATAGGGAAGCTAACGACGAGCACGCATATGGGAACACATATTGACGCACCCTTTCATTTTGATAATGCCGGTAAGAAAGTGCTCGACCTCGATGTAGATTTATATATCGGGCGAGCAAGGGTGATTGACTTGACAGGTTATGCACAAATTGGTGAAGAAGAATTAAGTGACATCGATTTTGACGGTGCAGAACGCATTTTATTGAAAACAGGTAGCCGCCCAGATGCCAATGTTTTTCCTGGAACTTTCACTACGTTACGGGAGAATATCGGTCCTTTTTTGAAAACGAGAGGAGTGCGCCTCATTGGCGTCGATGCACCATCTGTTGATGCAGAAGATAGCAAACAATTACTTGCACATCATTGCCTCAATAATAACGGTGTAATGATTTTAGAGAATATCGTGTTAGATACAGTAGAACCAGGTGATTACGAGCTAATCGCATTGCCTTTACCACTGGTTGAAGCGGATGGTAGTCCAGTTCGTGCAGTACTCAGAGCGCTAGGGGGGATATAATGAGTGAAAAGGGAATCCATACAGACTTTAAAGACAATATGACATATGGTGAGTATTTACGGTTGGATAAAGTGCTGTCGAGTCAAGAACGTCTCTCGGGGCATCATGATGAAATGCTTTTCATTGTCATTCACCAAGTGAGCGAATTGTGGATGAAACTGATTTTACACGAGTTAAATTCAGCCATCGTTGCGATTGAAAAAGACGAACTGCCAGAAGCTTTTAAAATGCTAGCTCGCGTTTCGCGTGTCCAAACACAAATCATTCAAGCATGGGATGTGCTGGCGACACTAACACCATCAGAATACATGGAATTCCGTGATAGTCTAGGCCGCGCATCGGGTTTCCAATCGTATCAAAACCGTCTTATCGAGTTCGCACTTGGCTACAAACAAGCACATATTCTTAAAATCTACGAGAAAGATGAAGAGCTTGCAGACGATTTAACAAGTGCATACAAAGCGCCAGGAATTTACGATGTAGCTATTCGTGCATTATCCAAAGCTGGCCTAGCCATCAATCCAGAACTACTCAATCGAGACTTTTCGATAACGTACCAAGGGGACCCTTCCGTAGCTAAGGCGTGGCTAGAAGTCTATCGAGATGTAGATAAGTATTGGAATCTTTACCAACTTGCTGAAAAACTCGTCGACATTGAAGATAGTCATCAGCAGTGGCGTTTCCGGCATATGAAAACAGTTGAAAGAATTATCGGTTTTAAAAAAGGAACAGGGGGTTCATCGGGCGTTAATTATTTAAAGTCTGTTCTTGACCATCAATTTTTCCCTGAACTATGGGATGTCCGCACAAAGCTATAAGCCAATCAACAAAACTGGACCCACAGAAATTAATCTGTGGGTCAGGATCAGCTTTTATTGGTCCATATATTGAATAAGGAATTGCAAATGAACCTGTCGAACTAACATACATCGACTATGGGCACGCCTCCTCGAACCACTGTGGTCCATTGCGTAAAATTTAAACGCCCCCTTCATCGAATCGTTATCCATAGTGTATTCGCTAAAGATGAAAGCGGTGTGTGCAAACATAATGGAGAACCATAAATCATAAGAAATTCTTCATAATTTTAATGACTAAATCTTCATTCTTCTAAGACATAATGAGTATAAGAATAACTTTAGAAAAGGTGAGATGTAAATGAAAAAGATACTGTTTCTTATACTTGTCATTGGAGTAGGAATTACAATTTTCATAAAAGAGAGAGATACAACTATAAAGGCTAAGGAAACGACAATTCAGGCTAAAGCAGTATTTCTTATAGACGCGAAATCGAATGATGTTCTTTATGAGTACAATCAAAAGGAATCGTTACCAATCGCTAGTCTGTCGAAACTAATGACGCAATATCTAGTATTAAATGCCATTAAAAACGGCACACTAACTTGGGAAAGTACATATACGCCGAGCGTACACGTACAACAACTGAGTAGCTCGGCAGCAATTGTCAAAATCGGTATGGAAGCAAACAAAACGTATACTGTAAAAGAATTATTTAACGCTATGACGGTTAGTTCTGCGAACGATGCGGCAATCGCTCTTGCTGAAATGGTAGCTGGTACAGAAGAAGCTTTTGTAGCAATTATGAATCAGCAAGCAAAAACTTTAGGGATGAAAGAGACGAAATACTATAACGCTAGTGGCTTAGATGGCGATTCGATTGGGCAGGAAAATGAACAAACCAATCTTTCTTCCGCACGTGATATTGCAACGTTGGCGGATAAACTGTTATCAAAACATCCAGAAGTGCTAGAGTTTACAGGGCGTAGTAGTTTTAAAACGTCAGCCGGTGTTACGCTATGGAGCACAAACCATATGCTACCAGGGATGCCTCAAGCAATGCCTGGAATTGACGGACTGAAAACTGGATATACAGTGGCCGCGGGATCATGTTTCGTCGGTACAGGGGTTTTCAATAACAGACGAATAATATCGGTAGTGATGGGGGTAGAGCCTGAAGGTACTGACAACACAAATCCACGTTTTAACCTCACCCGAGAGTTACTTGAACGCTATGTGCTCAAGTAAAGAGAGGAACAGTAACATGATTAGAAAAATTGATATAACAATCATCAAGAACACCGAAGACGTCCTATGCCTCCAGCGATTGTCATATGCAATTGAAGCTCATTTAATAGGATTTGATGAAATTCCACCGTTAAAAGATACAGTAATGACACTACATAATTGTAATGAAGTATTTTATGGTTATTATGAAAAGGAACAGTTAAGCGGGGCTATTTCTTTCCAAGTAGCAGACGGAGTGATGGATATCCATCGGTTAATGGTTCATCCTGATCATTTTAGAAAAGGGATTGCAAAAAGGTTGTTAAACTATGTTGAAAGCAACGAGAATGACGTTGAAACCGTTATTGTGTCAACTGGATCTAAAAATCTACCCGCTGTAAAGTTTTATAAAAGAAACGGATTCATAAAAACAGCAGAAACAACAGTGGCCGAAGATTTGTCAATTACCTCATTTAAAAAGAAAGTGTAAAGCGTACTCTTGTTGAGTACGCTTTACATTTCTTTATGGGAGAATGGACAATTCCCTTTTATCGGTTCACTATCATCGCCAATGAAAAATTGTTTCCATTCATTGTGTTGTGGATCTCCAAAATGACTAATGTCAGGATGCTTCGGCAAATGATCCCAAGCTTCAACTCGTTCCCGAACCTTTTCGCGGGACATGATTCCGCCTTTTTCGGTTCCTTTTAGACCTTCAAATATTTTACGAGGTTGGAAACCAAGCACCATGGCATCTCCTAAGTCTCTCGTTTTACGTTGTTTATAAGCGGGTGTATTGCCAAAAACAAAAATTGCTTCACCACGAAATCTAAAGTCCCATAAATGATGAGCTGGATCACGCGGACTATCAGCTGGCCACTCAATTTCATCTACAGTGTGTAAATACTGAAGAATGTCCCAAAATTGTTTTCTGTATGTTTCTATAGAACCTTCCTTTTCAAAAGGCTCAACAAAAACGAATAGCCCATGTCGTTTATGTTTCGGGTCATCAAAAAGTGTTAAAAATGATCTCAAAGCTTCAGGTAAATTGGTCCAATCATTCTGCGTAATGTACGCATATCGTAACTCACCTTTTAACTCTCCTCCCATACCAAAATAACATGGGAATGTCTTATCGGTAACCGTTTCATGGTAAGTTTTGTAGGCATTCAATAACCAATCTGGTAAATCTGTTCGCGTGTTAAAATCCTCTTTTGTTAATAAAGCATTCTTAGTTTTTATCAAAACAATCCCTCCGTATCAAAAGAAAACTGTACTGAACTCTTTCCCCATAAACAAAGGTACGAAACTTTCTTATTGCAGAAATGGATGTTTAACTAGCAATAGAAAGGGAATAGTGTATAAACGAAAAAATCATCTGGAGGATTGAAAAATGAGCTCTCCCACTGAGGAAATTCCAAGTACGCAATGCAACACTGAATATGATACGCTTCGACAAGTTATTCTATGTCAGCCACAATATATGGCAATTGAAGAAGTAATCAATGATGTTCAAAAGAAATATGAAGACGAAAATATAAATGTCAGTATTGCGATGAAACAACATGAAGAATTCGAAAGAAAACTGATTGAACATGGCGTAGATGTTATAAAGTTGCCAACATCGGAGCAATTTCCAGAACAAGTATTTACACGGGATATCGGTTTTACTGTTGGAGACGATGTTTTTGTTGCTGAGATGGCGAGTGATATTCGAAAAGGGGAAGAAGAAGCCCTTGAAGAATGGCTAGATGATAAAGATATACCATTTCAAACGACTACAAACCGAGTAGAAGGTGGAGACGTTATAGTAGATGGTAACTTCGTTTACGTTGGGATTAGTAGCCGGACATCAGAAGCAGCGGTTCGCAAACTAAAAGGAGATTTACCTGACCATACAATAATTGAAATTCCTTTTAACGAAAAATACTTGCATCTCGATTGTGTCTTTAACATTTTGTCGCCAACAGTCGGACTTATCTATCCACCAGCATTTGAGGAGAGTACTGTTAAAATGCTCTCTAGCAAGTATGAGCTAATCGAGGTTTCATCGAAAGAACAATTTACAATGGGGACAAACGTCCTTTCTATTGGTAACAAAAAAGTATTTAGTTTACCACAAAACGTTGGTGTTAACGATGCAATTCGGGCACATGACTTTGAAGTCATCGAAATTGACTTCTCTGAAATCATTAAGTCAGGCGGATCATTCCGTTGTTGCTCAATGCCAATCGTTAGAGAATAATTTATCGTATGCCCAACCTCACCATTGCGTGAGGTTTTTTTGATAGCATGATGTTCAAAGTGAAGGGGTTTTAATTTAGGAACTGATGTATAAATATCTTGGTAACATCATAGACTACTATTAACAGAGAGGCGGCACTCCTCTGTCCCGCGAAGGGGCACTTTCGGCAGAAGGTGAAAAACAATACTACGCTCATTCCGACTAGGGATTGCCTAGTAGTGCCGCGTTTTCAAATAAATCAAAATCACAATCCACTGACAGCTAATAGTCGCGTCGGTGGATCTTTTACATTTTCGCGATAAGGCTAACAAATTGACACTTAGAGATTTTGAATATAATATTATCTTGAATTCAAGATAATATTATGATGGGAGATACGAAACGATGAACCATTTAAAAGGACTACACCACGTTACCGCAATTACTAGTAGTGCAGAAGCTAACTATAAATTTTTTACGCATGTTTTAGGGATGCGTCTTGTTAAAAAAACGGTTAATCAAGATGATATCCAAACGTACCATCTGTTTTTTGCGGATGATGTTGGTGGCGCGGGCACAGACATGACATTCTTTGATTTTCCGGGAATACAAAAAGGGACACATGGCACGAACGAAATTTACAAATCAGCATTTCGTGTGCCGACGGATGCGGCACTTGATTACTGGGTAAAACGCTTCGATCGATTAAAAATAACGCACTACGGGATTACTGAACAATTCAACCGTAAAACGATATCATTCATCGACTTCGACGATCAGCAATACCAGTTAATTTCTGATGAATGTAACAAAGGTATCGCTTCGGGTACACCTTGGCAGAAAGGTCCCGTTCCTTTGGAATATGCGATTACAGGTTTAGGACCGATTCACATACGTATTGAAAAATTCGACTATATGAAAGAACTACTTGAAAAAGTTATGTTGTTTAAAGAAATTGACCAACAAGGTAATCTTCATCTCTTTGAAGTTGGAGAAGGTGGCAATGGAGCTCAAGTAATAATAGAAGAAAATACAACATTACCAGCAGGACGACAAGGCTTCGGTACTGTTCATCATGTGGCATTCCGTGTAGCTAATCGTGCTGTTTTAGATGAGTGGACTGAGCGTATGGAAAGCTTTGGTTTCAATACTTCCGGCTTTGTCGATCGCTTCTTCTTTCAGTCGTTATATGCAAGAGTAGCACCAGGCATCCTCTTCGAATTTGCGACGGATGGCCCAGGATTCATGGGAGATGAGCCATACGAAACATTAGGCGAAAAACTTTCATTGCCACCATTTTTGGAATCAAAGCGCGATGAGATTGAAAAACTTGTTCGTCCTATTGATACAGTAAGAAGTACAATAGCATTTAAGAAAGAATAAATAGTCAACCTCTCAAAAAGGATATCAATTCTTATTTGAGAGGTTTTTTATCATTATATAAATCAATTTCATAACCATTTACTTTGAATTTAAGGAAGAAATTATATTACATGAATCGTTTCAATGTATGTTAGTGGAACTTTTTACTCGCGTTGACTGATTGCTAAAAGGTGAGCGCCAGTTGTTATTATATATCGTCTGCAAACTAACTATATGCACTCGGAAGATGCAACTCACGAATATGGGATTATGTTTCAAAAAAAGTTAGTTCGGACTTTATGCTTCATATTATTTTTGTGAATTTGATCCAGATGAAAAAGAAATTTATTCCTACATTCGTTAAAACTACATCAATCGTTTCTCTTTAAATCCTGTATAATTAAATAGAAAGTTGAAATCAATGAACTGAGGTAACAGTAATGAGGAAATTACATTGGAAAAAAATGATGTTATTCATCGTACTTCTTTTTTTAGTCGTGCAGATTGTAGGGAGTATATTTTTTTATGAATTAGCGATCAAAAGAGGACCAAAAGAGTACTTAGAAAAGAATGCCGATTTAGAAGTAGCAGAAGAGACTATGGATTTATATATAAATGGTAGTTGGACAGATTGGGTGGCTAGGCAGCCATTTGAACAAATGAAGATGACTTCACGTGATGGGTTAGAACTATCAGGATATTTCTTACCTGCAAAGAATTCCACAAACAAACTTGTTATTTTGACACATGGTTACCTGGGGAACGCGAAACAGATGGGTCTCTTCGGTATGTTTTACTATGAAGACTTAGGATTTAATATATTTATGCCTGATGCAAGGGGGCATGGTAAAAGTGGCGGCGAATATTATGGTTTTGGATGGCCCGATCGATTAGACTTAATTGATTGGACAAAAGTGATGGTGGAAAAGCTTGAACCTGACAGTGAAATTGTCTATCATGGGTTATCCATGGGGGCAGCCACAGTGTTAATGGCGAGTGGAGAAGAAGAGTTACCCTCACAAGTAGAAGCGATTGTGGCAGACAGTCCCTATGAATCTGTCTACCAGCTCTTCGCTTATCAAATGACACGAATGTTTCATCTTCCGCCGTTTCCCCTTTTAGATAGCACGAGTTTGCTAACCAAAATGAGAGCGGGTTACCTCTTTAGAGAGGCGAGTGCACTAAAAGCGGTTAAAAAAACAAAGGTACCAATCTTGTACATTCACGGCAAAGCAGATACATTTGTACCAGTAAAAATGGCTATGGATTTGTATGGCAGTACGGCGAGTAGCTCAGAATTATTTCTCGTTGACAAAGCCAATCATGGTGAAGCATACGCACTTCAACAAAAACCATACGAATTAAAAGTGCAACAGTTTCTTAACCACTATATAAAATGACAGTGAGTGCCTATTCCAATGTGAATAGGTGCTCTTTTTGGTATCAAAATCGTAAAAGAAATAGTGTAAACTAAAATTAAAGATATATGAATTTTGTGGAAAACAAACCTTTTGACAACGAGCCTCGTTTAGTAAGTAAATAAGGAGGTGTAAACGTGTATCGTATTTCTGAGTTGGAAGAAATTATGGATGAGCATACAGTCTACTTAGTTCGGTTAGCTTTCTATTATACAAAAGATCTTCATGCGGCTGAAGATATTGTTCAAGATGTATTTATAAAGTTTTTCAAACAAAATGAAAGGTATGAAGAAAGAGGTTTATTAAAGGCATATTTAAAAAAAGTGACTGTAAACAAGAGCCTAGATTACTTAAGAAGTTGGAATTATCGGAAAGTACAATTTCAAAACAAACTTTCCTTTATAAAGATTGAAACGCAAGAAGATTCATTGATTCTGAATGACGAAAATACATTAATCGGTAAAGCTATTTTAGAACTCCCCCTTAAACAAAGAGAGGCACTCATTTACTATTATTTTGAAGAATGGACAATAGCCGAGATATCGGATTTTTTATTAATACCAAAAAGCACTGTGAAGACACGGTTACGAAAAGGTAAGGAACTTTTGCGATCGAAGCTAGAAGGAATTGAATGGGAGGTACTTTTAAATGAATAAATACATGCCGAATGAGTTGGAGAATTTAGAAATGAGCAAAAAAAGAATTATGGGTAATGTTCTTACAAAGATAGAACAGCCGATTAAAAGACCTATCGGAAATTGGAAGGCAGGTGTGATGACAGCAGTTTTTTCTGGAGCTATCTTGTTCTCGATATTTTTACTGTTTCCAGAAATAAATCAACAAGAGGCCACAGATCCAAAACCAAATACAACTGAACCAACTATGATGGGAGGAAGCGATATTCCTCATGTATCAGAAACGGATGAGCCAGTGATGTCACTCAAAGACTTTCCTAAAGTACCGGAAACAGACAAACAGATTACAACTGAAAACAGTAAACCAATTGATTCTAATATAGAAGCGCCACTAGTGGAAGAGCCTCAAACAGAAGTTGAATGGTTATTTGGAAATGGAAGTAGTACTATGCCGTATATTCAAGAAAAAAATGGTAAATACTATGTTAATGGAATAACACTAGGAGATTCAAAAGAACAAGTTATAAAGAAATTAGGAAACAACTATGAAATTATAGATGATTATTGTTGTAGTGATTATGGCGTTGATTTTGTAATGGGTTATGGTGAATTCGAAATATCTTTTTATATGGAAAAAGTTTCCGAAATTTTTTCATCGAATATTGATGAAGTATATATTAAAGATGCGGTGAGTTCATATAAGGGATTAAAATATACTTATTTAAGAAAAGAAGTAAATGAAAGAAAAGCCTCCTTCCTATATAATGAAAAAACAAATCAAGTTTTGGTGTTTAAGGCGGATGGAAATGATCCATATGTTTTATACTATAATTCACATTATGAAAATTTAATATCCGGTATAAATGATGGCGTTATTATTAAAGATAACAAATGATACTAAACATATAGTAAAGCATTTTAAGTTGTTCTGATTGCCTTGAAAATACGCAAAACAACACTTATCACTCGCATTGTGCATAATTCACAATGCGAGTGATAGGTTTTTTGTAGTATGTAAAATAAATTCAAGTTTAATATAACTATCTTTTGATGTCTAAAATATGACGATTTAATGACCGTTAGCGACTAAGGTCACAAACTAAATGAAAATACATGGGCAATATATACCATTGGTTAGTAGAGATATGTTATATTCGTATAGTTACGCGAAATTGAGCGATGAGAGGATTGGAATAAATGAAACGAAGAAAAAGTATTACATGGAAGCTATCAAGTATAATCATTGGATTATTCTTATTGCTATTCATTGTATTTAACGTATTGACGAACCTCTATACGTATACGCAAACAGTGCAAAATGCAGAGCAAGGAACGGCAAGAGAAACACAGAGAGCGACAGCGCAACTACAAGACCAATTTGACAAAACAAATATCGTCCTTAACACAACAAAAGGTGTATTGGAAACACTTTATAATGATGGCTTACTAACCTCAAGTGAAGCTATCAATATAACTGAACGAAACTTTAAAAATAACCCACAAGTATTTGGTTTAACAGTAGTTCTTGAAGATGGAGTTCTTTCCAAAGAAGAAGAGAAAAACCCTTCATTAATTGATGCCCAGGGAAGATTTGCGTCGTATACACTTAGAGGAAAAGACGGAGTGTTAACTGTTCAATCACAAGGCATGGATATTGAAGGTTCAGGTGATTGGTACCTCAAACCAAAGGTAAATAATAAGCCAATTCTTTTAGAGCCACAAGAAATGGATCTACAAGGTGAGAAGATGTTAATATCAATAATGGCAATTCCACTAGTATCAGAATCCGGCCAATTTTTAGGTGTTGTTACTGCAGGGCTATCCATGGATTTCTTAAACGAATTAGTAAATGACATTAAACCTGACGGAGGTTACGCATCCGTTATTACAGATACAGGTGAAGTAATTGCCAACAGTATGAAAAAAGAAATAATAGGTTCTAATTTGAAAGACTCAGTTGATTGGGAGGGGACTAAAGAACTTTTAAATAAAGGCGAGTCTACTTCATTTTATGTGGATTCAAAAAGTTTTGATGAAAAAGCATACAATACATTTTCACCTATTTTGTTAGAAGGTGTTCCAAATGTGTGGACTGTACAAACTGTACTGCCGCGCACTAAGATTTTGGAACCATTCACGACATCAAGGAACTTTTCCATCTTTTCAGCAGTTATGATGACAATCATCATGTCGGTTGTCAGTGCATGGTTCATTTATAAACAACTAAAGCCACTTGCACGTTTGCAGAAGTCGATGGAACTTGCAGCTGGTGGAGACTTAACCGAAATTGTAGATGAGAAGTATATTAAAGAAGATGAAATTGGCGGAGTGACGGTATCGTATAATCATATGTTAGACCAGACAAATCATGCCATTTCAGCAGTCATGGATGCATCTGTACGATTAAAAGATTCATCGGATCGTGTGCATAATGCCTTTGAAGAAGTTGTTGCATCGAGTCAAGAGGTATCCGTCGCTACAGAGGAAATTGCAGAAGGAGCTTCAACACAATCTGAAGACGCAGAAGAAACAAGTAAACGCATGGAAGACCTTGCCAACCAAATCACAGCACTTGCTACGTTGTCAGGGAATATGGGTGAACTTTCACGTCAAACAGTTGATTCAACAGAGCAAGGAATGCACGAAGTTGAAAAACTACGCAAATTAAACACAAATGCCAATACGATGAATGAACAAGTGCAACACCAAATTGATGCGCTTACTCAAAAAATAGCAGGCATCAATCAAGTCATCGTCTCTATCCAAGATATTACAGCTCAAACGAACTTACTAGCGCTTAACGCAAGCATTGAAGCTGCTAGAGCGGGCGAACATGGTAAAGGTTTCGCGGTTGTTGCTGAAGAAGTTCGCAAACTAGCTGAACAATCTAGTACAGAAACTGAAGTTATAAAGAAGACCGTCCAAGAAATATTGGATGAAACAAAGTCGACAGTTACTGTTATAAAGAAAAACGCAGAGTCGATGGAAAACCAAAGTCAGTCTGTCACAAGTACAGAACAATCATTTAAAAACAACTGGGAACTAACTGAACAAATGAATCAATCTATTGTTGAGTTGACGTCAAGTTTAACAGAAATGATTGCACATAAAGATCAAGCGTTACTTGCAATCCAAAACGTATCAGCGGTATCAGAAGAAACAGCTGCATCCGCAGAACAAGTTAGCGCATCGTCTATTTCACAACAGAAAGAACTTGAGAATGTAGCAGAATCCACAACTCAAATGAATCTGATTGTGAATGAATTAGATGAGATCGTCAAACGTTTTAACGTGTAATAACCCCAAAAGAGCACATCTACTCAATTGAGTAGGTGTGCTCTTTTTAATTTATTTACGCATAATGAAGCTTAAATGTCTACCCGCTTTTTTATCTTGACGGTATGAAAAGCCGTTTGGACTTAATAGCGTGCAAGTCGGGTCAATCGTAATTTGGTTCAGTGGGATTCCTGCGTGTTCACATTGTTGTTGAACTGTTTTTTGATTGTCGATATGGTATTTTTGTGTGCTTGTTTCATAACGTATAAAGTCGTCAGCATAACCAAGCGCTTTAAATTTCAAATAGACATCTTCATCCACTTCAAACTTCTTTTGGCTTAATGCACTTCCAATATGAACATGTACATCGCTCATGTTGACTTGTTCATTGTAAGATAAATGCTCAAATAGTTTCAGTGTAATCTCTTTCACAGTCCCTTGCCAACCCGAGTGAATCGCCCCAATAAGACCGATTTTTTCATTATAAAAGAGAACGGGAACACAATCAGCGGTAAAACTACCCAACATGATTCCTGGTTCATACGTATAAAGAGCATCTGTATGTGGAATAGCAGATTCAGAATCTGTTGAACCACTGCCTTTATCTGAAGCTGTTATACAGCGGAAGTTAGCACTATGTGTTTGATTGGCGCAGACGAAATCACTTACATCTATTTGAAGAAATTCGGCTAACTTTTGACGGTTTTTTATGACTTTTGATGGCTCTATACACGCATGTAAAGCCATATTGTTATGCTCTGGACAAGACGTATCTTGTAGTGTCATGCCTGCAACTAGATTGTTATTATTGATATACATTTTCATCGTCATATCATCACCTACATACAATATACGCTAACGTTTTTCGGATGTATAGAGTTAGTAGTAGTGGTAAAGTCACGAAACGCTGATATCCTATCTGAAATCGCTGATAACGCATCTGAAATCGCTGATATCCACTAACAATCCGCTGATATCGCACATACGAACGCCGATATCCATCGCAATCGCAGGTTTCATCCAAACCTCCGAGGGAAAACAAAGGTAACGAGAATACGAAAGTGAGATGATCACGAATGGAAAAAGAATTGTATATCATCCGCCATTGCTCCGCAGAAGGGCAGTCTCCACATGCAGACCTAACAGCGGAAGGTATTCTTCAAGCAGAACAAGTTGCCGGATTTTTCGATGACATTACAATTGACCGCATCATCTCGAGTCCATTTGTTCGTGCGAAAATGTCAGCCTCGCCACTCGCACAAGCTAAAGGACTTCATGTGGATGAAGATAGCCGACTAACGGAACGAATACTTAGTTCACATTACTTTGACGATTGGTTATTAAAACTGGAAGACAGCTTTCTAGATATGCACCTCACTTACGAAGGTGGGGAATCATCTCATGAAGCAATGGAACGGGCATGCTCAGTCATCGACGAATTAGAAAACGGTTCAACAACAGTCATTATGACACATGGCAACCTTATGGCACTTATGCTCAAATGTTTTAATGAATATATCGGATTTCCAGAATGGCAATCCCTCGCAAACCCAGATATCTATCACATTCAAATAACAGGACATGAAACAGTCATGAAACGCGTTTGGTCCTAGGCAAAAAAAACACCTTCGGTTGTCTTACAAAACCGAGGGTGTTTCATATTGTCACTTTAACCTGTGTGAACACGGTCATAGGAAAAACGATATTTTTCTTTCTTTGGTCGGATGAGTAAGAAAAATACTGTTAGTGGTCCGATCCGTCCTAAAAACATAACGATACAAAGAATAACTTCTCCTAACGGACTAATCGAAGAAGTGATGCCCATCGACAATCCGACGGTGCCGAATGCAGAGAACGTTTCAAAAGCCAACGGAAGAAGTGGAATTCTTTCAGTCAATGTTAATAAAAACAACGAACCGAACACGAGCATCGAACTTACAGCGGCAATTGCCAATGATCTGAAAACGACATCAATCTTAATGGATTTACCGTAAAGGTGAGGTTCACTCAATCCCCTAAAATAACTAATAGTCGCCACAACAATGACCATGAACGTCGTAAGCTTAATGCCTGAAGCCGTAGAAGCACTACCTCCACCTATGAACATTAAAAATAACGTATACAATAATGAAGATTCCTCCATATCGCCAATCGAAATCATATTGAATCCAGCAGTTCGAGGTGTTACAGCTTGGAAATACGCTGTTAGTAATTTATCTCCAAAAGAAAATTGACCAAGTGTTTTCATATTATTATATTCCAAAACGAAAAACACAATCGTAGAAAGTAAATTTAATAGAATCGTTCCTGAAATCATCATCTTAGTATGCAGCGACCATTGTCGAATCGACCTCTTTGTAACAACCTCCATAACAACAACAAAACCAATACCTCCAACAATAAATAGCGAAGACAAAACAATCGTTACAACGGGATCACCAGCAAATGGTGTAAGGTTATCAGCAAATAACGAAAAACCCGCATTATTAAAAGCTGAAATGACATGGAACACACTGTAATAAATACCGTCTTGCCACCCAAACTTCGGAACCCAATAAGCAGCCAACACGCCAACAGCAAACCCTTCCACAACAAAAACAAAAAGAAGAATCTCCCGAAGAAATTTCACCGTTCCCCCAACGGAAAGCTGATTGAATGACTCCTGTATATAAATACGGTTTTGTAAACCTACTTTTTTTCCCATTAAAATCAAAACGGCAACAGCAAACGCCATTAAACCGACGCCCCCCATTTGAATGAGGGTTAATAATAAAAGCTCACCAAATAACGTTAACGTAGCACCGGGATCGAACACGCTAAGCCCGGTTACAGTCGTCGCAGAAGTGGCAGTAAACAAAGCATCTACCCAACTAATCGAATGTACAGTAGAAATCGGAAGCTTTAACAATAAAGTCCCTACAAAAATCAACAATAGAAAACTGCTAGCAATCACAACAGGAGGAGAAAAATGTCGCTTCCTTCTATTAAATAGATGCCACCTCATACAACCACCATCCCATATCTAATTGACAAGAAAAACTAAAAAATGAGGCAGTTCTAATCAACATATTTATATTGATTATTCACCTATTGGAATAAATTACAATAGGTAATTTGAAGTATAAAATGAGATGGCGAATAGTGTATGAATCGGTTTAGGTACAACATCGGCTTATTTGATTGAATCAAAGAAACTCTCATCTATTTATAATGTTGGAAAGTGAGAATGAATATATTATACGATTTTACACTAATTTGACAATCCTGTAGTACGATGATAATTATGTTATAAGGAAAATATTGTTTATTAATAAAACAAACTCAATAAATTAATTAGACAGAACACAGAAAAATACCGAAATAATAGGAGTGAACGAATAAATGAAACAGAAAAAAGTCATTCTGCTAACAATTATATTAATCTTCATTTCAGCGTGTTCAGGAGTCGAGGTAGAAGATAAGTATTTAAAACCGCCAGTGAATGTTCAAACCGAGCCAGAAGCCGATTTACCAGATACCCTTGCCGCTCAGGATGACTACACTCGTTCATTTCTAGTCTCTACAGATGAAGTAGAAAAAGACTTTTACGAGATGCGCACTTGGACAGATGCTTACTCGATGTGGATCCCTACAAATGCCACATTGGATAAGACCTTTTACCAGAAGCGACAGCAACATTGGGAGAAGTTTTTATATGCATGGAATGATGTTGAAGGTAATATTGCGTATGGTTTATACGGTAAATTTGAGGATCGAGAAGATTCAGAGATATATGCTTTGGATCATTTAACGTATTACGACAAATTCGAAGGTGAATATACAAAAACTGATGATAGGGAAAATCTTTATTACTATGGAAAAAAACTTGCCGAAATCGGTGAAGAAGATGAAGAGAAAGGTATAGTTTATTCACATAT
>JARIDO010000045.1 GCA_029263895.1 Sporosarcina sp.
CAGCGCCGATGGTAGTCGGGGGTTTCCCCCTGTGAGAGTAGGACGTCGCCGGGCACTCAAGAAGTCATTCCTTTTAGGGAGTGGCTTTTTTTGTATTTGCTTATTTTACTATTGTTGAAGACATTAGGGGCTATTCGCTGTGCGCCCGCAAGTGATGGCTACGCGCCCGAAAAAGCCGTAAATCGCCCGTAAATACACGTAGCCCGCCCGAAAAAACAGATATTCGCCCGTAAACCGCATATCGCGCCCGAAAAAAAGATATTCGCCCGCAAACCGCATATCGCGCCCGAAAAAAACAGGTTTTCGACCGTAAAAGTCTTTCGTCCGCAAACCAAAAAAAATGTCCACAAACATATCGCCAGTAAAAAACCTAATGTTCAATTCCATCTCCTTTAAGATGAACTGACAGGTTAGTTTCGTAATGATAGAATGTATAGTAATTGAATAAAATTCGTAGAGAGTTTTTTTAATATAAATCGATAAGTATTAATATTTTAAAAGATGTTTGATTTGCACAAAATTGGTATGAATTTTAAAGGATGTGTACATATATTGAATCGGGTAGATCGACCACTGGTTGAGGCACTAGAAAAGTTCATAGAGGATGTGCCGATATCGTTTCATGTTCCAGGACATAAGGCTGGAGTGTTGTCTGATTTACCATTGGGGTTACGTGGAGCACTACGTTATGATTTGACTGAACTTGAAGGTCTTGACGATCTACATGAGCCACGTGATGTGATTGCAAAAGCACAAGAGAAGCTAACTGCATTATATAGCTCGGAACAAAGTTTTTTTTTAGTGAATGGTTCAACTGTTGGCAATTTGGCAATGATTTATGCGACATGTAGTAGCGGGGATACAGTGATTGTTCAGCGGAACGTTCATAAATCAATTGTGAATGGAATTGAATTAGTTGGTGCGCATCCAGTCTATGTTACACCTTCTTGGCACGAGGAATCATGTTCGTGGGGTATCGTTGATTTGGCAAAAATTAAAGAGTCATTATCGCTTTATCCTGAGTCGAAAGCTGTTATTCTTACGTATCCAACATATTATGGTGTTGTAAGCGACGAGTTAAAGGAAATCATTTCTTGTTGTCATGATAAGAAGGTACCTGTTTTAGTTGATGAAGCACATGGGGCTCATTTTATTATAGGAAAACCCTTCCCCGCATCTGCACTTGAATTGGGTGCCGATATAGTTGTACAGTCTGCCCATAAGACGTTACCAGCAATGACCATGGCATCTTTTTTACATATTCAATCGAAGTTAATTAGGCCGGAGAGGGTTTCTAAATACTTGAGTATGCTTCAATCAAGTAGTCCATCTTATCTCTTAATGGCATCATTAGATGATGCCAGAGCTTTTGTTGAGGGCTACAATGAAAGTGATATACATTACTTTCTCCAAGAGAGAAAAAAGTACATAGAGGGGCTGAAAGGAATACCACGCCTCCAAGTGCTGGAGGTAGATGATCCATTAAAGCTTATTTTAAGAATAGATGGTTACTCTGGCTATGAAATTCAGCAACTATTGGCCACAAACGGGATATATGTAGAACTAGCAGATACTTATCAAGTGTTGATGGTATTGCCACTATTAAGAGAAACGACTATCTATCCTTTCGAGAGCGTAATTAGTAAGATTAAGCTGGCAGTTAATCGTCTTAAAGTTAGCAAAGATACGTTACCGCTTATAGAGACTTTAAAAGTCACTGAAGGTGTAACGCGGCTAGTTCATACAGCGAAGACTCTTAATCAGTTAGAACAGAGTTGGGTGACATATAAATCTTCTATAGGTCGTGTGGCCGCGGGATCAGTAATTCCTTATCCACCTGGCATTCCATTGTTGATTGCCGGTGAAAGAATAACGGAAGCACATGTGTCAACTGTAAAAAGCCTAGTGCAATTGGGTGCCAAGTTCCATGGCGATATTCGCATAGATGATGGTCATTTATTAGTTGTGAATGAAGAGATGGAGGAATAAAATGATACAGCAAGGCGTTTTTATTACATTCGAAGGTCCCGAAGGTGCGGGGAAAACAACCGTTATTGCACAGATTTTTGAACGATTGCAAGCTACGGGGAGAAAGGTTATTCTTACGCGGGAACCAGGAGGAATACGTATTTCTGAGAAAATCCGAGAAATTATCTTAGATAACGATCATCAAGAAATGGATGCTAAGACTGAAGCGCTATTATATGCAGCCGCTAGACGTCAACATCTTGTAGAAAATGTAATCCCCTCATTAGAAGCGGGGTATATTGTTTTATGCGATCGTTTTATAGATAGTTCATTAGCTTATCAAGGATATGCGAGGGGATTAGGGATTGACGAAGTCTTGTCTATTAATGAATTTGCAATCGGGGAGACAATGCCAAACACGACGATTTTCTTTGATGTTACACCAGAAAAGGGTCTGGCAAGAATAACAAAAAATTCTACCCGAGAACAAAATCGCTTAGATAAAGAAAGCTTAAAGTTTCATAAGAAGGTATATGAAGGATATCAAGAGCTAATTAAACGTTATCCTGATAGAATCGTTTCAACAGACGCTTCGCTTAGTAAAGAAGAAGTTACAGAAAATGTTTGGAAAGAAATAGAGGATCGATTCATTAAAAGTACTCATTCATGATATAATGGTGAGAAAGCGGATATAGGGGGGAATTATCATGAAATTGATTGTCGCGGTTGTACAAGATCAGGATAGTAACCGTTTGTCCACAGCATTATCAAAAGGTGATTTTCGTGCAACAAAATTAGCAAGCACGGGTGGTTTCTTGAGATCTGGAAACACAACTTTTCTAATAGGGACAGACGATAGCCTCGTTCCAACAGCACTTGAACTGATTCGTGAGAATTGTCGTTCACGTGATCAAATGGTAGCACCAGTCTCTCCAATGGGAGGGAATGCGGACTCATATATTCCTTATCCTGTGGAAGTAGAAGTTGGCGGAGCCACCGTTTTCGTGTTACCGATTGAACACTTTCATCATTTTTAATAAACCGAGGTGAACTGGTATGAAAGTTAACGGTGATATTCGGAGTGGAATGGATAAGTTTCGTGATAATCCGATACAAACACCTCAAGGCGGAGCGCGTTTTGGTCAAATGGTGATGAAGCAAGAACAGCGTTTACATGGAGAACAAATTACTAGACTGTTAGGCGACATCTCATCTGCGGGTGATCGGATTGCGCGGTCAAGAAATTTAAGAGACATGGCTAAATTTAAAATGCTCGTTCGACGTTTTTTAAAAGAAGCAGTTGAATCAGGATTAGGAACAAAACAATCCCATACATGGAATCAATATGGAGAAGGACGCCGATTGAAGCTTGTTGAAACGATAGATGAGAAACTCATCGAACTTGCAGAAGGTTTGTTAGATGAAGAAAGTTCTTCTGTAGATTTGCTTGCTAAAATTGGAGAAATTAAAGGCCTTCTCATCAACTTATATATGTGATCCCGTGTTTTCTGTCTCAATAGAAACACGGGTTTTTTTAGAACTAGGAGGGTGACTAAGAAAGATGGAACATTCAACAGAACGGCTGTTTAAAGAGCAAAAAGTCGTAATGGAACGTCTTTGTTCATCTTATGGCAATAATCGAATTGGACATGCTTATTTGTTGGATGGCGAAAGAGGAGTTGGAAAGATGGAAACTGCTACTTTTTTTAGCAAGCTCCTTCTTTGCGAAATGCCTAAAAGTAATGTTCCTTGTGAAACATGCCACTCCTGTCGTAGAGTAAGTTCGGGCAACCATCCAAACATTAAGGTTATTTTCCCAGATGGGCAAGATATAAAGAAAGACCAAATGTCCGACCTTATATTCGAAATGATGAAAAAGGGATATGAGTCTGGTAGAAAAATCTATATCATTTCCAATGCAGATCGAATGAATAGCGCAGCGGCTAACACACTTCTTAAGTTTTTAGAGGAGCCTGAAGGTGATGTGACAGCTATCTTACTCACGGATGCCTACCAAGCTATGTTGCCAACGATTCAATCAAGATGCCAAAGAGTATCCTTCCTGCCACCTTCAAGGGAAATATTGATGAGGAAGCTTGAAGAACAAGGTGTCACGGCCTCTATGGCTGCAACGGTTACGATGGTGACGGCAAATGTTGAAGAAGCAATTGTTCTTGCGAATGATGAGCAATTTGCACAGAGACGAAAAACAGTGTTAAAATTGATTGAAGCATCCGATCGTCAAGTCCAAGAAGCATTACTTTTCATCCAAACAGATTGGTCACCTATCTTTAAAGAAAAGGAAGATGCTGCGATGGGGTTAGACCTTCTCTTATTTGCATATAGAGATATGGTAGCCTTTAAAGCAGAACTCCAATCCGCGCTTACATTTCCGGATCAACAGGAATTAATACGGAATCTGTCGATGAAACGAACATACAGCCAGTTGTCATCTGCTATGGAAACAATTATGCAAGCGAAACGACAATTACACGGCAATATGAATCGTATGCTTTTAATGGAACAATTGGTGCTCAGTATTCAGGAGGGATTTCTTGTTGTATAAAGTAGTAGGAGTTCGCTTCAAGAAAGCGGGTAAAATATATTATTTTGATCCACTCGAGTTCACATTTAATGAAGGCGACTTTGTTATTGTTGAAACCGCTAGAGGAATTGAGTATGGTAAAGTTGCGGGTCAAGTTAAAGAAGTAGAAGAAAACGATGTTGTTCTTCCACTTAAAAAAATTATTCGACCAGCAAAACCAGAAGATATTGAAAAAGTCGAAGAGAATAAACATGAAGCTTCGATCGCGTTTAGCACTGGTGTAGAAAAGATTTTAGAACATAAATTAGATATGAAGCTTGTAGAGGTCGAATATACCTTTGATAGAAATAAGATTGTTTTTTATTTCACAGCAGAGGGACGTGTCGATTTCAGAAACTTAGTCAAAGATTTAGCGTCTATTTTCCGAACACGTATTGAACTACGCCAGATTGGTGTGCGTGATGAGGCAAAAATGTTAGGTGGCATTGGTCCTTGTGGAAGAATGCTTTGTTGTTCAACATTTTTGGGTGATTTCGAACCAGTTTCGATTAAAATGGCGAAAGATCAGAACTTATCATTGAATCCATCTAAAATATCAGGATTATGTGGTCGTCTCATGTGCTGTTTGAAGTATGAAAATGACGAGTATGAGGAAGCGAAAGCACTTATGCCTGATATAGGCACTCGTGTTGTAACACCAGACGGACCTGGGAAAGTTGTAGGAATAAACCTTTTGGAACGTCTAATGCAAGTAAGTTTAATGGATCAAGATCATGTACTTGAATATACATTAGAAGAAATTGAAGATCCAAAAAAGAAAAACGTTCAAATGATGAAATAAAGAGGTGAGGCAGTTGAAAGAGGGAAACTTTCTGGATAGGGTTATGGAGTTTGAGCAACAGTTGGATTCCATGCAGAAGCAATTCCGTGAATTGATTGGTTTTGTAGCGAAAATGACGGAAGAAAACAATTCGCTTCAACTGGAGAACCATCATTTGCGTTTACGCCTTGAAGATATGGACATCCAGGCACCGTACTCTAATAACAAACAATACCAAAATACATTAAGCAAAATAGATGTAGGTGAAGGTGTTGACAATTTGGCTCGCCTCTATAACGAAGGATTCCACGTTTGTAACGTTCACTATGGAAGTAGTAGGAAAGGCGAAGATTGTCTTTTTTGCCTATCCTTCTTAAATAAGCAGAATGTATAAAATAAAGCCGATCCTATCTATTATATAGGCTTCGGCTTTTTCTATGAAGAGGAGTTAATGTATGGAGAACTTACTAATCGACGATGAGCGTCTCGATTATTTATTAGCAGAGAATCTGCGAATCATTCAAAGTCCATCTGTTTTTTCGTTCTCGTTGGATGCAGTATTACTAGCTAGGTTTGCCTATGTACCAATGCGCTCAGGACAGATTGTTGACCTATGCGCAGGTAATGGAGCAATCCCATTGTTTTTAAGCGCACGGACGCAAGCAGAGATTATTGCGATTGAATTGCAACCGCGTTTGGCCGGCATGGCAAAGCGTAGTATTGATTACAACGGCTTACAAAATAGAATTCAAATTTTAAATGATGATGTTATTGGGATTGCTTCAAAAATTGGCTATGACAAATACGATACGGTAACATGCAATCCACCTTATTTTCCTGCAGCAGATGCAAGTGATAAAAACTTGAAAGAGCATGTTGCTATTGCGAGACATGAAATCAGACTTACGTTAGAACAAGCAGTAAAGTCTGCGAGCGAGTTACTAAAACAGGGCGGGAAAGCAGCATTTGTACATCGTCCTGGGCGCTTACTCGATATTGTGACAGCTATGCGTGCAAATCGTCTTGAACCTAAAAGAATTCGCTTTGTGTATCCTAAAGAGGGAAAAGAAGCGAATACGTTACTGATTGAAGGAATAAAAGACGGCAAACCAGATTTGAAAATATTACCGCCTTTATATGTGCATGGTCCGGATGGTGGCTACACAGAAGAAGTGAGGTTATTACTATATGGAAATGAAGGATAATCATTTCTTTTATGTACTGGAATGTAATGATCATTCCTACTATGCGGGATATACAAATGACTTAGAAAAGCGCATTCGCGTACATAATGAAGGTAAAGGTGCAAAGTATACACGTGCCAAGCGACCTGTTGAGTGTATTTATCATGAAGTTTTTGAAACAAAACGCCAAGCGATGCAAGCTGAATATCAGTTTAAACAATTGAAGCGAGATGCCAAGGAACGCTATATTGGAAAGGGGCAACAAGCTGATGAAATCACAAAAAAGTGCTGAACCAGGTGGAGGAAAGTTATATCTCGTTGGTACACCGATTGGCAATTTAGAAGATATGACATTTCGTGCAATTCGTATATTACAAGAAGCTGATATGATTGCAGCAGAGGATACACGTAACACGATTAGATTATGTAACCACTTTGATATTAAAACACCTCTTATGAGTTATCATGAGCATAATCTAATGATAGGTGGAGAGAAAATCATTGAAATGCTTCAAGCGGGTAAAACAGTTGCATTGGTAAGTGATGCTGGAATGCCGTGCATATCTGATCCAGGTGCTGATATTGCGGTTAAGGCGATAGAAGCGGGTTATGATGTTGTTCCTGTACCAGGTGCTAATGCAGCAATTAGTGCGTTAGTTGCATCAGGACTCCCTTCACAACCTTTTCTATTCTATGGTTTTTTATCACGACAAAAGAAAGAGCGTCGTGAACAATTGGCGTCATTACAGAAGAAGGAAGAAACCCTAATCTTTTATGAAGCACCACATCGATTGAAAGATACTTTGAAAGCACTAATGGAAAGTTTCGGTGAAAGTCGACGCATCGTATTGGCAAGAGAATTGACAAAACGTTTTGAGGAGTTTTTAAGAGGTACGCTTGAAGCAGCGGTTGAATGGGTAGAATCGAATGAAGTAAGAGGAGAGTTTTGTATAGTTGTTGAAGGCGGTGACGGTACATTTGAGGACAAAGAACCGGAGTGGTGGAGCACGATTACCATTGAAGAACATATTACGGCTGTTATAGAGCAAACAGGAGTTAGATCGAAGGAAGCAATAAAAGAAGTAGCAATGTTACGTGGAATGAGTAAACGAGATGTATACCGTGAGTATCATGTAGAGCAGGAATAAAAAAGTCCAGAACGGTTCTACCGTTCTGGAGAATAGTGTACTTTATTTTATTTCAAGTTTTCTTGAATTTCTTTTATAAGTTGTTTTGCACCATCTGGACTCAAAATCAATTTACCATCAATTAAACTCATGTTTGCGTCAGACACGTCTCCAGTAATTGAACACGTCATATTTGGCATATATTTCTTCAAGATAATTTTATCTTCGTCCACATATATTTCTAGTGCATCTTTTTGAGCAATGCCAAGTGTACGACGCAATTCAATCGGAATCACTACGCGTCCTAGCTCATCTACTTTTCTTACAATACCTGTTGATTTCATTTTAGAACTCCTCTCTGCACATTAGCATTCGTCAAAATTCGACAAATTTCTCTTGCTTGTTTTTTATCATACCAAGTCTACCAATTATCGTCAATATTACAATCTCGTGTTTTTAATAAAAACTTGTTTCACTGTGAACTTCTGTTGAACACTCCTAAAAAATGATATGTTCGATTGTTTCAAATTAGTCTATATCATTAGAGATATAGGAAATACATTGTATCCGATAGTTGGATTCGCTAGAATAGAGGTTATACACATTTTACACTGGAGGAATTTACGTGACGAAACAAAATAAATCCTTTTACATTACGACACCTATTTATTATCCAAGTGGAAAATTCCATATTGGAAATGCTTATACGACAGTGGCGGCAGATGCGATGGCACGTTACAAACGATTACTTGGCTACGATGTTCGTTTTCTAACAGGAATGGATGAGCACGGCAAAAAGATTCAGGAGAAAGCAGAAGAAGCTGGATTACAACCGCTCCGATATGTTGATGGAATCGCGCAAAGCGCAAAGGACCTATGGGATAAGATGGACATCTCGTATGATGATTTCATCCGTACGACTGAGGATAGACATAAGATTGTAGTTGAAAAGATTTTCAAAACTTTTCTAGACAATGGGGACATTTATAAAGGTGAGTATGAAGGCTGGTATTGTATCCCGTGTGAAACGTATTATACAGAAGGTCAACTTGAAGATGGAATGTGTCCGGATTGTGGTCGTAAAGTAGAAAAGGTTAAAGAAGAATCGTATTTCTTTAATATGAAGAAATATGCAGATCGTCTTCTAAAGTACTATGAAGATCACCCAACTTTTATTGAACCAGAATCACGGAAAAATGAAATGATTAATAACTTTATTAAGCCAGGTCTTGAAGATTTATCGGTATCACGGATGTCGTTCGACTGGGGTATTAAAGTTCCGAGTGATCCAAAACATGTTATTTATGTTTGGGTGGATGCCTTAACAAATTATATAACAGCACTCGGTTATAATTCGAATGACGATACGCTATTCAATAAGTTTTGGCCAGCAGACGTTCATGTAGTGGGGAAGGATATTGTTCGTTTCCACACAATATATTGGCCGATATTTTTGATGGCATTGGATTTGCCTTTACCTAAGAAGATTTTTGCACATGGTTTCATCATGATGAAAGATGGAAAAATGTCGAAATCAAAAGGGAATGTAGTATATCCCGATATGTTGGCAGAGCGTTTCGGTCTAGATGCAACACGTTATTTCTTGTTACGTGAGCTACCGTTTGGTCAGGATGGTGTATTCTCACCAGAAGCCTTCGTTGAACGCACGAATTATGACTTGGCGAATGATTTAGGAAATTTACTAAATAGAACCGTGTCAATGATTAATAAATACTTTGATGGAGAAATTCCTACTAATAATCTTGTTGCTACAGAATATGATGCGATACTAAATAATTTTATTACCGAAACAGTGAATAAGTATGAAGTTTCTATGGAAAAGATGCAGTTTAGTACTGCTCTTTCAGAACTATGGGCATTGATATCCCGAACAAATAAGTACATTGACGAAACGTCTCCATGGATATTAGCGAAAGAACAAGAAAAACAAGGGGAATTGGCATCTGTGATGGCTCATTTAGCCTCTTCATTGCGACATATCGCGATACTTTTACAACCAATCATGACCGAATCACCGAAGAAAATTGTTCAACAGTTAGGACTTAGTGAAAGTCTACTAGCTTGGAACACGTTATGTGATTTCAATAGTATTCCAGCGGGAGTAAAAGTGGTGGAAAAAGGTGTACCAATCTTCCCACGTTTAGATCCAGAAGTAGAAATTGTCTATATTCGTGATCAAATGTCGAAAACAGCACCTGCTGAAACTCAAACAATCAGTGAAAAAGAGAAGGCTTCAGAAGTGGATGAAATCACGATAGACGATTTCATGAAAGTGGACTTACGCGTAGGGACTATTACATCATGTGAAAGAATCCCGAAAGCGGATAAATTACTCAAACTTCAAGTCGATATGGGTGATGAACAGCGACAAGTTGTATCAGGCATTGCAGAATATTACGAACCGGATACGTTAGTAGGTGTGAAAGTTATAGTAGTTGCAAACTTAAAACCCGTTAAATTACGTGGGGAACTGTCTCAAGGGATGATTCTGGCAGGAAAATCTAACGGAATGTTAAAGTTGGCGACTGTAGACCAATCACTAGAAAATGGTGCACAAGTAAAATAATGCATACTTAATAAACGGCATCCCTTATGGGGATGTCGTTTGTTTTCGAGTGCAAATTCGAATTTCGTAACAATTTGTAATGAATATGTAATCTTGTTGTGATGAAAGTAATATTCAATAACCATAAACTAAGAGATACTGTGAGGCGAAAACTCCATGTTCATAGATACACATGTCCATTTAAATGCAGAACAATATGAAGAAGATTTAAACGATGTCATCGAACGAGCACTCGCTGCTAAAGTTGAAAAGATGATTGTTGTTGGTTTTGATCGACCTACCATTTCAAAAGCGATGGAGTTAGCGGAGAGACATTCTTTCATTTATGCGGTTGTGGGCTGGCATCCAGTCGACGCAATCGATTGTGAAGATAAGGACTTGGAGTGGATTGAATCGTTAGCGTCCCATCCTAAAGTTGTGGGGATTGGGGAAACCGGTTTAGATTACCATTGGGACAAGTCACCTAAAGATGTCCAACAAGATGTTTTCAGAAAACAAATTAGACTTGCGAAGAGAGTAAACCTTCCAATTATTATTCATAATCGTGATGCGACTGCAGACGTAGTTAGAATATTACGGGAAGAGAGCGCCGAAACAACAGGTGGTATCATGCACTGTTATGGAGGTAGTGTTGAAACTGCCCAAGAGTGCATCAACATGAATTTCATGATTTCACTTGGCGGACCGGTAACATTTAAAAATGCGAAAATGCCAAAACAAGTTGCTACGGAAATTTCGCTCGATAATTTGTTAATTGAAACAGATGCTCCTTTTTTAGCTCCACATCCATATAGAGGTAAACGAAATGAACCATCCTGGGTTGTTTTAGTGGCAGAAGAAATTGCAAAGTTAAAAGGGATATCAATTGAAGAGGTAGCACAGCGTACGACTGAAAATGCGTTAAAAGTATTTTCGATTAAATGAATAAATGACGTTAAATATAGTTATTGATGGTACAAAAAAGTGTGTTAATGCATTGTGATAATTTGAATGCAAAATATATATCATCACTTGACGTCGTGTAAATATAAGCAACTATTTAGTTTTAAATGTTTTATAGTGTTGAAATTCAAAAGTGTTGACATGCATAATTTGAGCACTTATAATCATTCGAGTGATGAAGGAGGAGTTTTTTCATGTCAGGAAGAAAAATGGAAAATCTGTTCTTCAAGTCATTGAGGAGTAAGCAAATAGCAGTTACCGTCGTATCACTAACGCTATTTATTACAATTATTTCGCTAGTCCTTTTTGAAGGGGCGAAGTCATCGGTCACATTAAGCATGAACGGTGAAGAACAAACAATCAAGACGCACGCACATACAGTTGGAAAATTATTGTCTGAACAAGATGTCAAGATTACGAAACATGACAAAGTAACACCCTCAGTGAATACACCAATTGAAGACGGACTGTCAATTAGGTGGGAACAGGCTAAGCAAGTCGCTATCAATGTCGACCAAGAAATAACGAAGACATGGACGACAGATAGTAAAGTAGAAAATATTTTAGCGAAAGCTGGAATAGAAGTTGGAGAGTATGATGAAGTAACCCCGAGTATGAATCAAAATGTAGGTGAAGACAGAAGCATCGCTATTCAAAAGGCATTCGAAGTGACGCTAAATGATGGTGGAGAAGACAAGCGAATTTGGTCAACTTCGACTACGGTCGCTGACTTTTTAAAGAGAGAAAACATTCAAATGAATGGAGACGACAGATTGGATGGGAATGCAGAAGAGCTGCTTGCACCTAATGCAATCGTGAAAATCGTCCGGGTAGAAAAAGTCACCGATGTAGTGGAAGAACCAACGAACTTTGCAGTTGAAACACGTAAAGACTCTGATTTGCTCAAAGGCCGTGAAAAAATTGTGCAGGCTGGAGAAAAAGGGTCAGTTTCAAAAGAGTTCGCAATTGTGAAGGAAAACGGTGTAGAGATTTCTCGTACATTATTAGCTGAAAAAGTAGTTAAAGAGCCAACAAAGAAAATTGTAGCAGTTGGATCTAAAGTGGTTGTAGCAAGTGCAGCAACTACTTCAAACAATGCTTCAGTTAGTGTTTCTAGAAATAATTCACCATCAGCAGGCGGTAATGAGTTTTATGTATCCGCAAGCGCCTATACTGCAAGTTGTAATGGTTGCTCAGGGATAACGAGCACAGGTCTTAACTTAAATACTAATCCTAACTTGAAGGTGATTGCTGTAGACCCTAAAGTTATTCCGCTTGGATCTAAGGTTTGGGTTGAAGGTTATGGCTATGCTGTAGCAGGGGACACGGGTAGTGCAATTAAAGGAAATCGAATCGATTTGCATATGCCAACACAATCAGCGGCTGTTAGTTTTGGAAGACGCCAAGTAAAAGTGAAAATAATTAATTAATACTAGGATCCGCAGGACTCAACATTGTCCTGCGGATTTGTACGTTGTGAAAGGGTCGTTCTGTACATCATAGGTGTGACAGAGTAAAATTAGATTAAAGATTAGTTGGGAAAGAGGATATTTGTGAATATAAAAGAGATTATCGTAGTAGAGGGTAAATCTGATACGATTGCTATAAAAAGAGCAACTGGAGCAGACACGATTGAAACAAATGGTTCGGCAATTGATGAAAAAACACTAACGCGAATTCGTCATGCTCAGGAAACGAGAGGTGTTATTGTATTCACAGATCCAGACTTTCCTGGTAGAAGAATACGTGCCATTATAGAAGATAATGTTGAAGGCGTAAAGCATGCTTTTTTAAAAAAAGAGTTGGCAATTGCGAAAAATGGACGAAAACTAGGTATCGAGCATGCAAATGATGAAGATTTACGACAAGCTTTACGTGTTGTATATACAGTGGATACATTAACTGCTGTAAATATTCCATATTCCACACTAATGACAGCTCGTTTAATTGGTCATCCTGATGCTAAGAAAAGAAGAGATCGTTTAAGTGAAATCCTTCAGATTGGACCTGTGAATGGGAAAGGATTGAAGAAAAGACTTGAAATGTTTCGAATTGCACCAACTAAACTGGATGAAGTGGTAGATATGCTCAACAAGGAGGAAGAAAATGATTAAGGATATTGCAACGCCGATTAGGACACAAGAAATTCTACAAAAGCATGGGTTCTCATTTAAAAAAAGTTTGGGACAGAACTTCCTAATCGATCCTAATACGTTGCGAAATATCGTTTCACAGGCGACGTTAACTAAGAAAACGGGTGTTATAGAGATAGGTCCGGGTATTGGTGCATTGACGGAACACATTGCAAGAAGCGCTGGGAAAGTTGTTGCGTTTGAAATTGATGGTCGCCTTTTACCTGTATTAGAAGATACATTATCACCTTATGATAATGTGACAATTATTCACCAAGATATATTAGAAACAGATTTACTGGCCATAATTGAGGAGCACTTTGCTGATTATGAAGACGTTGTTGTCGTCGCTAACCTACCTTATTATGTGACGACCCCAATCATTATGAAATTCCTACTTGGAAAGGTTCCCATTACAGGAATGGTCATTATGATGCAAAAAGAAGTTGCAGACAGAATTACTGCTCGACCAGGAACGAAAGCATATGGTTCATTGTCTATAGCGATTCAGTACTACATGGATGCAGAAGTGGCAATGATTGTACCGAAGACGGTATTCATGCCACAACCGAATGTAGAATCAGCGGTACTCCATTTGACGAGAAAGGAAAAAGCACCAGCGGAAGTAATCGACGAAGACTTCCTGTTCCAAGTCTCGAGGGGATCATTCATTCAACGTAGGAAGACAATATTCAATAACCTTCAAGCATCGTTACAGGACGGGAAGGCTCAAAAAGATAAAATTATAAATGCCTTTGAAAGTATTGGCATGGATCCAGGTAGACGTGGTGAAACACTTTCTATTGAAGAGTTTGCAAAACTGTCAAATGCTTTATATGCCGACTTTTATGTTAAAAAAAGTAACATTAATCAATAAAATAATAAAAAAACAGCAGATTTTTTATAAAATCATTGACAAGGGCATGCACATCTTGTTAAAATGTTGAATTTAATTGACAGAACTTTTTAAAAGTGTTATGCTTGTACTTAGTGAGGTGTAAGCAATATGCCAAAAACATTAGCGGACATTAAGAAGTCATTGGATTCTCATCTCGGAAAACGTTTGCACTTAAAAGCAAATGGAGGTAGGAAGAAAACGATTGAAAGAGCTGGAGTACTTCGTGAAACATATCGCGCGGTATTCGTAGTTGAACTTGACCAGGACGAAAATGCGTTTGAAAGAGTATCTTACAGCTACGCGGATATTTTAACCGAAGCGGTTGAAATAACTATTCTAGAAGGCGTGGATTCCACATCATTTAGTATTAAATAATTACTTTTAATTGTGTACTGCATTTATGATTACATTCATTATAGAAAAACATCTTGGCCGACTTTCGATATGAGAGAAGCTGCTAAGGTGTTTTTTTGTCTTTTCTGCTAATACTATTTACGTCAGTTAAAAAGGAGGAAACCTTATGTCCAATCGATCAACGATGTCTGAGCAACTGAAAGTCGAGATTGCGAAAGATTTAGGGTTCTATGATGTAGTTGAGCGAGAAGGCTGGGGCGGAATTAAATCACGAGACGCCGGTAATATGGTGAAACGTGCAATTGAGTTAGCGGAGAGTAGTCTAAAGAGCGATAATCGTTCATGATTAGACGCCTTTAATGACTCAAAGTGACTGACGGTAAAAGAATTGTTTCTCACGTGATTTATAACGTGAGAAACAATTCTTTTTTTATAATCGAGCAATTCATGAAAAAATGTTGATTGCTTTTAAGAAACTCGTAAATTACAGCGCGCAAGCAATCATTGCTATGGTAAAATAGTCAACAATGACATGCTGATATGGAGGTAGTCCGATGCTATATGAGAAAGCGTCAGCAAAAATCAATTTGACACTGGATGTATTACATAAAAGACCTGATGGATTCCATGAGGTTGAAATGATCATGACGACAGTGGATTTGGCTGATCGTATTTGGCTTCGCTCAACTGAAGATGGAAAGATTACAATTAAAACATCTCAACGATTTGTCCCGAATGATCGGAGAAATTTGGCTTATCGTGCTGCGGAGTTATTGAAAAATCGTTTTCAAATAACTGCAGGAGTGGAAATTACGTTGGAAAAAAGTATTCCAGTTGCTGCTGGTCTTGCGGGTGGTAGTTCTGACGCGGCGGCTACATTAAGAGGATTGAACAGATTGTGGAAGTTAGGACTTGGAATGGACGAGTTAGCGGATTTGGGTGGACAAATTGGTTCAGATGTCTCTTTTTGTGTGCATGGTGGAACGGCTTTGGCAACTGGACGAGGTGAAGTAATTGAAAAACTACCAGCACCCCCAAATTGTTGGGTTATATTGGCGAAACCCGCAATTTCCGTTTCAACTGCAGATATTTACGGTAATTTAGAAGTTTCGAATCTAGTCCATCCTCCAACAATAACTATGATTGAAGCGTTGGAAAATGGTGACTACACTAAAATGTGTCATGCACTCGGAAATGCTTTAGAGCCTATTACAATGAATCTTCATCCTCAGGTTGTTGTACTGAAGGAGCAAATGAAGAAATTTGGAGCTGACGCTGTACTAATGAGTGGAAGTGGACCTACAGTGTTTGGTCTTGTTAAACATGAATCACGTGTTTCAAGAATTTATAATGGTCTAAAAGGATTTTGTCCTGAAGTACATGTTGTACGAATGATGGGTGAAAGACACGTTCTTGATTAAATGCGTATAATTGTGGTAGTGTACGAATTAAACATTCGTGTTTTGGAGGTGTACCAATGAAGTGGAAAAGAAGCGAACGACTTGTGGATATGACGCAGCATCTATTAGAAAACCCACATAAGTTAATTCCTTTGACGTTGTTTTCAGAACGTTATAGTGCAGCTAAATCATCAATCAGTGAAGATCTAACAATTGTAAAAGAGACGTTAGAGGGAAGACAGACAGGCCAATTAATGACGGTTTCCGGCGCTTCAGGTGGAGTGAAATACATTCCTAAAACTGGAGAAGAAACGATTCGAGAAGTAATGTCCTTATTGATGGAAGAACTCAAACATTCCGATCGTTTGTTGCCAGGTGGGTATTTGTTTATGACTGATCTACTAGGGAATCCTCATATTATGGATCAAGTGGGTAAAGTGTTTGCATCTGCATTTGCGGAAAAGGATATCGATGTCATTATGACAATGGCGACAAAGGGTATTCCAATTGCACATGCGATTGCACGTCACTTAAATGTTCCAGTCGTTATTGTTCGTCGGGATAGCAAAGTGACTGAAGGACCAACAGTTAGTATCAATTACGTATCTGGATCAACGAAACGAATTCAGACAATGGTTTTATCCAAAAGAAGCATGAAGAGCGGACAAAAAGTTCTTATTACGGATGATTTCATGAAAGCCGGAGGAACAATGATTGGGATGAAGAATCTACTAGAGGAATTCGGATGTGAACTTGGTGGTATTGCCGTTCTTGTGGAAGCTAACCAACCAGAGGAATTGTTAGTAGAAGATTATCAATCACTTATAAAACTTCAATCGGTGAATGAGAAGGATCGTACAATCGAACTGAAAGAAGGCAATTACTTTTCGGAAGGTGGAATGTAAGATGCGTTATATAGCAACAGATAAAGCTCCTAAAGCAATTGGACCTTATGCTCAAGCTGTTAGTGTCAACGGTGTAGTCTATACGTCAGGTGCAATTCCTTTAACATCGAATGGATTGTTGGTAGAAGGCTCCATTGTAGATCAAACACATCAAGTCTTTTTAAATTTAAAAGCTGTGCTAGCTGAAGCTGGTTCTTCATTAGACAACGTTGTTAAGGCAACTGTATTCATTAAAGATATGGATGAATTTGCACAAGTTAACGAAGTATATGCAGAACATTTTGGAGAGCATACACCGGCACGCTCAACTGTAGAAGTAGCGCGGCTACCTAAAGATGTAAAAATAGAAATTGAGGTCATTGCACTCGTTGTAAATTGATTTTATCTAAAGACGTTTGCTCCATCATTGGAGCAGGCGTTTTTTCATTTGTAACCTCATTTAAATGTTTGTAAACGTTTTTAAATAGCAAATACCGATAGAGTAGTAAGAAATATTGAACTAATTCGACAACTAAAAAAGGGTAATGCACTTTTTTGTGGAATATAGACGACATGAGTTGTAAAGACAAAAGGAGTGGTTATGAATGGAAGTAACGGATGTAAGATTGCGTAAAGTGGAAACAGAAGGCAGAATGCGGGCGATCGCATCGATAACATTTGACGAAGAGTTTGTAGTCCATGATATTCGCGTCATTGAAGGAAATGAAGGACTATTCGTTGCTATGCCAAGTAAAAGGACACCAGATGGAGAGTTCCGTGATGTAGCTCATCCCATCAATACAATTGCCAGAACAAAGATTCAAGATGCTGTACTTGCTGCATATCACCTTTCATCAGAAGAACAAGTTCTTGAAGGGGCAGGAGCTTAATTAATTATAATTGATACAACAGATTGACCGCCAAGATTATAAAGGCGGTTTTTCTTTTGACTTCCACCTTGAAGTTCATGATTATAAAATTGAAATTAAAACAAATATATTAAAAGATTAAAAAGTGATTGTCAAGGGGATCTGGTTGAAAAAATGGCGGTTTTCGGATATAGTTTATAATGAAAACAAATGCAAAAATTTCTATTACACTTATTACATTTGGAGGAATCTAGTTAATGAATACATATGCTATTGTGCTAGCTGCTGGACAAGGTACTCGTATGAAATCATCTTTATACAAAGTTTTACACCAAGTTTGTGGGAAGCCTATGGTTGAGCATGTCATTGATCATATACATGAACTTAAAGCTAACAGAATTGTAACGATTGTTGGTCATGGCGCAGAGATGGTAGAAGAAATGATTGGAACAAAGAGCGAATATGCTCTGCAAGAAGTTCAAGCAGGAACTGCCCATGCTGTACAACAAGCAGAGAAGTTATTAGGGGATCTAGAAGGCACGACAATCGTCGTTTGTGGGGATACACCCCTTATTCGTTCTGAGACGATGGCCCAATTAATTGAACATCATAACAACTCAGGAGCAAAAGCTACAATATTGACTACTTTGGCTAACGACCCAACAGGCTATGGTCGAATTATTCGAGGTGCAGAAGGTCAGGTTTTGCGTAATGTAGAGCAAAAAGATGCAAATGATGATGAGCAAAAAGTAAAAGAAATAAATACAGGAACATATTGTTTTGATAACCGTGCATTATTCGAAACGTTGAAAAAAGTAAAAAATAACAATGCACAAGGGGAGTATTATTTACCGGATGTTGTTGGTATCCTGCAATCAGAAAATGAACTTGTTTCTGCTTATGTTACAAATGATTTTAGTGAAACGTTAGGTGTAAACGATC
The DNA here is from genome assembly GCA_029263895.1 of Sporosarcina sp. Taxonomy (GTDB): domain Bacteria; phylum Bacillota; class Bacilli; order Bacillales_A; family Planococcaceae; genus Sporosarcina. The sequence continues at coordinate 18,653 of JARIDO010000045.1, forward strand.
GCGTTGTTTTAGCGGAAGCAGAGCGAGTCATGAGACACCGTATCGCTGAAGGGCATATGCGCAACGGTGTGACAATTATTAATCCTGATACAACCTATATAAGTGCGGATGCTAAAATTGGTCGTGACACTATTCTTCAACCCGGAACAATGATTGAGGGACACTCCGTTATCGGAGAAAGTTGCTTGATTGGTCCTAATAGCCAAATTGTAAATAGTGAAATTGGTAATCGAACAACAATTCATTCATCTGTCATCTTATCTAGCATAGTTGGACAAGATACATCTGTTGGACCGTTTGCGCATATACGTCCGGAATCTAACCTCGGAGATCATGTGAAAATCGGGAACTTTGTTGAGGTGAAAAAGGCTTCGATAGGTGAAGGTAGTAAAGTATCGCATTTAAGCTACATGGGTGATGCGAAGATTGGAACACATGTAAATGTTGGTTGCGGGACAATTACTGTCAATTATGATGGAAAGAAGAAGCATCTAACAACAATTGAGGACAATGCATTTGTCGGTTGCAATTCAAACTTAATTGCTCCCGTCACTGTGGAAAAAGGTGCATATGTAGCGGCTGGATCTACGATTACAAAAGATGTGCCAGAAAGTTCACTTGCAATTGGCCGTGCGCGCCAGGAGAATAAAGAAGGCTATGCAAAAAAACTAAAACTCAACTAACAGGAGGACCATGATGGCTAATCATTATCCGAACGACAAACTGAAGATATTTTCTTTGAATTCTAACGAGGCCCTTGCAAGCGAAGTAGCAGAAGAAATTGGACGCCCGCTAGGTAAATGTTCCGTTAAACAATTTAGTGATGGAGAAGTTCAAATCAATATCGAAGAAAGTATCCGTGGTTGTGATGTGTTTGTGATTCAATCGACATCTAATCCTGTGAACGACAATCTAATGGAACTACTCATTATGATTGATGCATTAAAACGAGCATCTGCTCGAACCATTAATGTTGTAATGCCTTATTACGGTTATGCGCGTCAAGATCGAAAAGCCCGTTCGCGTGAACCAATTACTGCAAAACTAGTTGCGAACATATTAGAAACAGCTGGTGCTCATCGTGTTATTGCGATTGACTTACATGCACCGCAAATTCAAGGGTTCTTTGATATTCCAATTGATCATTTAGTAGCAGAACCTATCCTTACGGATTATTTCAAAGGCAAAGGTCTGAACTGTGAAGAACTTGTCATTGTATCGCCTGATCATGGCGGTGTGACACGTGCGCGGAAAATGGCTGATCGGATGAAAGCGCCGATTGCGATTATTGACAAACGACGTCCCCGTCCGAATGTATCAGAAGTAATGAATATCGTTGGGAATGTAGAAGGAAAAACAGCAATCCTAATTGACGATATCATTGATACGGCAGGCACGATTACAGTTGCAGCAAACGCATTGATCGAAAGTGGTGCGAAAGAAGTGTATGCTTGTTGTACACACCCAGTTCTATCTGGACCGGCTATTGAAAGGATTACCAACTCGAAAATCAAGGAATTGGTAATTACTAACTCAATAAAGTTGCCTGAAGAGAAGAAGTCTGAGAAGATTGTAACACTATCAATTGCCAAACTACTTGGTGACGCGATAGTCCGTGTTTTTGAAGAAAAGTCTGTTAGTACATTATTTGAGTGATGATTCACTTCTGATGTACAAACATCTTTTATAAAGCATCATCGTTTTAAAATTAAAATGTAGCTATGTTTCATGTCGTCTGCCGTTGGGTATTTATAAGTTAGAATAACTTTTTTAAAAGAAAGGTGACTAAATATAATGAGTACAACTATTCAGTCTGAAATGAGAGATTCAGCAAAACATTCAACACTTACACAATTGAGAAATGAAGGTTCTGTACCAGCAGTCGTTTATGGCTATAAGACAGAATCGACATCAATCTCTGTAAAAGAGCGCGACCTATTAAATACGTTGCGTGTAACAGGACGAAATGGCGTTATCACATTGAAAGTTGATGGGAAAGACGTAGATGTTGTTCTACATGACTACCAAGCAGGAGCGTTAAAAGGCGATATCCGTCATGCTGACTTCTTAGCTATTAATATGACTGAAGAACTCGAAGTAGACGTTGTTGTCCATCTAGTTGGAACGTCTCCAGGTGAAAAAGAGGGCGGCGTCATTCAGCAGCCAAACTTTGAAGTGAAAATTAAAGCTAAACCATCCGCAATTCCTGAAGCGTTTGAAGTAGATATTTCGAAATTAGAAATTGGTGAAGCAATTACAGTTGCTGATATCCGTAAGAAGTCTAAATTCGAAATTTTAAATGACGACGGTCATGCATTAGTACTTGTTTCTGCACCAAGAACCGAGGCGGATCTTGAAGCACTTGAGAGTGATCCGGTAGAAACCGACGCAAACCCAGAAGTAATTGGTAAAGAAAAGGAAGAAGAGAAATAAGAATAACAAGGCGTACGGCTTACCCCGTGCGCCTGTTTTCTGTTCTAAATATGAAAAACCGTCATCCTCAAAATCCGTCTTATGCCTGTCGAGGCTAATCGGTACCTATCGCTTTTCTATTATGTCTAGACGATAGGCACCAGCCTCTCGGGGTCATAAGGCGATAAGCTGTGGCGGCAAAGTCCGCCATCCTCGCTTCTCGTCTTATGCCTGTCGAGGCTAATCGGTACCTATCGCTTTTCTATTAACTAATAAGGATGTTACTAACTAATGAAAATGATAATTGGACTCGGTAATCCGGGTAAACAATATGAAATGACGCGACATAATGTTGGTTTCCAAGTCATTGATCGACTTGTTGACCATTTTGCTGCCCCAGCAATGCAGACAAAGTTTAACGGGTTGTATACGACCGTTCATCGTCCTGAAGGGAAGGTTGTGCTTGTGAAGCCTTTGACGTATATGAACTTGTCAGGCGAATGTATACGCCCTCTAATGGATTATTTTGACGTAGCGGTTGAGGATATTGTTGTCATTTATGACGATCTCGATTTAGTCCCTGGAAAGATTCGTTTGCGTCAAAAAGGTAGTGCGGGTGGACATAACGGCATGAAGTCACTAATTGCTCATTTAGGAACCAGTGATTTCAATAGAATTAGAATAGGAATTGGTCGGCCAATTGGTCAAATGAGAGTGCCTGATTTTGTTCTTTCCACCTTTAGTAAAGAAGAGATGCCAGTTGTAAGTGAATCTATTGAAAAAAGTGTTCAAGCTTGTCAATCTTGGACAGAGAGACCATTTCTTGAAGTTATGAATAACTATAATGGCGGTTAAGGAATAACGTTGCCCTCTCTAGCCTATACTTTCTGAAAGAAGGGGAGGTTCTTGAGATGGCAATTCGTTATATGTGCCGGCATTGTGAGACAGAAGTTGGTTCAATTCCATTCGAGTCTGCGAAAGAAACATTGAACTTATTGAAAAAGATGGATACCGTGGACGATGAACAATTTTTGAAATATGATAAGGATGGTTCTGTAATGGTGCAATGTATATGTGAACAATGCGAACAGTCACTACGGAGTTATCCTGAATACTACATGCTTAACAAATGGTTGCAATAACCGTTCTGCTTTGGTGCTGATATAGCGTCCAGAGCTTTTTCGGTTTTGCTTTATATAAGAAATGAGAGGGTGCGTAACAGTGGAAGCGCTACTAGATGTATTTTTACAAGAGAAAGAGATTGGTAATCTACTGAAAGAGTTAGAACAGGGGGAAGACCGTCAACTGATAGCTGGGTTATCAGGAGGGGCGAAATCCATTTTCTTTAAAGCGATTCAGCAATCAGGCAATCTACCTTTACTAATCGTTTCACCAAACCTATTACAGGCTCAGCGTACATACGAAGATCTTGTTAAGATGCTAGGGGAGTCACTCGTTCACCTTTATCCGGCAGAAGAACTTATTTCAGGAGACTTCTCTATCTCGAGTTACGAATTACGCGCGCAACGCATTGATACGCTCGATCATATGGCCCGTATTGGTAAGGGAGTTTACATTACTCCCATTGCCGGAATGAAAAAATTAGTACCACTTAAGGAGCATTGGTTAAAAAGTGCTTTGACGACGCGAGTAGGCGGAGGCCTTAATATAGACAATTGGTTGAATCAGCTCGTTTCGATGGGATATACGAGGCAACCAATGATTACAGCGCCTGGTGAGTTTGCGTTACGAGGTGGGATTCTCGATTTATATCCATTAAATTTAGAAGAACCTATTCGTATTGAACTTTTTGATACGGATGTCGATTCAATTCGATCATTTTCTGCAGAGGATCAACGTTCAACGGGAAAACTAGATACAATCACAATTCTTCCGACATCCGAATTTGTATGGTCGAAAGAAGATTTAGCGACGATTGCTAAAAATTTAGAGAAATCATTAGCAAAAAGTCTAAAAAGGATGAAAGCTGATGAAGCAAAAGAAAGTCTAACCATCCACATTTCTGCTGATATCGAATTGATGAAGGCGGGTGAACGTCCTGAGAATATGTTGAAATACGCATCATTTGCTGATGACAAAGTGACGACACTAGGAAGCTACTTTCCAAGTGAAGGTGTAGTTTTTTTTGATGAAATTGGACGTATACAAGAAGTGGTAGCGACACTTGAAACAGAGGAGAAGGAGTGGCTAGTCGATTTACTAGCGGAAGGAAAAATTGTTCACGATGCCAAAATTACAGTACCATTTGACGAACTGCATCGGACCTTACAACAAAAGAAAGTTTATTTGTCATTGTTCATGCGTTCAATACCAGGCATTCCTCTGAAGAAAACCGTTACCATTTCATGTAAACCAATGCAACAATTTCATGGTCAGATGAGTCTGGTGAAAAACGAAATGGAACGATGGCAACAAGGTGAGTATACAATTTTCGTAGTTGTGGAAGGTCAGGAACGGATGAAAAAAGTTCAGTCAATTCTACAGGACTATGAAATCTCATCTATATTGGTTAACCAAACAGGAAAACCTGGTGTAGTATCCATCGTAGATGGCGACTTGTCGGCTGGATTTGAATTACCATTCCAACGAATGGCTGTTATTACAGATTCAGAGCTTTTCAAGAATAATCCTAAACGAAAAGCACGTCCGCAAAAGATGACAAATGCTGAACGCATTAAGAGCTACTCAGAAATCAAACCAGGTGATTATATTGTTCATGTTAACCATGGTGTAGGAAAATACATTGGTATTAAAAACTTAAGTAATGAAGGAATTGATAAAGACTTTTTGCTAATTCACTTTCGTGGAGAAGATAAAGTATACGTACCGGTCGATAAAATAGACCTCATCCAAAAGTATGTTGGATCGGGAGATAAAGAGCCTAAGTTGCACAAACTAGGCGGAATTGAATGGAAGAAAACAAAAACCAAAGTCTCCGCAGCTGTAAAAGATATCGCAGATGACCTCATTAAACTTTACGCAATTAGAGAAGCAGAAAAAGGGCATGCATTTCCACAAGATGATGATTTACAACGCTCATTTGAAAATGCTTTCTTATATGATGAAACCGATGATCAGCTCCGCTCAATCACTGAAGTGAAGCAAGACATGGAAAAAGAAAGACCGATGGATAGGTTATTATGTGGTGACGTTGGTTACGGGAAAACTGAAGTCGCAATTAGGGCTGCATTTAAAGCAGTGGCTGATGGAAAACAGGTTGCTTTTCTTGTGCCAACAACAATTTTAGCCCAACAACATTTTGAAACAATGAAAGAACGCTTTGCAGATTTCCCGGTAGAAGTGTCATTGTTGAACCGTTTCCGCACAAAAAAACAACAAACGGAAACGTTAAAAGAGTTGAAGTCAGGAACAATTGATATTGTGGTAGGAACCCATAGACTCTTGTCTAAAGACGTTGTATACCATGACTTGGGGCTACTCGTTGTGGATGAAGAACAACGCTTTGGAGTTACACATAAAGAGAAATTAAAGCAATTAAAAACGAATGTAGATGTCCTAACACTGACGGCAACCCCAATACCTAGAACATTGCATATGTCCATGTTGGGCGTTCGAGACTTGTCAGTCATCGAAACACCACCTGCGAATCGTTTTCCTGTTCAGACGTATGTAATGGAACATAATTTTGGTCTTGTTCGGGAAGCGATTGAAAGAGAGATGGCTAGGGGTGGTCAAGTTTTCTATCTTTATAATCGTGTAGAAGATATGACACGTAAAGTAGATGAAATAAGACAACTTGTACCTGACGCACGTGTAGGTTTTGCCCATGGACAGATGGGAGAATCTGCACTTGAGTCTGTGATTCTTAGTTTTCTTGAAGGCGAATATGATGTGCTTGTGACGACGACAATTATTGAAACAGGAATTGACATCCCAAATGTCAACACATTACTTGTACATGATGCTGATAGAATGGGGCTATCACAGTTATACCAGCTACGTGGACGTGTCGGACGCTCCAATCGTGTAGCATACGCATATTTCCTGTACCAACGAGATAAAGTACTAACTGAAGTTGCAGAAAATAGACTCCAGGCAATTAAGGAATTTACTGAATTGGGTTCTGGTTTTAAAATAGCTATGAGAGACTTATCGATACGTGGAGCCGGTAACCTTCTCGGTTCGCAGCAACACGGCTTTATTGATTCGGTAGGTTTTGATTTGTATTCACAGATGTTACAGGAAGCAATTGAAGAGAAACAAACTGGTATTGTTAAAACTGAAATACCGGAGTTAGAAATTTCATTACAAGTAAATGCATTTTTGCCAGATACGTATATTCGTGATGGATTCCAAAAAATCCAAATGTATAAAAAAGTGAAGGCGATTGAAAGTGATGCCGACTATTTAGAGCTAACGGATGAAATGTTGGATCGGTTTGGAGACTTGCCTCTTGAAGCTGATACGCTGCTCCGTATTGCTCGAATGAAGGCATGGGGACGTTTAGCTGGTGTTGAGTCTATTAAACAACAACGAAAAGTTATTGAAGTTCGACTATCGCCTGAAGGGACAGCGATTGTTGACGGTGCGAAACTCGTTTCTGAGTCAGTGAAGTTCGGCAGAGCTGTTGGATTTACAATGGAAACGGATAGACTCATCTTAACTGTTGACGATCGGCATACGGGTAAACAAACGGCTTTTGATGTGCTAGAAGAATTGATGAAGCTTCTACAATCTTCTTTGAAGGAAACCACTGCTATTGATTCCGTCTAAAGGTCGTGTTGCATAAAATGTCCATGTATGATGCATACTACAAGCGAAATGATGAAGAAGTTCAATTTTGTGGAAAGTGAGGCATCGTGCATGAAAGCAACGGGAATTGTCCGCAGAATCGACGATCTCGGTAGAGTAGTCATTCCAAAGGAAATTAGAAGAACGCTACGAATTCGTGAGGGGGATCCCCTCGAAATCTTCACCGATCGTGATGGAGAAGTTATTTTGAAGAAATATTCACCCATCTCAGAATTAGGGCAATTTGCGGCAGAATATGCGGAGACGCTCTACGAGACACTAGGTACACCGGCGATGATAAGTGATAGAGATGAAATGATTGCGGTATCTGGTGTTTCGAAAAAGGATTATTTAAACCGTCAATTATCACCTACAGTGGAAGAAATTTTGACAGGTCGAAAGATCATTATTGAGAAGATTGAAAAGTCGGTAGAATGGATACCTGGCCAAGTAGAGCAGGTGAAGTCCTATTGTGTTGCCCCAATCATTGTGGGTGGCGATGCAATTGGTGCAGTGTACCTAATGTCCAAAGTGCATTTTCTCGGAGATGCAGAGCAGAAAGCAGCTGAAACTGCAGCACACTTTTTAGCAAAACAAATGGAACAATAAAAAATCCGAGTGAACCGTTTATAAATGGTTCACTCGGATTTTTTAGATCTTAAAGGGCAGTAGGGACATTTTTCAGTGTGAGGTAATTCCTTATATAAACAGCAAGTTATTCTCTTGTAATTAACCATTGCGTCAAGTGCCTGTTGGTTATTTAAATATTGTTTAAAAGGAGAACGACGCATTGCAGGTTTCCATGTTTCATCTGCAAGCAAAATCGTTAAATCATCTTGAGCATTATTTGAATTATTTTCTAGGAGCATCGTGTACATCCAAAGCACATAGCCCCAAACATTTTCCCATAAAATCAGTTTAGCGATTTTTGCTTGCTTACTCATATGCTCAACAATAATGTGACCATATGACTCGAGGATGAAACGGATCGCTTTTTCATGACTCTCTATTTGTTTAAAACCATAAGATGGCAATGAATAAAAAAGCGTCCCTTGTTCAACGCAGATAGAGATGTCACATAGTTCGCCGGTCCAGACGGTGTTGTATTCACTTATAAAATGGAGTTGTGAAGCAAGTAAAAGACCATGCTTTCTCATGTAAACAGATGCAGCGACGGTGTGAGACGGTGCATCTGTTAAGTGATAGATTTCAGTGTATAATTTATGAAGACCCGATTCGTTCAAGAGATCGGCGACAGTCACTTTGGCATTATTATCATTGTCGACGTGTACACTAAACTTCTGTAACGCAACAGTTTGCTCGATTGATAAGTTAGGCACCTGTATCGCCACGTAATTCTGGAAGAATACAACGACCGCGCCCATAAGGTACGCAATGTGGTGTTCCGAATAAAGGATCAGTCGAAACTTGACACTCCATGCCAAAAACATTTCGTACAAGTTCACAATTAATAATATCTTCAGGTTTTCCTTGAGCGTAAATACCACCGTCTTTAATTGCAATGATATTATGTGCGTAACGCGAAGCGAGATTTAAGTCATGTAGCACCATAACAATTGTTCGCTTTTTCTTTTCGTTCAGCTCAAAAAGCAAATCAAGAACTTCAATCTGGTGGGTCATATCTAGATACGTTGTTGGTTCATCCAGCAGTATGATGTCTGTGTCCTGGGCAAGAGTCATTGCAATCCATGCACGCTGACGTTGGCCACCCGATAATGTATCGATTGCTTGATTACGAAGATCACTTATACGTGTTGCAACCATTGCGGCTTCTGTTTTCCTTGTATCATCCTCTGTCCAACGCGTTAGCCAAGATTGATGTGGATAACGTCCTTGTTTGACAAGGTCATGAACGGTTAGACCTTCAGGAGATACCGGTCCTTGTGGTAGAATTCCCATCTTCTTTGCGACGTTTCTAGAAGACATCGAGTGAATATCCTTACCTTCAAGCAATACTGTTCCAGTTGAAGGTTTTAAAAGTCTAGCGATTGATCTAAGTAAGGTAGATTTACCACAACCGTTGGCACCGACAAATACTGATATTTCTCCACGTGGAATCGTTACATTTAAGTTTTCAAAGAGGAGATGGTCTTGATATCCAATAGATAGACCGTCTGTGTGAATTGAAGAATCCATGTAAATCCCTCCGTGTATTTTCTAATCAATATGTCTAGAACTGCTATCATTTAAAGTAATACTACCATATTTACATCTAAATGAGAATGATATTCATTTGTTAAGGAAAAGACTTTACAAGAATAGGTTCTAACATATACACTACTAAATGAGAATGATAATCATTTAAGATGAGAGTGGAGGAAACAATCGATGAAAAAAATAATAAAGCCAATGATTTTAGTAGCATTAGCTGCAGTGCTACTGGTAGGTTGTAGTTCGAAAAAAGTGGATGACAATACATCTGGCAAAGACAAAGGGCAAGAAAGCGTTACAATCACGGGTAGTAACGGTGAAGTGGTGTTAGAAAAGCCTGCTAAAAAAGTTGTAGTTTTAGAATGGACATATGCCGAGGATTTACTTGCGTTAGGCGTTCAACCAGCGGGAATGGCAGATATACAAGAGTATCATAATTGGGTAAATATCGATGCAGAGTTAGATAAAGAAGTAATCGATGTTGGGGGACGTCAAGAACCGAACTTGGAAGCAATCGCTGCGATTGAACCAGACTTAATTATCGGAGTAGGATTCCGCCATGATGCAATGTTGAAAGACCTTGAAAAGATTGCGCCAACTGTTATATTTAACCCGTATCCAGAAGATGAAAGTATGGACCTTTATAAAGAAATGACAACGACTTTCAATGAAATTGCCAAAGCGGTTGATAAAACAGATGAGGCGAAAAAAGTATTGAATGAATTAGATAGTAAATATGAAGAAGCGAAGGCTAAAATTGAAGGTGCTAATCTGAAAACGAAGGAAGTTATTCTTACACTTGCATATACAGGTCCTCAAGCACCAGAAATCCGTGTCTTTACACCCAATTCAATGGCTTCACAAATCATTGAAAAAATAGGTTTGAAGAATGTACATGTACCGGACCAATTTGAGGTATTTGGCTCAAGTACATTTAACGTTGAAGGATTAACAAAGTACGAAGATGCCAATTATTTATTTACTGTACAAGACACAGACAATGTTTATGAAAAACAGTTAAAAGACAATGCCGTTTGGAAAAACTTGAATTTTGTTAAAGAAGATCGACTATATGATATTGGCGCAGATACTTGGTTATATGGTGGACCGTTATCAGCAGAAACAATGCTGAATACAATTGTGGATGTAATGGTAAGTAAGTAATGAGTAAAAAGACTTCAGCAAAAAGGAACCTTGGCGTGCTAATCACAGGGTTTTCTCTGTTGATTGTCCTGTCTTTTATTCATTTGACACAAGGACAAGCTGATTATACAATTCCACAATTACTGAAAGAAGTATGGATCGAAGGGCGTATACAAGACATTGTATTGTCCTTCCGTCTTCCTCGATTGGTGATTGGTATATTTGCAGGAGGAGCACTCGCAGTAGCGGGTGCTATTTTGCAAACATTGACAAATAACCCTTTGGCATCCGCTAGTACATTAGGTATTAATGCAGGTGCTTATTTCTTCGTTGTTCTAACTATGATTTTCTTCCCATCATTGTTAGGTAGCTTTCCTTTCATTGTTGCACTAGCGGGTGCTGTCCTTTCATCTGTTCTTGTTGTAACGCTTGCAGGTAAACAAATGGAGCCAGTCCGTGTAGCGTTGACAGGTATGATTATTTCCTTGTTGTTTGCTTCGATGACGGGATCAATGCAACTATTATTTGAAAATCAGACGAATGGGCTTTTTTTATGGGGTTCAGGTACCCTTGTTCAATTAAATTGGGCTGGTGTTTCATTTGCTGGACCCATGATCACCATACTTTTTTTAGCAGCACTTATTTTAGCAAGACCATTAGATACTTTGTCTTTAGGTGAAGATATTGCATCTTCATTGGGACAAAATGTGCGCTTAGTAAAATTACTTGCTTGGTCGGTTGCAATACTATTAGCTGCTACGACGGTTAGTGTCGTTGGTCCAATAGGTTTCGTTGGTTTAATGGCACCTCATATTGTACGTATGCTAGGTGTTCGTGGCCATTTACATATCTTATTACAGTCATTCCTTTGGGGGAGTGTCATTCTAATCGGAGCAGATGTATTAGGTCGACTCGTTCAGCCAGGACAAGAAGTGCCGGTTGGTGCCATGACAGCACTTGTGGGTGGACCTTGGCTTCTCTATTTAGCATGGAAAACGGCGAAGACGCATAGCAGTGGTGATCGTCAGATGGGTGGAACATTAAAGCCTGTGAGATTGCCAGTTGTGGTGGGCGTGGTCTTGTCGCTCATTGTTGTAATTATAGTACTCGCATTATCGTTTAACGGCACAGCTTGGTCGACAGAATGGATGAAACCGGTTATATGGAACTTCCGCGTTCCACGAGTGTTAACTGCTTTTGTTGTAGGGATAATGCTTGCTACGGCAGGAGTATTATTGCAAGGCGTATTACGGAATCCGTTAGCGGATGCTAGTGTACTAGGCGTTACGTCAATGGGTGGGGCGGGAGCAATGATGCTTCTTGTAATGTTCCCGGCTATTCCTGTTCAGTACATGCCACTTGGTGCCATTGTTGGAGCAGGTATTGCGCTTGGCATTATTTTGGCTACGTCACAAAAGAATAATTTTCAACCGATGCTCGTCGCGCTTATGGGAATTGCTATTTCAGCTTTCGGCTCAGCTGCAACACAAGTTTTTATAGTGAAAGCAAAGTTGGCGGTTGCTGCGGCACTGGTGTGGTTGTCGGGAAGTACTTATGCAAAAGGCTGGGAGGATGTTCAATTATCCTTACTGTTACTAGCATTGTTTATGGGACCAGCAATTTACTTGACGCGCAATCTAGATACGTTGGCATTCGGTGATGATGTTGCGGCAGGACTTGGACTTTCTGTTAAATCTACGAGAGTATGGGCACTTGTTGCTGGTGTAGCAATTAGTACAGCTTCGATTAGCATTGTCGGCACCATCGGCTTCGTAGGTTTGATTGCACCACATATCGCGCGACGTTTAGTGGGGTTCAGACATTTACCGCTTCTCATCGTATCTGGACTTATTGGTGGGTTATTACTCGTTACGGCAGATTTTGTTGGAAGAATCCTTATTGCACCAAAAGATATTCCGAGTGGTCTGGTTGTCGCTTTAATTGGCACACCTTACTTGCTTTACCTCCTTCGAAAAATGAAGTGAACAGGATAATCTATCAGTGGACACGAATATTTAAGGCTGTGAGTAGACTCAAAGGAACTTGAGTTTATTTACAGCCTTTTCTTATACGTTACATCTTTTTATAATGATTACTGACGTGATTTATTGGTGGTATACTACGGATAGTTAAAATATTGAAAGTAGGTTGGTTATGGCGAGCTCGGATTGGAATATGAAGACGTTCATGAAAGGTGCGTCAATCTTAACGATTTCAGCAATCATTGTAAAAATACTAGGTGCAGTTTATAGAGTTCCTTTTCAAAATCTTGTCGGAGATAAAGGCTTTTATATATATCAACAGGTGTATCCGTTTATTGGCATTTTTATTGTCTGGACGTCCTACGGCTTCGCGGTAGCTGTCTCAAAGTTACTTGCAGGAAGTTCCGGTCGTGGGGAAGCGAAGGCTATAATGCGTATAGCGTTTACATATCTAGTTTGCATCTCAATTTCATTTTTTATTATTTTAATGACGTTTGCTCCGTTTTTCGCGCGAACAATGGGTGATCCGCAATTAGCATCACTTTTACGTGCGGGTGCTTATATCGTATTACTCATGCCTGCGCTTGCGGTTTTGAAGGGTTCGTTTCAGTCTGAAGGTCAGATGATTCCAGTTGCAGTGTCGGGTGTCGGTGAACAAGCGTTTCGAGTAACGGTGATTCTGATTGGTACATGGGTTGCGGTACGTGCAGGTGCTTCCCTTTATACAACAGGTGAAATCGCGATGTGGGGAGCGGTTGTTGGTGAAGCTGCAGGTGTTGTCATTTTGTCTCTCTATTTTAGTAATCGATTTAAGGGTCCGATTGAACGAATCAGCAAATGGTCAGTAGTGAAGGAATTGACGATAGTCAGTTTAAGTGTCAGTGCAAGCGCTCTGATTTTATTATTATTCCAGCTTGTGGATTCATTTACAGTGTTAAATCTATTACTAAACAGCGGTTATACAAGTGATTATGCGATGACATTAAAAGGTGTTTATGACCGTGGTCAACCTTTAGCGCAAATGGGTATTTTAGTCGCAACTACTTTAGCATTAGCCATCGTTCCACTGATTGCGCATCACGCAGGAAAAAAAGAAGGTCGTGGTGCATTACCTTTCATTCGACTGACATTCCGTACTGCATTTTTGTTCGGATGGGCCGCCGCAGTAGGACTTGCGCTTGTACTACCATACGTAAATGAGATGCTGTTCCAAACGAAGGATGGCTCAATTGCACTTATTATCTTTTCTATACAAATATTTTGGTTGTCATTAATTTTACCGTTAACAGCAATGCTGCAAGGAGCTGGGAAAATAAAAGTCCCTACGTTACTCCTTGTTGTGGGTGTAGTTGTAAAAATTGTTTCAAATCTTTACCTTGTTCCAATTTTAAATGTAACAGGTGCAGCAATTGCAGGAAATGTAGGATTTGTAGTCATTGTGATTGGAATGGTAGTTTATTTTAAAAAGGTGTGGCCATACCAACTAGCACCCACTCGTTTTTATGGTTGGGTCTTTGGAGCAACGTCATTGATGTTCTGTGTAGTAGTGCCGTGGATGATAGTAGCAGATACTTTTCTATTTGACGGACTTTCATCACGCATTGCTGCTACGCTTATTGCGTTAACATCTGTCGGGCTAGGCGGAACCGCTTTTCTGTTTGTCATTATGAAATCGCGTATAATGGCAGAAAAGGAATGGTACTTGTTACCGTTTGGTAAACGATTAGCAACCGTACAACTATGGCTAATGAAAGATAGAGGGCGGATAATATGAATAAGATTACTGTAATAGGTCTAGGTGCTGGTGATTTGGAACAACTGTCGCTTGGCATATATCGTAAGGTTAAAGCAGCAGATTTTATAGTGGCGCGGACAGACCAGCATCCAGCAGTGGTGGAATTAAAAGAAGAAGGTATGGAAATTACAAGTTTCGATGCGTTATATGAACAGAATGACGCATTTGAAAGTGTCTATGAGGCAATTGTCTCTGAGCTGGTAGAGCTCGCTCAAATACGGCCAGTAACGTACGTTGTGCCTGGGCATCCATTGGTGGCAGAATGGACTGTACAATTACTCATTGAACAGCAACGGACTGGGGTTATTGAATTAGAGATTGTCGGCGGCAATAGTTTTCTAGATCCCATATTTGCGGCATTGCGTATTGATCCGATAGATGGATTTCAACTTGTAGATGGAACAGATTTAAAACGTGACGATGTGAACATGACGCAGCATGTGCTGATTGGACAAGTTTACGATTCTTTTGTAGCATCTGAAGTGAAATTAACACTTATGGAGAAGTATGCATTCGACCAACCCGTAACAATTGTAACGGCAGCCGGATCAACGATGGAGAAGTTGCTTACTGTACCGTTATTTGAATTGGATCGTATGATGGAAATTGATAATTTAACAACAATCTATGTTCCGCCAGTCGTTGATCGTGAAAGCCGTTTGAAAGAATGGTCTACTTTTCGAGAAATTATTGCCGCATTGCGTGCACCAGATGGTTGTCCATGGGACCGTGAACAGACGCATGAATCATTAAAACGATATTTACTGGAAGAGGCCCATGAAGTACTAGAAGCAATTGAACAAGCTAATGACGAAGCGTTAGTGGATGAACTAGGCGATATCCTATTGCAAGTATTCTTGCATGCACAGATTGGTGAAGATGACGGCTATTTTGCAATTGAGGATATATTACAAGCCGTTGGTTCAAAAATGATTCGACGACATCCCCATGTTTTTGGAAACGAAAGTGTATCAAATACAGAAGAAGTGATTCAAAACTGGCAAACTATCAAGAAAAGTGAAAAGCCGCAACAGGAATCAGTGCTTGACGGTCAACAACGCCTGAGCTCTTCTCTCCTGACATCGTACAATTATCAAAAAGAAGCAGCGAAAGCAGGATTTGCTTGGGAAACGGTTGATGGGGCACTTGAAAAGTTTAACGAAGAGTGGCAGGAATTCAATGCAGAAATCGCGAATGGGACAAAAGAAAGTCGAATGGACGAGTTTGGAGACGTTTTGTTTACACTCGTCAATATCGCTCGTTATTTCGATATATCTCCTGAAGAAGCTATGATTCATGCGAATCAGAAATTCAAAAGACGATTTTCATTTGTTGAAGAAAGTGTCAAAGCAGGGCGAGGTAATTTCTTAGATTATACGTTTGATGAACGAGAAACATTTTGGCGACAAGCGAAAGGTAGGGAAAAACAATGAGACTCGACAAATTTTTAAAAGTATCACGTTTAATTAAAAGACGGACACTTGCTAAATCGGTAGCTGACCAAGGTCGTATTACAATTAATGAAAAGATTGCAAAAGCATCTTCGGTTGTTAAAATAGGTGATGAATTGGCTATTAGATTCGGTCAAAAAATCGTAACAGTCAAAATCGAAGCATTAAAAGAATCGACGAAAAAAGAAGATGCTGTAATGATGTACACGATTTTAAAAGAGGAAAAACTTGAGAGAGTGGAACCTGAATTTATCGATGATGAGGAATGAAGTACATGACAGGGAATTTTCCTGTCATGTTTTTTTATGCACTAGCATAAGATGCAAGGAACGTACAAGCAAAGGGGGATATATATATGCAATTTCAAACGGACAGTCCTACTTACGCAATCCCATCAGGTGACCATGTCGTCACGATGCGCAATCGGAAGCGGATGGACCTTACTTCAGTAAAATCAATCGACCGCTTCGATCAAGAAGAATTTCTAGTGCGTACATCTCAAGGTTTGTTGCAAATTCGTGGGGAGGAGCTACGTATCGTCCATCTAGATGTCGATAAAGGTCTTCTTACATTGGAAGGAACAGTCAGTACAATCCAATATGATGAAGAAGAATTAGGTTCACGCAATTTCCTCCATAAATTGTTTGGATGACTCTTTCTGTTCAATTTCTTAGTCTTCTTGCAATGATTGGGACGGGCATTACAGCAGGTGCATTCATGGATATGATTCATACCATGGTGATGAATGTTGGAAAGAAGTCATTCATTAGAAAACATGCTATTCTAATAGAAATAATAGGATGGACGATTGTAGGATGCGCTACGTTTTATATTTTATTTTTAGTTAGAGATGGCGCTTGGAGAATGTATGATCCATTTGCCCAAATTAGCGGAATTTTACTCTATATGAGTTATTTTTATAAACCGTTTAGATTATTTGGGCGAATTATATTTGTATTAGTTGTGAAGCCGATTCTTTTTTTTGTGAACGTAATTACTTCTGTCATACGCTTGGTTTTTCATTTGATTAAAAGAATTTTAACCCTTCTCGTTCATCCGTTTGTCAAATTGTTCAAGAAGCTCACAAAAAATACCTTTCGTAAAAAGAAAAAATGAGCTATAATAAGAGAACTGACAAAATGGGTAGCAAGAAAGGGAGTGTAAATTATGAATCAAAAACAGCGTAAGAATTCTTCGGCGTCTATTTCAACGATAGAAACTGAGTATATGCGCTCTTTACAAAAGAAAGCACAACGAAAAAACATTCGTAAAGCTAGACTTTACAAAAGGTTAGCTGTTTTTGCTGTCGTAGTTATTCTCAGTATTGCAGGACTTACCCATACGTTTATTAAACAAAAACAAGTACTTGCTTTGAAGGAGCAGCAGAAGATTGAGGCTACTGCACACTTAAAAGAAGTACAAGAAGAACAAGAAGTTCTAAAGCGTCAACTTGTTAAATTGAACGATGACAACTATATCGCTAAGTTAGCGCGTAAAGAGTACTTTTTGTCGGACAAAAGCGAAATTATCTTTTCGATACCGGAGAATAAGAAAAAAACGGATAAAAAAGACGACAGAAAAGAGTAGTCTTATTGACACTCTTTTTTTGTTGGCTATAATGGAAGTATGAATCTTGTTAGAATACAGGACTCGGGAATGAAGGCAAGAAGGTCTCCAGCGTGAGGCCCGCTTAAAATTTAAGGAGGAGCATTTTTTTTATGTCAATTGAAGTAGGCAGCAAGTTAGAGGGAAAAGTAACAGGAATCACAAACTTTGGAGCATTCGTTGAGCTACCGAGTGGTTCGACAGGTCTGGTCCATATCAGTGAAGTGGCGGACAACTACGTAAAAGACATCAATGAACATTTAAAAGTCGGCGATATGGTTGAAGTGAAAGTGATGAATGTTGGTACAGACGGTAAAATTGGGTTGTCGATTCGTAAGGCAAAACCTGAATCCGAACAACGTCCTGAACGTCCTCAACGCCCACAACGTCCACGTCAAGGCGGTCGTCCAACAATGAGTGATCGTCCTGAGAACTTTGAACAAAAAATGGCGAAATTCATGAAAGACAGTGAAGAGCGTCTAACGACACTTAAAAGAGCGACGGAATCCAAACGCGGTGGCCGTGGCGCAAGAAGAGGATAACTTGCTTGCTGTTTCAATTCAGGAAAATGATTCCATTATGATTTAACTAATAAAGCAATTCTGAAGTCGAACATTTCATTCGACAATCAGAATTGCTTTTTGTGTTCTATTAATCATAAAACGAGGCAGGATTTTGATAGAATGTTTCCGCAAAGTTCGTCGCGCGCCCGAAAGCGAGGTTGAATCGCCCGCAAAGTCAGCCGCGCGCCCGAAAACGAGGTTGAATCGCCCGCAAAGTTGGTCGTTCGCCCGAAAGTGGGGTTGGAACGCCCGCAAAGTTGGTCGCGCGCCCGAAAGTGAGGTTGAATCGCCCGCAAAGTTCGTCGCGCGCCCGAAAGCGAGGTTGGACCGCCCGCAAAGTCAGTCGTTCGCCCGAAAGTGAGGTTGAACCGCCCGCAAATTTCGTCGTTCGCCCGCATGCGAGGTTGAATCGCCCGCAAATTCAGTCGCGCGCCCGAAAGTGGGGTTGAATCGCCCGCAAAGTTGGTCGTTCGCTCGAAAGTGAGGTTGAACCGCCCGCAAAACGACCGAACAATAATCCAACAAACATACTTTTAAATACAAAAACCCCCTAACGGTCAATTTCCGTTAGGGGGATTAGTTAAATCGTATGGCGGCAGAGGGGATCGAACCCCCGACCTCACGGGTATGAACCGTACGCTCTAGCCAGCTGAGCTACGCCGCCGATAGTATTCTTTGAGATGCTTAGAAGCGTCTGTAGAGAACAACAATACTCATAATACATCCGAATAGTATGCGTGTCAATAAGTCGTTTAAAAAAGAAAAAGTATAAAGAAATCGTCGAAACATTTTGTTTAGTTAATGCCATGAACAGACAATTTATTGAGGTTGTTCTATGTATACTCGAAGGATAGTACGCATAGGGGGAATGAAAAATGAAGCTAATCAGTACTGTCATGCGACCGATTGGACAACCTATTCATGGGATAATGGAAGTCGTTGAAAAGAAGAGGATGGATATTGTTTTTGCGTTGCTTTTTCTAATTGGTACTTTCTTTTTGTCACAAGCTGTATTGTTTGATGCGGCTGTTCCTTTCTTTTTGCCTATTTGGGCTTTAGCGAAAGCACGTTTTCGTAAATATTTAGTTTGGGTGTTTATTGGCGGGATGGTAGGGGGGGCATTTTTAGGAGTTGGACAAGGGGTCATTCATTTACTGGAGCTTGCATTGTTTAATGCAGTTTTTAAACAACCGATTATGAGAAAAGTTGTTCCGCTAACCGTAGCAGGTTGTATAATTGTTGTTCAAGTTTTGTGGCAGTTTATCATGCATGCTGGTCAACCACCTGTGGAAGTCCAATTGTTCATTGGTTTTGAGGCGATTTTAGCTTTATTTATGACGTTTTTTCTTTTTGTTGCATTCCCGCCGGCGGATCGTATGTTTTTTGGGAAGTGGACACCAGAGCGTCTAGGTGCAGCGTGTATTGTAGGGGTCATGGCTACGACGGGTATGGGTTCGATTATGATAGGTCCTGTGTCAGTTGCGGGATTATTAATCCACGTAACGATATTGCTTGCAGCATTAGTCGGTGGACTTCCTTTTTCTACGACGATTGCGATGATAGTTGCCGCTATTATGGGGATTGCTGAATTATCATTTTCCGGCATGATGGCGGTGTATGGGATGACAGGTTTCTTTGCGGGTGCATTGGGACGTTTCGGTAAGATTGGTATTGTTGCAGGAGGACTGTTTGTTTCTGTGTTTTTTCTCTTGTATGATCTAACGTTGCCGTTAGATAGTTCGCACTTCGTAACACTTGGCGTGGCAAGTGTGTTGTTTTTACTAATTCCGTCGAAAAATCTTGAGCCATTAAAACGCGTATTTCAATCGACGACAAAAGAAGTGTCAGATAAACGACATAAGTGGCTTTCGGATAAATTGAATGAGCAACTCGCTGACTTTCAGAAGTTTTCTGAGTTCATGTCAACACTTGTCGGGGGACGATCTTTATCACTTGGAGAGTTTGGAACAGAAAAGACAGTTGAAAGGCCCGTCCCGACGATTTGTCAGTCCTGCTTTCGTTATTCGAAATGCTGGGAGAAAAGTGATGACATGGCTTTTCTTCTAGATGAGTGGGAAACAACGTACTCCATGACAAAGAAAGCATCTCGCCATCGTGTGGAGGAGAAAATTAAGTATAAGTGTATTAAATCGACCGGACTTTTTAACGAAATGGAAGAACAAGCGTCTCACCGATTACTTTCCGGACAATTGCAACATGGTCGAAAAATGCTAGCACTCCAACTACGTGATATGAGTACACATTTGGATAAAATTATGAATGAAATAAAAGAGGATATCTCAATCTATAGACCGGCAGAAGAGGAGCTTGCTAAACGTTTGTCTGAACTGTCCATTGAATACTTTCAAATTGATATCCTATCAGGTGAACGGGGTGAACGACGCATTGTTTGTTGTATTCCCGAAAGAAGATCGGATTTCGAAACAGATACGACTGTGGCGGAACGATTAATTCTACCGATACTGGAGGAAATGTATGATGAACCTATCTGTGTCGTAAAATCACTTTCGCTTGAAGAGCCGTTCCCGCATATTCAATTAACATTTGGATCAGCAGTTCGCTTTACTTTGGATTATGGAGTTGTCGCGACGGCGGGTAGTGAAACATTTCAAGCAGGAGATGCTTATGAAGTTTTTCAGTTACACGAAGGGTTAACTGCTGTTTTGCTATCGGATGGAATGGGTCAAGATTTAAATGCGTATCGTGAAAGTAGAAAAGTGATACGACTCATGCGGGAGTGTTTAAATCGGAAGATGGATCCTGAAACAGCGATGCATACGCTCCATTACATGATGTCTTTAAATGGCTTGGATGATATGTATGCAACGCTCGATTTAGCGTTAATTGATCTGCAATCAGGTAAACTTTGGTCGTGGAAAGCTGGTTCTATGAGTACTTATATTAAAAGAGGGAATGACTTTTTAAGGTTAGATAGTAAATCAGTGCCCGTTGGCTTCCTTCCATCTATCTCGGTAGAAGCAAAAAATGAGGAGCTGAAGGCTGGAGATATCATTGTGATGATGACAGATGGTATATTTAATGGAGATGTTACACTTGAAAAACAGGAAAGTGTGATTTATAGCACACTGCAGAAGTACGAAGGGTATGATTGTGAACGTATTGCAGATCGTATTATGCATGAAATGGAACGTAAATTTCATGCCAATTGTGATGATCGTACTGTCCTTGTTATGAAAGTTGATCATGTACTTCCAAAGTGGACGAGTTTTAGACCTCATTCCCGTTTACTAATGCAGTGAGCAACAAAGGTTTGAGTGAAGGAGAAGACATAGCGATGATTACTCTTAAAGAAATGGCAACTCAATTTATCCAACAAAATGCACTTCTCAAAGAGGGCGATCGAATCCTAGTAGCCTGTTCGGGAGGTGTAGATTCTGTTGGATTATTGCATTTCTTAGCATCTCATAAAAATGAACTGAGTGTGGATATTGCAGCGGTACATGTCGACCATATGCTCCGAGGAGCAGAGTCGGCAGAAGATGGAAGCTATGTTGAAAGTTTGTGTCAATCGTATGGCATTCCGTTTTACGGTGGTAGCGTACCCGTCCCTGAAATCTTGGCAGTGGAAGGTGGGAATTTACAGGCGGTGTGTAGGGAAGGTCGATATGCACACTTCTCGAAAGTGATGGCTGAAATGGATTTCAATGTTTTGGCAACTGCTCATCATGCAGAGGATCAGCTTGAGACGTTATTGATGCAACTAACAAAAGGGGTTTATCCAATCGGAATGTCCTCTTCGAGAGAAATAGAGAGTGGCGTGTTAATACGTCCTTTTCTATCCGTGATGAAAGCGGATATTCATAAATATTTAGAGCAATATGCCGTAACTTATAGGGAGGATCCTAGTAATCATAGTGATGCCTATATGCGCAACCGATTTCGCCATCATGTTATACCGTTTGTGCTCGAGGAAAATGCACTGGCAGCCCGAAATAGTGTTAAACTAGC
Source organism: Sporosarcina sp. (assembly GCA_029263895.1). Lineage (GTDB taxonomy): Bacteria > Bacillota > Bacilli > Bacillales_A > Planococcaceae > Sporosarcina. Next base: position 40,539 of record JARIDO010000045.1, read on the forward strand.
CGGTCATCTTCAGGAGGATGAGGAGTTGCTGAATCGCCTGGCAACCGAAGAGTTTGAAAGAAATGTAAAATTTGCAAGTGATGGCCTTCCGATGATTGATGTATTAACATTTTCGGCTATGCACCTTTCTTTACAAAGAAGAGTGATTACACTACTATTAAATTATCTTTACGACGGAGAAACTGTACCCGTTGAACACAATTCGACGCTTGTTACTCAATTGATTCGTCATCTACATTCAACGGAGGGAAATGTAACCATTGACTTACCAAGAGGTTTCCGTTTTGTAAGAGAGTACAATCAGTTAACATTTAGTCGAACTACAGATTTACACAAGCGTACTGCACCACAAGTATTGCCAAAGGGTGTATGGACGCAATGGCAACCGGACATGATGTTTTTTTGGGATGAATTAGGTAGTCCTCACTTGGGTCCGTTAACAGACAAAGACGAAGTCCTGTATTTTGACTTGCCGAACAGTGCTTTACCTTTAAGTATTAGAAATCGCAAAGATGGAGATCGTATCCTGTTACCAGGAATGGAACACCAGAAACGATTGTCGAGACTATTGATTGATGAAAAAGTTGTATTGCGAGACCGTAATCGTCTGCCGATTGTTATTACTGCTCAAGACGAAGTGTGTGCTGTGCCAGGAGTGCGTTACGGAAAAGCATTTTCCAAAAATGAACTAATGCATAACAAGTACATATTGTGCGTTCGTAATTTGTAAAGTAAGAGTGTGAAAGAGGAGGAATTTTTGGTGTTGGAAAAGGACATTCAAGAAGTGTTAATTACGGAACAAGAAATTTCAGAGAAAATCGAAAAACTAGGCAAAGTACTAACAGACGAGTATAAGGATAAGTTTCCTCTAGCGATTGGTGTTCTAAAAGGTGCATTACCTTTCATGAGTGATTTAATCAAAAAGTTAGATGTCTATATTGAGCTCGATTTCATGGATGTTTCAAGTTACGGAAATGCAACTGTCTCATCTGGTGAGGTTAAAATCATAAAAGATCTTAATACAAGTGTCGAAGGACGCGATGTACTCATTATTGAGGATATTATCGATAGCGGTAAGACATTAAGCTATCTTGTTGATTTGATGAAATACAGAAAAGCAAATTCTATAAAAATTGTGACACTTCTTGATAAGCCAACCGGACGAAAAGTAGATTTAAAGGCGGATTATGTTGCTTTTGAAGTGCCGGATGCATTCGTTGTTGGATATGGTCTAGATTACGCAGAGAAGTACCGTAACTTACCATATATCGGTGTGCTAAAAAAGGAAATCTACTCTTTTTAAAAAGTGTTCTAATAGGGGAAAGCAAACTTTTAGTTCCAAAGGCATTTCCTTTGTAGAATAACACTTACTTGTGATAAGATTTACACTAGTTTTCTGTCTAAAGAAATGAGGAGGCTTGGGATGAATCGGATATTTCGATACTTTCTATTATACGGACTAATATTCCTAGCAATTATGGGGATATTTAGCTCACTAAACAATACAAATCCAAAAACAAAAGAAATCTCTCTTGATCAATTCATCGTTGCCTTTGAAGGTGGCAAAGTTACTGAGTTAACGATTCAGCCAGATCAGATGGTGTATGAGGTCAAAGGGAAAATGAAAGGTTACAAGGAAGGCGAAACATTTGTAACGAATATCTTCCAAAATGATGAAGCTTTAATCAAAGATATTCGTGCGTATGTCGTTGAAAACCCAGTGAACGCAAAACTTCTTAAAGCGCCAGAAACAAGTGCTTGGGTATCCTTCTTTACAGGACTTGTACCTTTCATAATCATTTTCATCCTCTTCTTCTTCTTGTTAAATCAAGCGCAAGGTGGCGGCGGAGGCCGCGTGATGAATTTCGGTAAGAGTAAAGCGAAACTTCATTCTGATGATCGTAAAAAGGTTCGTTTTACGGATGTAGCGGGAGCAGATGAAGAAAAACAAGAACTTGTTGAAGTTGTTGATTTCCTTAAAGATTCACGTAAGTTTGCAGAAGTAGGCGCTCGAATTCCAAAAGGGATTCTGTTAGTAGGACCCCCGGGTACTGGTAAAACATTACTTGCTCGTGCAGTTGCGGGTGAAGCAGGAGTTCCTTTCTTCTCCATTTCAGGTTCTGATTTCGTTGAGATGTTCGTAGGTGTAGGTGCTTCACGTGTTCGTGACTTATTTGAAAATGCGAAAAAGAATGCACCGTGTATTATTTTTATCGATGAAATCGATGCAGTGGGTCGTCAACGTGGCGCGGGTCTCGGTGGTGGACATGATGAGCGTGAGCAAACTTTGAACCAACTTCTCGTAGAGATGGATGGTTTCGGGGAAAACGAAGGTATCATTATTGTGGCTGCAACGAACCGTCCAGATATTTTAGATCCAGCGCTATTGCGTCCAGGCCGTTTTGACCGTCAAATTACAGTTGGCCGTCCAGATGTTAAAGGCCGAGAAGCTGTTCTAGAAGTACATTCACGCAATAAACCTTTTGATGAAACCGTCAACTTAAAGGCTCTTGCACAACGTACACCTGGATTTTCGGGTGCCGATCTGGAAAACTTACTAAATGAAGCTGCGCTTGTAGCTGCAAGACGTAACAAAACCAAGATTGATATGGCGGATATTGACGAAGCGACAGACCGTGTTATAGCAGGTACTGCGAAGACGAGTCGTGTCATTTCTGAAAAAGAACGTTTAATCGTAGCAAACCACGAAGCAGGACACGTAGTTGTGGGTCTTATGTTAGATGATGCTGAAATTGTTCATAAAGTAACAATTGTCCCTCGCGGACAGGCGGGCGGTTATGCCGTTATGCTTCCGAAAGAAGATCGCTACTTCATGACAAAACCAGAACTTCTAGATAAAATCGCAGGTTTACTTGGTGGTCGTGTATCTGAAGAAATCGTTCTAGGAGAAGTTTCGACAGGTGCGCATAACGACTTCCAACGCGCAACAGGAATTGCTCGTTCAATGGTAACTGAATACGGTATGAGTGATAAGCTTGGACCAATGCAATTCGGTCAAGCGCAAAGTGGAAATGTGTTCCTTGGTAGAGACTTTAATTCTGAACAAAACTATTCAGAGTCAATTGCATATGAAATCGACCAAGAAATGCAAAAAATTATTAAAGAACAATATGCTCGTACAAAAGAAATACTTACAGAGAACAGAGATTTGCTAGACTTGATAGCGAAAAACCTTCTTGAAGTTGAAACGCTGGATGCTGAACAAATCAATCACTTGAAAGATCATGGAACATTGCCAATCCGTTCTTATGGTAAAACTGAAGATAGCGCTGCTGTACCTGATGTAACAGGTGCACCGAATGATCCTTCAGTTGGCGATTTGCCGAGTGAAACTGAATCTGAACAACCGTTAAAACCGATTGATGAAGAGCATAGAGGATAACAACAAATGAGAGCCGACTGTTTATTTTAAAGCAGTCGGCTTTTTTCTATTCACTGGTATGTGGTATGATGTTTTGGAAAACGTCGAAGTTAGCGAGGAAACGATAATGATCTTAGTGATGGATACAGGAAACACAAATATTGTTCTTGGTGTTTACGAACAAGGAGAACTCAAATACCATTGGCGCATGGAAACCTATCGTCAAAAGACTGAAGATGAGTATGCGATGCAAGTGAAAGCGCTATTCTCACATGTTGGTCTTTCTTTTAATGATGTGAACGGTATCATTATATCGTCAGTCGTACCGCCTGTGATGTTCCCATTGGAGCAAATGTGTAGGAAATATTTCAATATAAAACCTTTAGTAGTAGGACCGGGTGTGAAAACAGGTCTTAATATTAAATATGAAAACCCTAGAGAAGTCGGAGCCGACCGTATTGTAAATGCAGTTGCTGCGATTCAGGAGTACGGAAATCCATTAATTATTGTGGACTTCGGGACTGCAACCACATATTGCTATGTGAATGAAAATGCGGAGTATATGGGTGGAGCTATTGCACCGGGAATTGGCATTTCGATGGAGGCGTTGTTTGATAGAGCTTCCAAATTGCCACGTGTCGAATTAACGAAACCTGAATCAGTGATTGGTAAAAACACAGTTGCTGCTATGCAGGCAGGAATTGTCTATGGTTATGTAGGACAAGTTGAAGGGATTGTTGCTCGTTTTAAAGCTCAAAGTAAACTTGAACCAACTGTAATTGCCACCGGTGGTATGGCAGATTTGATCGCGAGCGAGACATCTGTAATAGATGTTGTAGACAACTTTCTAACGTTGAAAGGGCTTCATTTAATTTACGAAAGAAATGTGTAAAAGGAGAATAGATGAAATTATGAACGATTATCTTATTAAAGCTTTAGCTTTTGAAGGGACAATTAGGGCTTACGCTGTACGATCTACTGAAACGGTTGGTGAAGCACAGCGTAGGCATGGAACTTGGCCAATTGTAACTGCTGCATTAGGAAGATCTATGTCGGCGGCTGTTATGATGGGTGCTATGGTTAAAGGTGAAGACAAATTGACAATTAAGATTGAAGGAGACGGTCCCCTCGGTTCAATGATTATTGATACGAATGCTTACGGTGAAGTTCGTGGTTATGTCACGAACCCGCAAGTTCATTTTGACCTAAATGAAAAAGGGAAATTAGACGTCAGACGGGCAGTGGGCACGACGGGTATGTTAACGGTTGTTAAAGACCTAGGACTTCGTGATTTTTTCACAGGTCAAGTACCTCTTGTTTCAGGAGAGATTGCCGAAGATTTCACAGAGTACTTTGTTGTCTCTGAACAAGTGCCTTCAGCTGTCGGTTTAGGAGTTCTTGTTAATCCGGATAATTCTGTGAAGGCGGCAGGTGGATTCATTATCCAAGTGATGCCAGGAGCAACTGATGAAACGATTACAATTCTTGAAGATAGAATTGCGAATGTGGAACCAATATCAAAGTTAATTGACAGGGGATTGACACCAGAAGAGATTCTTCAAGAAGTTCTGGGTAGAGAGAATGTTGCGGTATTAGACAGAATGGATGTAACTTTCAGTTGTAACTGTTCAAAAGAACGATTTGGAAATGCGATTATTGGACTTGGACTCCAAGAAGTGCAAGAACTAATTGAAGAAGACGGTAAAGCGGAAGCGCACTGTCATTTTTGTGGTGAAACTTATGTTTATCCACTAGAGGAACTGGAAGGTTTTGTCGATGAAATCAAATCTAGATCTTAAAAAAGATAACAGTCTGCAGCCGAAGCGGAAACTTAAAACAAGACCACTCCTTCTATTGATTGCGATTCTCTTTGTATTCAATGTATTGTGGTTTGTTGCATGGTCAATGTCAGATGTACGGCAATCGGCAAATGAAGAAGTGGCTTCTATAGCCGGAAAAAAGATCACTCGCGAACAGTGGATGACAGCGATGGAAAAAGAAATTGGTGAAGAGACACTTTTAAACTTAGTGAATGAGAAAGTGATGGAAGAAGCCGCTAAACAACATGGCATTAAAGTTTCGGAGAAGGAAATTAATCTTGAAGTTGCGCTTATCCATTCGGTAGATGGTGCTGCTTATTCAGGGCTTGATGAAGAGACGATCCGTCAAAAGATTAAATCTGGGCTTATATTGGAGAAAGTATTGTCAAAAGATGTTGTTTTAAAAGAGAAAACGATTAAGAAATTCTATGATGACAATGAATTACTCTATAATATTGCCCCCTCTTATAGGACTGCAATCCTCGTTGTGCAAACAAAAGAAGAAGCAGAGCAATCTAAACGTGAGTTGGAAAAGGGTTCCGGATTTGATGTGTTAGCAAAAGAACGATCTAATGACCCCGCTTCTGCGAGTCTAGGTGGAGATATTGGTTATATTAATCAATCAACAGATACATATGATAAAGTCATAATAAAAACAGCTTTGAAGTTAAAAGCAGATCAAACGAGTGATGTTGTTAAATTGGCAGATGGCAATTATGCACTTGTTCATGTGAGTGAAGTGAAGGAAGGCCAAACATTTACTTATGAGGAAGTAAAAGATCACATCCAACGAGAACTTGCTTTAGAACAACTTCCTCAATCCGTTAATCCTGAAGCGTTTTGGAAAGAGTTTGACGTGGAGTGGTTTTACGAGAAATAAAAAGACTGTCTTGAATCCGAGGAATCACGGGAATTCAAGACAGTTTTTTGCATGTAGGATTGAATTAGCTTCGAAAAGGGAAAAGATAAAGTGTGACTTCAGTGTAGTTGACAACCGTAACAAATAGAGCGTATTATTAATAGAATAAAACATATCAAATTAGTAGGGATTAGGAGAGTGTTGAGAATGAGTCGTATAGGAAATACTGTTGCAGATTTAGTAGGCAAGACGCCAATTGTTAAAGTGAACAGATTGACAGGACCGGAAGATGCAGAAGTTTATCTTAAATTAGAGTACTTCAATCCAGGCTCTAGTGTAAAAGACCGAATTGCCCTAGCGATGATAGAGGTGGCTGAAAAAACAGGAGAAATAAAAGAAGGTAGCACAATTATTGAACCGACAAGTGGAAATACAGGTATCGGTTTAGCGATGATTGCAGCCGCTAAAGGTTATAAAGCGGTACTTGTGATGCCAGATACAATGAGTTCAGAAAGACGCAACCTTCTTAGGGCATATGGAGCTGAGCTTGTATTGACGCCTGGATCAGAAGGCATGAAAGGTGCCATCTCCAAAGCAGAAGAGTTAGCGAAGCAAAATGGTTGGTTCATGCCGCAACAATTTACAAACGAAGCAAACCCTGAAATTCATCGTCTGACGACAGGACCGGAAATTGTAGAGGTGATGGACCGTGTCGATGCATTCATTTCAGGTATTGGAACAGGTGGGACGATAACGGGTGTTGGAAGTGTATTGAAAGAAAAGTTTCCAGACGTGAAAATTATTGCTGTTGAACCAACAGATTCCGCAATATTGTCTGGAGGACAACCGGGACCACATAAAATACAAGGAATTGGTGCGGGTTTCATACCGGAAGTATTGGATACGAAAATCTACGATGAAGTCATTCAAGTGACGAATGACGAAGCATACGAAACGGCTAGGGTTACAGCGCGTGAAGAAGGTGTGCTTGGTGGTGTATCCTCAGGTGCTGCGGTGTTTGCAGCATTGCAAGTGGCGAAAAAGCTTGGTAAAGGGAAAAAAGTAGTTGCGATTTTACCGTCTAACGGTGAACGCTATCTAAGTACACCACTTTATCAGTTCGATGATGAATAAATAAATGGAGAAGGAGTGGAAACGCTCCTTTTTTGTTTGGATTTTTATAAAGTGGGACGAACCTTTGGCCTCTTATATCTACGCATATTTCTTGTACAAGATTTCTTCCTACTTAATTAAAATGAGCAGAAAAAGTAGGGATTGATGTGGATTCCTTTTTTTATGGCGTAAAGTAGTATGTAAGATGTAAAATGGAGACATCAATCGTAACGGGGGGCTATCGTATTGGGGAAAAAGCCAAATTACACAACAGCGGAAATGTCTACCGATTCATTTTTTTATGCATACAAAGAATTAGCGTTGCAAACGGATCGTCATCTATTGTTCGAAAGTGGTCGTGGAGGTCAACTCTGCATCGCAGGTGTTGACCCGCTTGTAACGTTACAGGCGCTAGATGGCGACAAACTTCAACTGTCATGGCGTAATGGGAAGTGTGAAATTCGTGATGGGGAACCGTTAGAGTTATTGACAAACTTTGCAAAGTCGTACGAGATGGAGCGACTTCCTGAATTACCTGATTTTCAAGGTGGAATTACGGGTTTCATCAGTTACGATTACGTGAGGACGTACGAAGAAATACCGTTAGATACAGTGGATGATTTAGATACACCTGATCTTTTTTTCTACCTATTCGATAAGTGGGTTGTGTTGGATAAAGAGTCAGAAATGGTGTATTTCATGACAATGCCCGGTCTCGATGCGAATGAAGTGAAAATGCGGTGGATGAAGGCGGAAGAGAAAGGCCTTGAAAAACAGCTTTTTAAAGTTGGACAAGCAACAGATGTAATTGTTGACGAAGAAAATTTAACGTACTCTGTTACGGATGATGAATTTCACCAAATGGTACGTGATGTCCAACAATACATCGCGGATGGAGATGTTATTCAAGTAAATTTGTCGGTACGTCAATCAAAACCGTTAAATGCCAGCCCGTTAAATATGTATGAAGCGCTTCGTTCGTTTAACCCATCACCTTATATGGCATCAATAGGTGCGCCAGAATTTGACGTTGTCTCGGGATCGCCAGAGTTGCTGTTAAAAAAACGTGGAGTGGAACTCAGTACCCGTCCAATTGGTGGAACAAGACCTAGGGGGAAGAATGAGTTAGAAGATGATGCATTCAGAACCGAACTTCTTTCTAACGAGAAAGAAAAAGGTGAACATATCATGCTCGTAGATTTAGAGCGTGAAGACTTAGAGCGAGTCTGTCGTCCTGGGACTGTTGAAACAAATGAATTTATGGTCGTTGAAAAATACTCACATGTGATGCATTTAGTTTCGAACGTTAGAGGAACGGCAGATTCGAGTGTGTCCAATGCTGACATCGTTAGAGGTGTATTCCCTGGTGGGACGATAACGGGAGCACCGAAACTTCGCACAATGGAAATCATTGAAGAACTTGAACCTACTCGCCGAGGGTTGTATACGGGCTCTATCGGTTGGTTTGGTTTTGATGGTGATTTTGAACTGAATGTTGTCATTCGAACAGCTTTTATTAAAGATGGCATTGCACATATACAGGCAGGTGCCGGACTCGTCGCAGATTCAGATCCATTGGCAGAATACATCGAGTCGTTGAATAAAGCAAAAGCACTTTGGCAAGCAAAAGAAATGGCGGAGAATTGAACTAAAGGATGTGGTTGTAGCATGAAATGTTGGATGAATGGAGCATACATTGAAGCGAATGAAATCAAGATATCTCCTTTTGATCACGGGTTTCTCTATGGCGTCGGTTTTTTTGAGACATTCCGCACCTATCAAGGTCAAGTGTTTTTATTTAATGAGCATATGGCTAGATTGCGAACTGCACTAAAAGAATACCGTATTACATTCGAATATGCGGACGAAATCATACACTCAGTTGTGCGTAAACTAGATGAGTTAGCGGGAAGTGAAGATGGTTACTTTAGGCTAAATGTTTCAGCGGGTGTACATGGCATTGGTTTAGCGCCATCTGAATATCAATCACCGAATGTAATTTTATTTAGAAAAGATCTAATTGCAACTGCGCGTGGTACGGAGAAGACTGGTGTGTGGCTTGAAACGCCACGCAATGGTGCGGAAAGTTTAATTCGTCATAAGTCGCAAGGTTATCTCAATAATGTCCGTGGTCGATTGGAATTAACGTCATTAAGAGAGACGGAGGGGTTATTTTTGACGGCGGATGGCTTTGTCGCTGAAGGAATTACGTCGAACGTCTTTTGGGTAAAAGGTGACACGCTCTATACGCCTTCCTTGGACACGGGAATTGTACCTGGGACGACGAGAAAGTTTGTAATGGGAATCGCACAAACAGCGGGACTGAACATATGTGAAGTCATGCAAAGAAGAGGAAATGTAGAAAGTGCTGAGGAAGTATTCGTGACGAATGCAGTGCAGGAAATTGTGCCACTTTCATCAATTGGTGATAACACTTTGCCCGGTAACGCAGGAATTCATTATAAAAAAATACATGAATTATATGTACAATCTATTGAACAATTGAAAGTAGGTAAGAACTGATGAACTTAGCAAATTCCCCCGGGAGCTATCATTTTGGGGATAAAAAAGTGGATTTCAAATCTGAAACGATTATTATGGGGATATTAAATGTAACACCTGATTCCTTTTCTGATGGTGGCAAGTATGGACAGATTGATAGTGCTCTGTGTCATGCGGAACAAATGATAAAGGATGGCGCGAAAATTATTGATATTGGTGGAGAGTCTACACGCCCTGGACATGCACCTGTTTCGTTAGAAGAAGAATTGGAGAGGACGATTCCAATCATTGAAGCACTATCAGCGAATGTCGACTGTATACTTTCGATTGATACATACAAAGCAGCTGTAGCAAAAGCGGCTATTGAAGCGGGGGCCCACATCATTAATGATGTATGGGGTGCAAAACGAGAACCAGCAATCGCGGAAGTGGCGGCATCTAGCGGTGTTCCGATTATCTTAATGCATAACCGCCAACAAGCTATTTATGAAAACGACTTGTTGACTGATGTGTTAGATGATTTAGCTGAGAGCATTGCAATTGCAACAAATGCAGGTGTACAACAATCACAAATTTGGTTAGATCCTGGTATCGGTTTCGCTAAAAATACAGTCCAAAACGTTCAAGTGATGCAACAGCTACATAACATTACAGATTTAGGATACCCCGTACTACTCGGGACATCGAAAAAATCGATGATTGGTAATGTGTTGCAACTTCCTGTCACTGAGCGCTTAGAAGGAACCGGAGCAACAGTGTGTCATGGAATTAGTCAGGGATGTCACATTATGAGAGTACATGATGTAAAAGAGATTGCAAGAATGGCTAAAATGATGGACGTTTTAGTTGGTAAAGCTACTTTTACTGAATAGGAGAGATTAAAATGGATTATATTCATGTAAATGAAATGGAGTTTTATGGTTACCATGGTGCTTTACCAGAAGAGAATAAATTAGGACAACGTTTTCGTGTAACAATTTCATTAGCGGTAGACCTTTCGGGAGCCGGAAAAACAGATGACCTTTCAAAAACAGTTAATTATGCAGAAGTGTATATGATTTGTAAATCTGTTGTTGAAGGTAAGGCTGTTAAATTGATAGAAACGGTTGCAGAAACAATTGCTGACAACGTGTTAACTACATATAAAACGAAAGTATCTGGTGTCCGTGTCGTGCTTATAAAACCAGATCCCCCAATCCAAGGTCATTATAGTTCGGTGTCTGTTGAGATAACACGAGGAGTATTCTTATGAATGTTGCATATATCTCGCTTGGTTCTAATATAAAGGATCGATTAGATCATTTGACTGAAGCGGTTCGGGCTCTACATAAAGCGGAAAATATAACTGTAACTGCAATCTCCTCGATCTATGAAACAGCTCCAGTTGGCTATACTGAACAAGCTGACTTTTTAAATCTAGTCGTTTGTGTGGAAACAGATTTAGCGGCACATGCACTATTAAGTGTCTGCCAAGAAATCGAACAACAACAAGGTCGAGTTCGTAAAATTAGATGGGGTCCCCGAACGGTTGACCTTGACATTTTGCTCTATAATAACGACAATATTGAATCAGAGAACCTTGTTGTACCCCATCCTCGAATGAGAGAACGGGCTTTTGTTCTCATACCTCTACTGGAGATTTCTCCGAACGCTATCGATTCAGCGACCGGAAAATCATTAGCCGGGGAAGATGCAATTCATGATACGGGTGTAATTTGTTTCAAAAGAATAGACGGGGTTGAACAATTCCTAGAACGAAGATAGGTATCAACTTTGCTTTAAGGGTGCGTATGGCGTAATTCGTCATTTCGATACCTACGAGGTTTTCATGAAAATGGCGGATGATTTTAAGTAACTCCGTGGATGAAATGGTGCAATGTGAAAAAGTAGCGTTCAGTGTAGTGTGATTTGTAAAGTCGAGCTGCCGTATACTACGGTAGCTCTTTCTAATACATACAAAACCTGATTTGATAAGTTATATGTGTCTGTACAACTTAAATTGTGTACAATAGAAGCATGTGAAAACTGGATAATTTAGAAGGAGTGAAGGATATGTCTCATTTAGACGAATTGAATGATCAACTTTTGGTGAGACGCCAAAAGATGGAAGATATACGTGAGAGCGGTAAAGATCCATTTGGCTCAAGATTCGAACGAACGCATCTATCGAATGAAATCATCGCTGAATATGAAGAGATTTCTAAAGAAGAGTTGGATGAAACGCCACGCGAAGTAAAGATTGCTGGACGAATCATGACGAAACGCGGAAAAGGAAAGGCTGGATTTGCTCACCTACAAGATCTAGGGGGACAAATACAAATATATGTTAGACAAGATGGAATTGGAGAAGAGAACTATCAGCTGTTCAATAGTGCTGATCTTGGAGATATCATTGGAATTGAAGGAACTGTCTTTAAAACAAAAGTAGGGGAACTCTCTATTAAAGCAACTGAATTCACATTCCTTACAAAAGCACTTCGTCCGATGCCTGAAAAGTTTCATGGTCTAAAGGATGTTGAACAACGCTATCGCCAACGTTACTTAGACTTAATTACAACAGATGGTAGTAAGGAGACGTTTATCCTCAGAAGCCGTATAATCCAGTCGATGCGCCATTACTTAGATGGTCAAGGATTTCTCGAAGTGGAAACACCTATGCTGCACTCAATCGCAGGAGGGGCTTCTGCACGTCCATTCATCACGCATCATAATACACTCGATATGACGCTCTACATGCGCATTGCAATTGAACTTCATTTGAAGCGGCTGATCGTAGGTGGCCTTGAAAAAGTATATGAAATCGGTCGCGTTTTCCGTAATGAAGGAATGTCGACTCGTCATAACCCTGAATTCACGATGATTGAACTATATGAAGCGTATGCAGATTACAATGACATCATGGCATTGACTGAAAACCTGATTGCTCATGTAGCGCAAGAAGTATTAGGTACAACACAAATTAAGTACGGCGATGATGAAATCAATCTTGCGCCTGGTTGGAAACGTCTGCATATGGCAGATGCGGTAAAAGAATATACGGGTGTTGACTTCTGGAAAGAGATGTCGAAGGAAGAAGCGCATAAGCTCGCTAAAGAAAATAATGTTGAAGTGACAGCGATGATGGAAGTAGGACATGTGTTAAATGAATTCTTTGAACAGAAAGTAGAAGAACAACTTGTTCAACCTACATTCATCTATGGGCATCCTGTTGAGATATCTCCATTAGCTAAGAAAAACCCTGAAGATGGTCGTTTCACCGATCGTTTTGAGTTGTTTATTGTCCGTCGGGAGCACGCGAATGCATTCACAGAGTTGAATGATCCAATCGATCAGCGCCAGCGTTTCGAAGCGCAACTAGTTGAAAAAGAACAAGGTAATGACGAAGCGCATGACATGGATGATGACTTCATAGAAGCTCTTGAGTATGGGTTACCCCCTACTGGTGGACTAGGAATTGGTGTCGATCGTCTTGTAATGTTATTGACGAATGCCCAATCTATACGTGATGTTTTACTGTTTCCACAAATGCGAACAAAAGAATAAGCCTTACTACCGCCCCGCAAAGCACATTGCGGGGCGGTGTTTTATAAGAATATAAAGATTGAAAAGATATATTTAAATAACAGTTGTATTCATCAACTGGAGCTGATATACTAAGAGGCGTCGCATATCGAACGTTCAACAAGCTGAGAGAAAAACTTTCGTAAATTTAAAGAAAGTTGTTGACAAACGATAAGAGATTAGATAAGATATAAGAGTTGCTGCTGAAACAGTGGCGATCAACATGAACCTTGAAAACTGAACAGCAAAACGTCAACGAAATACAGCTTCTACGTTAACGCGTAAAAGCAAAAACGTTTCCAAGTAAACCGATTTCCGTCGGAAGAACAGAAACACAATTGACATC
>JARIDO010000035.1 GCA_029263895.1 Sporosarcina sp.
TTTTATACTTCATATTCAATAAAATCTTGGCTTTAAAGTGATCAAAACGTCTTAAAACATACGCATTACGCTTCATCACCTTAGTTTTGTTGTTGATTCCTTCTAAGAAACCATTTGAATAAGGAAAGTTAAAACGATTCAAAATTTCTACTTACCCATTATTAAATGTTCGGATTGCTTTTAGAAACGCTGAGTTTTTGGCTTCATCTAACTTATAGTAAAAGCTTTCTAAACGTCTTTTCATTTCGATGACATCATCTGTTGTTTTAGCCCAATCGAACGACTCACAATAAGGATATTCATGTTATTAATCATGTACACGGGTCACCCTTTCTTACTTGTTTAGCGATCATTCAACTATAAAAGAAGGGGAGATTCATGCATTTTTTAGTGAATTGTACACATACCCCAACAAATATTATAGAACCCCAAAAAAAGAAACATAACGCTAACTTAGTGTTATGTTTCTTTTTTTGATTGTACGAAAACATTTTGTATATTTTATAATTGTGAAAGAGTTAAGTTACGGTTTCTTATCGGTTTCATCATTTGTTGGTTTGTCAATGGGTTTGTCAATGGGTTTGTTGGTGGGTTTCTCATTTGGTTTTCCGTTAGGATTACCATTATTGTTGGATCCATCACCTGGTTTTTTGTCTCCGTTTGAGTTAGCTCCATTGTTATTCCCATCATTTTTGTTTTCGTCTTTTCCGGGGACAGCTGGTTTTTCCTCTTGAATAGGTTCCTCTATCTCTTCTTGTTCCTCTTCCACACCATCTTCAATTTGTAATTTGGTTGAGGCTGATTCACTTTGTGAATCTCCGAATGTAGCATAGACAAAAAATGTATATGTTTTGCCGGTTTCTACACCAGTCAAATTAACCTTTTTGTCAGTAGTTGTAGTCATTTTTTTCTTTTCACTGCCGTCTACACTTGCTAAAATGGTGAATTCAACATCATCTTCAATTTCATCTGTATCAGGCTTTTTGTGTTCCCAACTTAAGTCGACTGACTTGTTGCTATCATTGTATGATGCTTGTAGGCTAGTAGGAGCGTCTAAAACCACATCTTCTATTACTTCCGCAACTTCAGTTGGTTCAGTACCTTTAACGAACAACTCTTTTTTCTTTTCGTTATCGGGCGTTGATGAACTTGCTAAGATCAATGGATCAGAAAGCTTTACAATTGTTGCCTCAACAACTGAACCGGGTTTGGAAAACTTAGCCGTTTTTTTATCTTTTGAAATATCTGTCATAACCATTTTAAATAGTTTTTGTGGAACCTGTCTTCCTTTAGGGACAGTAGTAATTGGAGTTGTATAGTCTTTATATCCACCCCAAGTGGATATTGTATAGTCAGATGTATAGCCGGTAAACCAACTATCTGGTACATAATTATTTTTCATATCGTGCTTTTTAATAATTTCTGATGGATAATTCGTCGTCCCTGTTTTACCAGCTACATCTAGACCAGATATATTTGCAAGTTTTCCAGTACCAGAAGAAATAGTGTCACGTAAAATATCTGTAATCATATATGCAGTAGAATCTTTCATTGAATTGACTGAATCGGGTGTTAAAGAACGTTCTGTTTTCCCATCTCGAAAAATAATCTTTTTTACAGCGTGGGGTGGTGTATAGATCCCGCTGTTACCAAATGCTGAGTATGCACCAGCCATTTGAATTGTTGAGAAATTATACTCGCCGCCACCTAAAGAATTTGATGAATTGACTTTGTTGTAAGGCAGACCTAATCCTTTTGCGAAATCACTAGCCTGTGATGGTCCAACTTCTTCAAACGTTTTAACCGCAGGAATGTTACGAGAGTTGGATAATGCTAGTCGGATCGATTGTGGTCCTTGGTATTTACCGTCAACATTTCGAATTGCTTTGTTGGTGCCTTTGTAATTATAAGGTTCATCAACAACTTTTTGAGCAGTCGACCAATCTAAATATTCAATTGCGGGACCGTAAGACAATATTGGTTTGATAACGGAGCCAGGTTGTCGTTTCTGGTCAGATGCGAAATTTAAATCGCGACCGGAATAATTACGACCACCACCAATTGCAACAATCTCACCTGTTTTTGTATTCAAAACAGTCATTCCAGCTTGCATTGTTTCTGTTTCATATAGTTCATTAGTGTTTAAGGCACGTTCTACAGATTGTTGTGCTTTAGGATCTAATGCTGTTTGGATTTTAACGCCTTCAGATAACACATCCATCATATTTGCTGCTTCAAGTTCGTCTAATACAATGTCAACATAGGCAGGGTAGTCACTTTTGATGTTTGCTTGACGTTGATCTTCTGGTAATAGATTTGTAGTAACGGGAACAGCTTTAGCAGCTTCCATCTCAGCAGACGTTATTTTTTTATGTTGGTGCATTAATTTAAGAACTATATTTCTTCTTTTTTCAGCACTTTCAGGGTGTTTAACAGGATTGTATCCATTTGGATACTGTGGTAGACCTGCAAGCATCGCCACTTCCGGTAACTCTAATTCACTTAGTTCCTTGCCATAAAAGTGTTTTGAAGCAGTCCCAAGGCCATATATATTTCCTGACATTAGTATTTTATTTGCGTACATTTCGAAGATTTCATCTTTTTCATACTTTCTTTCTAATTGAAAAGCTAGATAAGCTTCCTGTGCTTTTCTTTTTAACGTTTTATCATTAGAAAAAAATGAATTTTTAATAACTTGTTGGGTAAGTGTACTTGCACCTTGAGATCCAAAACCACTCTTGAGATTAGCTAAGACTGCTCCACCTAGACGCCAAAAGTCCATGCCATGGTGCTTATAAAATCGGACATCTTCTGTTGCTAAAATAGCATTTTTCATTAGTTCTGGTATTTCGTTATAAGGAACATAATCACGTTGTTCAGCACCGAATTTCATAAAAGTTTCCCCGTTAGTATCTAGCAGTTCAGATGTCAAAGGATCTTTTAATAGAGCTTCATCTAATTTTGGTGCTGAACTAGCATAATAAGCAAATAGACTTATGCCTGCAATTAGCATGAGAGATCCAAGTATAACTGCGCCCAAGAAAATCTTTTTGAAAATTCTTTTTCCGGTCGTTCCTTTTTTGTTTTTCTTACTGTTTTTATTTGCCTCTAACTCTTGTCTTCTAGACGTTCTAGAATTGTTCTGATTGCTCATTGTTCATCCTGCCTTTCGTATGTTCGTACTTTAATTAATGTAATTTTGGCAACGCTGGTAAGAAATCTAGTCGTGGGTTAAAGCCCGGTTTTAATTCTATTGCATCTTTTTCAAACTCTGCAATTGTAACAGACTTTCTTCCTCCCTCTATCATTCTTACCCAATATTTTTCAAAACTATCATAAGAGATGAGAAAATAACGGTCAAGAATTGTGAATTTAATAATGAAAAACGATAATCCCCCATGGACACAAACGTTTTTCATGTGAGTCATTTGATGTTCATGAATATTTTGAAGTGGAAAAGATGTGCTGTTTTTAGTTTCTTTCGCTTCAAAATCAAGATGTATACCGTTGTATACCCCATTGTAGTCAGTTGTAGACGGAGTTTTAAAATAAGCCTCTGTAATGACAGCAGCACTTCTAGCTGGGTACTTTACATTTACTATTTGAATAGGGACAGGTTTTTTGTGTATAACAGCTAATTGTCTACTTAAATAGTATTCATTCGTTTCATTTAACTCATCTTCTAATGATTTACCTCGATTGCTAAAGGTTGGATTACTCTTTTTAGGAAGTTTTGTTTGTTGCACAGGAATGAATTTCTTGCCATTTGGGTAACGAATTGTCACCGTCATCACCTCACGTCAGACTATCATACCATAACAATTAGACGGAACGTGAGGCTGAAAGTTGCATATAAAAACATTAACTCGGAATATACGTTCGACTTATTGTAGAGAACTATTTTAGAATCTGATAAACTAAAGGATATAAAGTGAAAGGGATGAGTATCATCGACTTAATCGAACAAACGAAAACGTTACTTTCTATTTGCAGAGAATGTTTTGAACGGCATACGGAAATGAGAGAATTGGACATCGAACCTGATTTTTATAATGATGTAAAACCATATACAGATAAAGTCCATGGGCTACTCGATGAATGGACAATTGAAATTGGTGAATGGATAAAAAAGAGTAAACCATTGTATGTCCATCCTATTCAAATTGAGTCTCTAAATGATTCAATGAAACAATTTGTTGTTCAGTCTTTTTATCAGAAAACGGGAAAGAAACGTTTTGTGCTTTCCATTAATTCAGCAGAGTATACATTTAAAACAATATTAGATGAGTTATACAAACAACAGGAGGGGAGTCCAGTTGAGTAAAGCATCTATAAAAGATGTGTTGAATGTTCTACAAAAAGAACCCTCTTTTTCTTCAAACATCGCTCATTATCGTTCAATAGATGGTCATGAAGCGAAGTATGAATCATTTCCAAAAAACCTTCACCCATCACTCATTAAAGCGTTAGCTTCAAAAGGCATATTTCAATTATACTCGCACCAACGCGAAGCTTTTGAATTAGCATCGTCATTAAATTCATTTACAGCAATCACCCCAACTGCTTCTGGTAAGTCATTATGTTATCATCTGCCAGTTCTACAAAGTATTTTGGAAGATGATAAAACCCGAGCTATCTATTTATTTCCTACGAAAGCGTTAGCGCAAGATCAATTAGCAGATCTTCACGAGTTAATTGAAGCGAGTGAAGAATCAATTTTCAGCTACACATATGATGGAGATACTGCACCTGGTTTGCGTACTAAAGTGCGTAAATCGGGTCATATTGTTTTAACAAACCCAGACATGTTACATTCTGGTATTCTCCCACACCATACCAAATGGGTTTCTTTATTCGAAAATTTAAAGTACATCATTATCGATGAATTACATACTTATAAAGGAGTATTTGGAAGCCATGTAGGTCACGTTTTACGAAGGTTAAAAAGAATTTGTAATTATTATGGTAGTGATCCCATTTTCATTTGTACGTCCGCTACAATTGCGAATCCAAAAGAACTGGCAGAGTCTTTAACGAATAGTAAAATGGATTTAATTGTTAAAAATGGTGCACCGGCCGAAAAAAAACACTTTATTTTCTATAATCCACCAGTAGTTCATCCTACCTTTGGGATACGGAGAAGTGCAGTGCTAGAGGTTCGTGATATAGCTACTATGTTATATCGGGAAGGGATACAAACTATTGTATTTGCAAAGAGTCGGGTACGCGTTGAGATGTTAGTGACCTATATGAAAGAACTTACGAATAAAAAACTATTTGACCAGACAATTATGGGCTATAGAGGGGGTTACTTACCTTCTGAGCGAAGAAGAATTGAAAAGGGTCTTCGAAATGGGGATATCCGTACAGTTGTAAGTACAAATGCTTTAGAATTGGGCATTGATATAGGTCAATTACAAGCATGTATTATGACTGGTTATCCTGGAAACATTGCAAGTGCTTTTCAACAAGCAGGAAGGGCAGGGAGGCGACAAGAGGAAGCGTTAATCATCTACGTTGCTCAGTCTATGGTTCTCGATCAGTACATCATTGAGCACCCAGATTATTTACTCGGTCAATCCCCTGAGGAAGTACGGATCCATCCAGATAATATGTTTATACTTATGGATCATTTAAAATGTGCATCATTTGAATTGCCATTTTCAAGTAACGAAACATACGGTGAATTTGTCGTCCAAGAGTTACTTGCTTTCTTAGAAAGTGAAGGTGTTCTTTTGAAAGTATCTGATAAGTGGCATTGGATGACAGATAGTTTTCCAGCAGGCGAAATAAGTCTTCGTTCGGCATCTCAAGAAAACGTCGTTATTATTGATAGGACAATAGCTAAAGAAACATCTGTTATTGGAGAGATGGATCGATTTAGTGCGATGACACTGCTTCATGAAGAAGCGATTTACTTGCACCAAGGGGATCAATTTCAAGTAGAAGTTTTAGATTGGGAAGAGAAGAAAGCTTTTGTTAAAAAAGTAGATGTCGATTATTTCACGGATGCAAATTTAGCAGTTGAACTAAAAGTAATGAATGAAGATGGCGCCATGCCAGTTGGAAATGGTGAAGCTTCTTATGGTGATATAGCTGTTTTGGCGATTCCAACAATCTTCAAGAAAATTAGGTTTGATACACATGATAATATTGGATCCGGAAAAATTAAACTACCTGCTGAAGAATTACATACGACTTCTACATGGCTATCGTTTAATGTTCCTGAAAAATGGGGAACAAGTAAATTAACGGACGTAATGATCGGAGCTGCATATGCGATTCAGTCATTCATTCCGCTCTTTTTAAGATGTGACCGAACAGATATTCATGTAGTTCCACAAGTTAAAGCGGTACATACTGGAACACCAACCTTTTATATATATGACAGTTATCCAGGTGGCATTGGCTTAAGTGAAAAGATATTTGAATGTTGGCCAGAATTACTTCTTAAGGCTACAAATCATGTAAGTAATTGCAAATGTGCTGACGGCTGTCCCGTTTGTATTGGAGCCCAGGAAGCGGGTTATGGATCAAAAAAAGAAGTTGCGAATCTTCTAGCTACACTTGCAGGGAGGTAATGTGACGTGTCTTATGAACAGAAATTAATGCAAATGAAAAAACAACTCAAGAAATCGTCTTCGATAGACTCAGTTGGGTTGACAACTACAGTCAAAAAACCTCCATCTCCAAGTTATGAAAGAAGATGGCTAGCTAGTGGATTACTTAAAGAGGAAAATAAGTATGGGATTGTATATAAGCGAATTATAGAATATCCACTCAATTATGTGCATGGTGAAATCGAATTGTCAGGGTTGAAAACGAGTATTATGAAATGGCATTTATCGAAAGAAGATCACCCGTTATCACCTGAACCTACAAAACCAATTATGTTTTTTGATACTGAAACTACTGGTTTAAAAGGAACAGGGACATTCATTTTTTTGATGGGATTTATAGAGGAAACAGAGAAATGTTTTAGACTAACACAATATCTTTTACCAGGACCAGATCATGAAGCTGCATTTTTATATGCTACAAGATTGTGGGAAACACCCTTTACAATTGTCTCGTATAATGGGAAAAGTTTCGACATCCCACAGGTTGAAACTCGCTGGATATTGAATCGTAAAACGCTTCCGCCCCTTTTAACACATGATCATATCGATTTACTACATGGTTCAAGAAGAATTTGGAAAGGTGAAATGGATCGTTTTAAACTACCAATGATTGAACAACAACAACTTGGTTTTTTTCGAGAAGGTGATATTCCAGGTTTTATGGCTCCTATCATTTATCAGGATGCGGTGAAAAATGGAGATCCAGAATTATTGATGAAAATACTTTTTCACAATGAATGGGACATCCTTTCCCTTGTTGCGCTTTATATTCGTGCTACAAATCTATTACTAAAAGATGAGAGTGGTCATTCAGCAATTTCGCAAACGAATATTGGGAAATGGTTTGCAGACTTAAAATCATATAAACGGAGTAAACATATACTTGAAAATACAGTTGATAAATATGGTAACCAACATCCGATTACTTTTTTACATTTAGGTTTTATTTATAAAAAAGAGAAAGACTTTCAAAATGCAGTTGAAGTATTTTCAGTAGCGGTCAATCATCTTGAAGGTAAAGAAAGAATTATTGCTTATGAGGAATTGGCCAAACTATACGAGCATAGACTATTACAATTGCACAATGCATTGAATGCTACGAGGAATGGGAGGGCTTGTATACTTGAAGCGACTGAACTGACCGAACGTTTTAAAAGTCGATCAGAAATTTCCTTTAAGAAACGGGAAATGAGACTCCTTAAAAAAATATTTCCCGGGGAAACGCAGAAACCGACATGAAACATACTTTTATCCGATTAAATAAGACAAGAGTGGACAACATATGGTATAATAATAGATATGTAAACAGAGATGGAAGGGCGAGTTAAATGGAAATGAAACTGGATTCAAAATCGATACTTGAAAAAGAATTTAAAACGGGCCTACGTGGCTATAGTCAGGAAGAAGTCGATCTCTTTCTTGACGATGTAATCCAGGATTATGAGTCTTTCAAAGAACAGATTACACAGTTGCGTCTTGAAAATAGTAAGTTGCAGGAGGAATTAGCTGCTGCAGAGAAAAGGCCTTCACAGAGTACATCTGGCACAACAAACTTTGATATATTAAAGCGAATCTCAAATTTAGAAAAACATGTGTTTGGAAGTAGGCTTTTTGAGCAAGACTGAAAATTAAATGGGTAGATTTTTAATTTGTAATACAAACAATTGTACTGTATACTTACTTTACCATAGTGTCAATTCAGGTAATCGCTGCGTCGCTTGACGGCGTAGAGGAAAGTCCATGCTCACACAGTTCTGAGATGACTGTAGTGTTCGTGCTCGGTGAAAAAATAAACCTAGGCATCGCGCTTGCGCGTTGACGGCGGGTATACGTCCTAAGTTGTTAACAGTTTACTGATAACAATATGGATTAGGTATCCTGAAAAGTGCCACAGTGACGTAGCTGAAGCGGAAACGTTTCAGGTGGAACGAGGTAAACCCCACGAGTGAGAAACCCAAATTATGGTAGGGGCATTCTTCTGAAGGAACTGAACTGATGAAGGAACAGCATTGTCTGTAGATAGATGATTACCACCCAAAGTACGAGGTGTAAACTGTTTGAGTACATGGGAACAAAACATGGCTTATCGAATTTCCTATGGTTCTATAAGTTAACTGATGCTCTCCTTTTTACTGGAGAGCTTTTATTTTGGATAATACTAACTTTTACATATTACAGGTCTAACTATATTTTGCAGAAATAACGCAATTCGAACAGGGCATAGAAAGAATGGAGTGGACGAATAATGAGTGAATTTAAATTAGTTGCCACATCTGCAATGGGATTGGAATCCATTGTTGCTGACGAAGTGAAAGAACTAGGGTTTAAAACAACAACTGAAAATGGGAAAATTTATTTTCATGGAGATGAATCTGCTATCGCGAAAACGAATATGTGGTTGCGAGTTGCCGACCGCGTACGAATTGTTGTCGGAGAGTTCCATGCAACGACTTTTGATGAGTTATTTGAACAAACAAAAGCGCTTGATTGGGAACGATATTTACCTGTTGATGCAGCATTTCCAGTAGCCGGAAAATCAGTAAAATCCACTTTGTTTAGCGTGCCTGATTGTCAAGCAATTGTGAAAAAAGCAATTGTAGAACGACTTAAAATTGCCTATAAACGAATTGGTTTCTTAGATGAAACTGGACCTTTATTTAAATTAGAAGTTTCGATATTGAAAGATAAAGTAACCCTTACCATTGATTCGAGTGGTACCGGCTTACATAAAAGAGGTTATCGCGTTGGTCAAGGGGATGCACCTTTAAAAGAGACACTTGCAGCTGCATTAATAAAATTAACACGCTGGAACCCGAATAGACCTTTTGTCGACCCTTTTTGTGGGTCAGGAACAATTCCAATAGAAGCTGCAATGATTGGTCAAAATATAGCACCTGGATATAATCGAGATTTCTCTTGTGAAAAATGGCCATGGATTGAGCAGAAAATATGGCATACACTTCGTGATCAAGTAGAAGATAGTGCTAATTACAATCAACCTCTTGATATCCGCGGCTTTGATCATGATCCAAAAATGATTGCTATAGCGAAAGAGAATGCAGCAGAAGCGGGATTCCTAGATATTATTCAATGGAATGAATCTGATGTTCGAGACCTTAGTCTGCAAGGGGATAATGGTGTGGTTGTTGGAAATCCTCCATACGGTGAACGATTAGGTGAAGTTGAGGATGCAGAGGAAGTAACTAAAGTCTTAGGTCAAATCATGAAAAAATATCCTTCATGGTCGGTCTATATGCTTTCCTCGCTTGAAAACTTTGAAACAATGTATGGCAAGCGTGCAACGAAAAAACGTAAGCTGTTTAATGGTTTCATTCGCACTGATCTGTATCAATTTTGGGGTCAACGCCAATAATTAGAAAAAGGAAGAGGAAATCCTCTTCCTTTTGTATGTGTTAGAGAGGGGCATTATTATGAAAAAAAACATTCCATTTTCACTATCTAAAGACAAATCATTTTTCGAATCAATGAATGACTGGATAGGTGATACATTATATGACGATCTTACAGAAAAAGGTTTCGAATGTAGAGATGAACAAATATTTATGGCTTTTCAAATTGAACAGGCTCTTAAAGATAAACAAGTTCTATTTGCGGAAGCAGGAGTAGGTACAGGGAAAACAATAGGCTATCTATTACCGGCAATCGCTTATGCAAGATACACTGGTAAGCCTGCACTAATTTCTTGTGCCGATGAGACACTCATCGATCAGCTAGTTAAAGATGATGGTGATATTCAAAAGTTAAGTGCGGCATTAGATCTCGATATAGATGTTCGTTTAGCAAAAGCAAGAAGTCAGTATTTATGTTTAAAACGCTTAGATGAAGCCTCAAATACTATTGACGAGGATTATATCGATGATATCCAGGACAGCTTACCTGACTTTGTGTATGGGAATGGCTCTTTACAATCTGTCAGTACCTATGGGGAAAGATCTGATTATCCCAAACTAAGTGATGAGCAATGGAAAACAGTTAACTATCATCCAATCCAACAATGTGAAGCTTGTGATATAAGAAATCGATGTGGACAAACGATTCATAGAAATCATTATAGAGAAGCAGTTGAAATTATCATTTGTTCTCACGATTTCTATATGGAACATATTTGGACGAAAGATTCACGTAAGCGTCAAGGTCAAATGCCATTATTGCCAGAAGTGTCGATGATTGTATTTGATGAAGGACACCTGCTGGA
Source organism: Sporosarcina sp. (assembly GCA_029263895.1). Lineage (GTDB taxonomy): Bacteria > Bacillota > Bacilli > Bacillales_A > Planococcaceae > Sporosarcina. The sequence goes on from JARIDO010000035.1 coordinate 10,837, forward strand.
ATACTCAGCACAACGGGCACTTACTTATGAAGTGCAAAAAAGTACAATGTTGACATTATTAGAAAGAATTATGGTGGATGGGATACGCGATAAGACACTTCAGATTATGGAGCGTTTACTTGAAAGCCATGATGCATTTTTTAAATTACTTGAGGACTCAACAGACAAATCATTTAATGAACGTAAAAGTATAAAAAAAGAGCAAAGCTTATTATCACTAGGAAAAAACTCAATTGGATATGCCAATCAGCTATTAGAAGAGTTTGTTTTTGATGCGGAGCTTTATATTATTCCAGAGTATGATTTGAAAATTGTTGAAGAATATCTCGACCAATACATTTATTCGATGGAATTATTTACATCGGAAAACGATGCAGTTGATTGGTTAGAAGAACGTGGCGGAGAAGCGACTTTAGTCATCATGCCACGCCTCGTAACAGATATACTAAAAGAAAAATTATTTTCATCATCAGTACCAATAGTCTTTTCTTCTGCTACGTTATCAGTAGCGAAGGATTTTAATTATTTAGCAGATGGCCTAGGTATTCAAGAATATCAATCTTTTTCAGTAGAATCACCTTTTGATTATGATGAAGTAATGGATGTCTTTGTAACTGAAGTTGAAAATGATGATAAAGCTTCAGCAGTGTTAAAAATGTTAGAAGCAAAAGAACAAACCTTGATTTTATTTAAATCTGAACATGATATGAATGAATTTAAATCTAAAGTGCCACTAGAAAAGCTTCATGAAATTTCTTTTGAAGGTGATCGTGAACTTTCGTCATTGGTTCGTGACTTCCAATTACGTAATGTTTCTGTACTCTGCTCATACCATCTATGGGAAGGGTTGGATATACCTGAAGACGCACTGACGCGCGTTATCATTCATGATTTACCATTTCCTCCTAATGATCCGCTGTTTGATGCAAGGAGAAAACATGCAGTGGATGCATTTAAAGAAGTGGACTTACCATTCATGCTTCTTAGATTACGACAAGGAGCTGGACGTTTAATACGTACATCTTCAGATTCCGGAACTGTCCAATTAGTTCTTAATGAAGCTGAACAAAAGTTGGAAAAGGAAATAGAAAATGTATTTCCTGTTCAAATTCAAAAAGTAAAATAAATTATTGAAAGCCCTTTTGAAAAAGGGCTTTTTATTATACAGAAAAGCAGACAGTCATGGTACTATAGAAAGTATAACAAAAGGGGGCAGACTATTTTGACAACAGAAGAAAAGTTTTTGGAACTGGTGAAAAAAATAAATTCATATTCAGAAGCAATTGCTATTATGTACTGGGATATGCGTACAGGAGCACCTAAAAAAGGACATGCGGCAAGATCGGAAGCAATTGGTACACTTTCATCGGAATTATTTAAGATGAGCGTATCTGATGAAATGGAAAAGTATTTAGTAGAATTAGAAGGAAGTAAGAATACGTTAGACCCAATCGTGTCAAAAACAATCGATGTAGTAAGAGAAGAATTTGATCGTAGTCGAAAGATACCTGTTGAAAAGTTTCGTGAATTTGTCGTATTAAGTTCAAATTCAGAATCTGCGTGGGAAACAGCGAAAGAGACTTCAGAATTTGGTTCATTTCCTTCGTATTTGGAGAAAATGGTTGCAATGACTAAAGAATTCATCACGTACTGGGGAATTGAGAATAACAACCCATACAATACATTGCTTGACCAGTATGAACCGGGCTTAACGACAGAGAAGATTGATGAGCTTTTTGGCCAATTGAAAGAAACGATTGTTCCGTTAGTGAAAAAAATTGTTGATAAAAACGAACAGCCCGAAACTGCCTTTCTTTTTAAGAAATTTCCGAAAGAACAACAGAAGGCATTTAGTCATGAAATTTTGAAACAATTAGGGTATGACTTTGAAGCCGGAAGACTCGATGAGACAGTACATCCATTTGCAACGGGTATTAATATTGGCGACGTTCGTATTACGACAAAATATGATGAAAATGATTTCAGGACAGCTGTATTTGGAACGATACATGAGTGTGGACACGCGTTGTATGAACAGAATATTGATCGTCGTTTAGAGGGACTCCCTTTAGCATCGGGTACTTCAATGGGGATACATGAATCGCAGTCGTTATTTTATGAACAAATCATTGGACATAACGAGAACTTTTGGAAGTCTAATTTTGATTTATTAAAAGAGTCATCCCCTGAGCAATTTGAACAAGTAACAGTAGATGACTTTCTTCGTGCAGTCAACTATTCAGAGCCTTCTCTTATACGAATAGAAGCAGATGAATTAACGTATCCACTACACATAATGATTCGCTATGAAATTGAAAAAGAGTTGTTTAACGGGGAATTACAAGTAAAAGATCTTGCAAAAGTATGGAGTGACAAATACGAAGCGTATCTTGGAATCCGTCCGGAAAACGATGGAGAAGGATACTTACAAGATGTTCATTGGTCGGGAGGGTCATTTGGTTATTTCCCATCTTATGCTCTAGGGTATATGTATGCAGCTCAGTTAAAGGTAGCGATGCTTAAAGACTTACCGAATTTTGATGAGTTATGTTTAAAAGGAGATTTTAAGCCAATCTTAAATTGGCTAACAAAGCATGTTCATCAGTTTGGCAGGACAAAAAAACCGTTAGAAATTATTCAAGATGCTACTGGAGAAGAATTAAATGCTAAATATCTAGCAGATTATTTAAATGATAAGTATTCAAAGCTGTATAATCTATAAAAAACTGTCTCCTATCTATTATAAAATAGAATAGGAGACAGTTTTTTAAGCATTATCATCATCAATGGTTAATAAGATATTTAAACTTGCTCCCGTTTCAAGTTTTACAGGAAGTTTAAATGCTTTTGTAAAACCATAGAACTTTGTTTCTCCAGTCATAACGGTTGGAGGAGAAATATCTAGTACTAAACCTTGTTTTTCTAGAACAGTACATAGATTACCAGCAATCATATTGCCCAGTTCACCTGTGAAGGACTCAATCATTTCTCCTTCAATTGTCATGCCGAACATTGCTTGTCCAATAGTGTCAATAGCATTTATGGGTGACTCAATAAGTAATCTTCCTTTAATTCCACCGACGAGACCAATTAATACACCGAGTTCTTTTTGCTCATAAGGTTGAACGGTAATTGATGGAGCAAGAACTTCTAATTTAAGTGGGATTACATTGGTTAAGGATGAGATAGCTGCATTTAAAATTAGTTGAATATTTTTAGATGTTTCCAAAAGATTTCCACCTTCCAAAATAACAATTAGCTAAATTATACCATATAAAAAAACTTTAGTCCCATATTTCGACTAAAAAAAACAGAAAACTACATATAATTGATTAGTTAATCGTATTTAGAAAAATGGTATGATAGGGGTAGTACTTATAAAGGGGTCGACAATTAGATGCGTGAAACAGAAAAGATTCTACAAGAAACTGCGGAATTGGCATGTCTTTTAAAGTCAAATCATGACGAAGTAAGTTTGGAGAAAACAAATCTATTTGCAAAAAAAATAATTGAAGAAGAATATACAGTAGGATTTGCAGGTCATTTTTCTGCTGGAAAGTCTTCAATGATAAATGCTTTAATCGGTCATGAACTGCTTCCTTCAAGTCCGATACCTACAAGTGCTAATGTCGTTAAGGTAAAAAAAACGACTACTGATTATGCAATTATACGAAAAACAGACGGATCAGCCGCTAAATACAACGGGCAGAACTTTTCGGACGCAGTTAGAACGTTCAGTAAGAATGGTACCGAAGTTGCTATGATTGAGATTGGTCATGCTACATCTAATTTACCTGATGGTATAACTGTCATGGATACGCCTGGAGTTGACTCCACGGATGATGCACATAGATTGTCAACTGAATCGGCGCTACATCTTGCAGATATCGTATTTTATACAATGGATTATAATCATGTTCAATCAGAAGTCAATTTTAGATTTACAAAAGATTTGATGCGTTATAATCCAAATGTCTATTTAATTATCAATCAGATTGACAAACACCGAGAATCTGAATTGCATTTTTCAACCTTTAAAAAATCAGTTGAAGACTCTTTTTCGCTATGGGGAGTGGAACCGAAAGGGATATTTTATACATCATTAAAAGATCCTCACCATACGGACAATGACTTTGACAAAGTAAAAGAAATTATAGATGATTCAATTGAAAATTCGTATGAGCATTTTATTGTTAACGCTAACCAGACATTGTTGAAACTTAGAAATGAGCATAATGAATTTTTAATGAATGAAGTAAAAGAGATGAAAGAGACATATGCGTCAATTGTCAATGTAGATGAGTGGGAAACTGAAAAGAAACTAACAGATGAATTATTCGAAATGAAGCATGCATTAACACTTTTATCTGGTAATGGATTTTCAGTTGCCTTTGAAAAAAATAGAAATAATTTATTAGATAATGCTGCAATTACGCCTTATGAAACAAGAGAACTTTTAAAATTGTATTTAGAGTCCTTGTCATCAAGGTTTAAAGTTGGGTTGATATTTAGTACTAAAAAGACGAGTGAGGAACAAATCGCTAGAAAAAATGCGTTAAGTAATAATCTTAATGAATTAGTGCATACGCATATTGAAATACATTTAAAAACACTAATGAAGAAAACGTTACAAGAAGCTGGTGTTTTAACGGATGAACGTTCATTAAATATTGATGAAGTAGATATGACGATACCATTTGTAGAAATTGAAAAAGAATTTGTTGTAGCAGATGTAATTACAGGCGATACTGTTTTGAATTACTCAGAGCGTATGAAAACGATTATTATAAGAGCATTTAAAAGATTAACAGATGATTGGAAACATAATATGGCCGATGTTATATCGAGGCATGGTAATCAAACAAGTGGAATACTTGAACACCAAATTCATGTTGCAGAAGAAAAATTGCAAGCAATCCATCAAGTGAAACATGCTGAAGAAAAACTAACGCAATTTTGTAATGACGATATTTCTTTCAATAGTGAAAGTAAAGAATTGTTAACGTCTTGGAGGAAGGAGGAAGTACTTCATTTTTCAGAGTACAGTACTTCAGAAAATGAGTTAGTTGATGTAGTGTCAGCGGATCTTATGATAGATGATTCTCAGACTGAAAACAGTGAAGTTACAGTTCAATTAGAAGAAGTTTGTGAAAAAGCAAAACGAACAGCTTCAGAAGTGAAGAACATTCCTGGATTTGAGGAAATCGCACAATTTTTAACTCGCAAAACAAATCGGCTCGAGCAACAGGAACTTACAGTTGCCTTATTTGGAGCATTCAGTGCCGGGAAATCATCGTTTTCAAATGCTTTAATTGGTGAAAATGTCCTTCCTGTTTCGCCAAATCCCACAACGGCTACTATTAATCGTATTCGGCCGGTATCTATTAGAAATCTAGATAAAACAGCAGATATTAAGTTTAAATCGATTGAAATAATGACTGAAGATGTTATTCGTTCTTTTGATATGCTAGGCATTGAAGTTCGCTCATTAAAAGAGGCATTCCAAAAAGCTGATGAAATCACAACGGTTATGTTAGTAGATGAGAAAAAACATGTTCATAAGTCTTTCATAAGTGCTTTTAAAACAGGGTATCCACTATATGCAGAACAATTAGGATCTACAATAACTGTTGAGAAAGATGAATTTACGAAGTATGTCGCAGAGGAGCAAAGAAGTTGTTTTGTAGCGTCGATTGACTTTTATTTCGATTGCGAGTTAACTCGTAAAGGAATTACCATTGTTGATACACCTGGAGCAGACTCCATTAATGCTAGACATACAGATGTGGCATTCGACTATATTCGTAATGCAGATGCAATATTGTTTGTGACTTATTACAATCATGCATTTGCAAAAGCAGATCGGGAGTTTCTTGTGCAATTAGGGAGGGTAAAAGACTCTTTTGAAATGGATAAGATGTTCTTCATTGTGAATGCGATTGACTTAGCGAATAATGAAGAAGAAAGTGAAGGAGTTAAACAATTTGTTTCAACTGAATTGAATAAATTTGGAATTAGAAATCCTAGAGTACATGGTATATCTAGTCTGCAAGCATTAGATGCAAAAATAGGACAGACAATTAATCCAATGATGAATCAATTTGAAAAAGAATTTTATCACTTTCTTAAAAATGATTTAATAGGTATCTCTGTCAAAGTATTAGAAGATGAAGTACTAAAAACCGTTGAGAGACTGAAAGCTTTAATTGTTAGAACTGAAATGAATAGAAATAGAAAAGCAGAAAGACTCCTTGAGTTAAATAAAGTAGAAGGGGAGTTAAGAAATCATTTCAGTGTGAAATTTGCACATGTTTTAATAAAAGCGACACAAAATGAAATAAGTGAACTCGTTTATTACTTATTACAAAGAGTATTTCTGCGCTTTCCAGACTTTTTCAGAGAATCATATAATCCTTCAGTGTTCGTCAACAAATCAGCAGATGCTGCTTTGAAATTTGCATTGGATGAAACGGTTCAAATGGTTGGTTTTGATTTGACACAAGAGTTAAAAGTAACGAACCATAGAATATTAACATATATGAAAAAGCAACTCTATAATCGACAACAACTAGAATTACAACACATACAACAACTGGATGATTCTATTTCACCAGCACCATACGAATCCAATGATGCAACATTGTTATCATTTCAAGCACCGTTTTTAGATACAATCAACTTTGCTAGTGTGAATCGATTGTATAAAAACGGAAAATCCTTTTTTGAAAAAGGAGAGTCGAATTTACTTAAAGATCGACTAGAGGAATTGTTAAAAAAAGATTCAGGGGTCTACTTAGAAAAAGAAAAAGAGAAATTATTGAAATGGGCAGAAAACTGGATTGAATCTGAAGCAGAAGGTTTAAGACAACATCTACTTACTGGTAGCTTAAATCAATTACAGTTAGAAAGAGATTCACTTTCTGAAATAGAGGTACTTGAAGAGTGGCGTTTGATAGCAGATAAATTACAATAAAAGGAGTCGAATTTAATGACTGTTGTTTTTATTTCTGTAAAAGATGTTGAACATAGTAGAGCCAAATGGATTGATACCCGTTACTCGTTACAAAACGCTAATGATGGTAAAAAGAGATATGAAATGGATCATGTTAAAGGAGCGGTTTATTGGGACTTAGAAAATGATATGTCTGATTTAACACATTCTAGCGGGAGGCACCCGCTGCCTTCAAAAAAAGACTTAACTGAATTAGTGAGAAATACAGGACTAACATTAGATGACCAAATTCTAATTTACGATGATGGCGGCAGTCCATTCGCTGCTCGAGCTTGGTGGATTTTGCAGTATGCAGGTTTTAAGAATGCATTCATTATAGTAGATAGTTATGAAGATATTAAAAAACACGGAATTCCTATCGAAGATCGACAGTCTAACTCACAACGAACAACAGTCACGCCTATTTGGGATGCGGAAATTTACGCTGACAGAGAATATGTTAAACAGGTAGTCGATAAAATAGAGAACAGCGCATTGCTAGATGCACGCGCTGAAGTCCGTTATAAAGGAGAATATGAACCGTTAGATAAAATAGCGGGTAGGATTCCTGGTGCACTAAACTTTGATTGGGAACAACTTAAAGATAACGGTATCTTTAAGTTGAATCAAAGGCTCAATGATCAACTTTTACAACATATTAGTAAAGATGTACCTATTACAGTATATTGTGGAAGTGGCGTAACCGCTGCTCCATTGTATGCAGCATTAAAGCATTTTAACTATTCAAATGTACGTTTATACGTTGGTAGTTATAGTGATTGGATTTCAGTTGATGATACGAGGGTTGAAAAAGGGTAGACAGAAACATATACTGAAATAAGTGAGTATTTGAGATACTAGAGAGGGACTCTAATTATGAACTACGCGTTATTAGGCGATATTCATTCATCAAAAGAAGAACTTGAAAAGGTTTTACTAGATATTTTTAGTCAATCACCAAAAGCCATTAAAGTTGGCACTGGTGATTTGTTTGAATGTACGATAAGTAAACGAAATATGACTGGGAAAATGTATAACAATTTAGAAGATGTGATGCTAATCCCGGAAGGTTTTGATGAGTTACTTTCGTTTCGCTCAGTGAAAGGAAATCAAGAAGAACGAATTTTAATGCTTACAGAAACAGCAAACCCTTTGCGTGATAAACTAGCAGAAATGCCAGAGACCTATTCAATTGGTGATGCGGAAATCATGCATGGTCATCAATGGGAGTGGCGTGGAAACCCTTGGACTGTACAACACGTCAATTATAATGCACCAATAGTGTTTTACGGTCATAGTCATCGTTCCAGCTTACGGATAGATGACAACGAAGTTGAGATTGTATTTGGTGTTCCATATGAAGTGAATGGTAGAAAAGTATTAGTAAATGTAGGTTCAGTAGTTGGAAATTGTGAATGGCTACTTTATGATACAAATGCTAAAACTGTGACTTTTATGAAAGCTAAATAATTTATTAACGAAAATATCGTTATGTTTTGTTATCTTTGTTGTTGAATGGCTTGTCGGGCAAGTGAATCGGCAGTTCTATTTTGTTCGTCTGGAATCCATTTTATAAAAAAATATTCGAAAGTTGAAGTTATTTCAAGTATGCTTTGAAGGAATCCACTATAGGCCACGTTTTTTATAAACTCTTTTTCAATAGCATTTACAACAACTTGTGAATCTGAACGTGCAGAGACCATACCATTTGTTAGCTTGGCAACTTCTTGAACACCGCGTAGGAGTGCTTGGAATTCAGCAGAATGATTATCAGATGCTTCAATGGGCTCTGATAATTGAATGGAATGACCCTCACCTTTTATAAAAATACCAATTCCGCTCTTCCCGATATTGCGGGCACTTGCGCCATCGACGTATAGTTCTATCACTTGTCATCACCTCATAAAGTTCACTGTTGGATTGTTCTTTGAACAATCATATAAATTTTTTGAATTGTACGGAGGTTAGTATGGAGAAAACAGACGTTATGCAATCTATAAATGAAATGTTAGATACATACTGTGAAGGCTGTCTAGTTAAATGCGAATTATCGAAGAGGTTAGGGAAGTCGGGTAGTCATAAGTTTTGTATAGAAGGATGTACAGTAGGTAGTCAACTCCAATTTCTAGGAACTGAAATGAATAAAATCACAAAATAATATCCCGTGGTAATCGCTTACCAACGGGATTCAAAAGTGTATCATTAATCATCAAGTTTAGAGACATTCGCTGCCTGAGGACCGCGATTACCTTCGATGATTTCGAAAGTTACAGATTGACCTTCATCTAGTGATTTAAAGCCTTCTGATACAATACCGGTAAAGTGGACGAACACATCTTCTCCATCATCCGCTTCGATGAAACCATAGCCCTTATCGTTACTGAACCATTTCACTTTTCCCTGGTACATGTACATTCCTCCTCGGCGATTCGATGTCCAGACCGTGTACTTCACGGTTGCATTAAACTATACAGGAATCGACAGTTAACGTCAATTGAATGTCTGTCATTTTGCATAATGATACAACTAACCATTTATAGTGAGGAGAAATTATATGCAAGCTATAGTACAAAAATGTGAAGAGAGAGTAAAATTGATTTATGAACAATTTGATGCAAGTCATGATATGGCTCATATACAACGTGTGTTAAAGAATGCAAAAGAAATCATGCTATCAGAAGTAGCTATTGACGATTTAACAGTTCAATTAGCAGTACTTTTACATGACGTCGAGGATTCGAAATACTATCGTGAAGGCCAACCTACGATAAGAATGATTTTAACTGAAATAGGAGCAACAGAAGCATTGTCTCAAAAAGTGCAGTCCTGTATTGATAGTGTATCATTTAATGGTGGTAACTCTAAAGAAATAACTTCTATAGAAGGTGCAATCGTACGTGATGCGGATCGTTTAGATGCAATTGGTGCAATTGGTATTGCACGTACATTTGCATTTGGAGGTGCAAAAGGAAGAAAGCTCTATGATGAAGATGAAGTCGCTAGACAAAACATGTCGGAAAACGAGTATCGCTCAAAAGAAACTGCATCTATGACGCATTTTTATGAAAAACTGCTGTTACTTAAAGACTTAATGATCACAACTGGTGGAAAGAAAATTGCGAATGACAGACATGCATTTATGGAGTTATACTTACAAGAGCTAAAAAAAGAAATTGGCTTTTAAATAGATTATTAAATTTCTGTTTCACTCCAAGTGTTAGGATTGTTATAGATTACCGATATAGTTGAATAGAGAGGAGTATATTGTGAATACTCTAGTCAAAAAGTTTGTCCGTATTTTTAAAATACTCCTTCCAGTGTTAGTGATGGTTTTAGCAATTATGGAAATACGTAAGTTGATTTACGGGATGGATATGGGCATTTTGTTATATGAAATACAACAATTGAAGAAGAGGGAACTAGGTTTAATTTTACTATTTTTATTGTTAGCAATTAGCCCAATGTTATTATACGATCTCGTTTTACAAAAACTATTAAGTTTGAAAATAAAATTAGCTGAACTACTAAAGTTTTCTTTTATTATTAATACATACTCAAACATTTTAGGTTTCGGTGGTCTTGCAGGACTATTTTTACGTAATCATTTTTTTACGAGAACTAGTGTTAAAAAAAATAATGTTATAAAAAATATTGTGTCAGTAACATTATTTTATTTAACAGGGCTCTCTTTATTTTCTTGGTTCATCTTAATCTTTTATAGAGACTTTCCGTTGCTTACTGAAAATGATTGGTTATATTATGCGTTAGGGATCGTAGGTCTTTATCTACCAGTTTTTTTAATTGTACAATGGATCCAAGGTATGAATCAGAAAAGATCTGTTAATCTTAAAACAGCTGTTATGTTAGTAGGGGTATCTGTACTTGAATGGACATTTATGTTTTTGTTCATATTATTTTTGACGAATATACTTAATATACCCATCAGTGCATCAAATTTATTTCCCATCTTTTTTATCGCATCGAGCGCGGGTGCTTTAAGTATGATTCCTGGAGGGATAGGTTCATTTGATCTGGTGTTTTTATGGGGTACTGAAACAATCGGTGTTTCAAATGAAACAGTAGTCATTTTATTATTCTTTTATCGACTTTGTTATTTTGTTATCCCTTTCTTACTATCAACCATTTTCTTCATTATTGACTATCTTAAATTCACATCAATTCGTAAAAGATAATCTTTTACGGAAGTAGAGTTTGTCAAAAAAAGAGACGCAAAAGAAATGAATTTCTTTTTGCGTCTCTTTTTTGGGTTCTATGCTATTTGCCAGGGTATTCAAACATTTCACGAAAAAACGAATGATACCAGCGAGTCTTTTATCTAACCTTAGTGTGAAGCTAGTATTAGTGAAGTGGACGTACATACACTTCACCGCAATAGTTTTGAAGGCGCGATGCTAAAGTATTATTCTATGAGGAAATTAGCTTCTCGCAGAGCGTTTTCAGCAGCTTGTATCTGTTGTTCACTATCTGCTTCAATGGTGTGAATATGTACCCCACCATCACTTAATTTCAGTAAAAATACACCGTTTACAGCGCTCACTTTTGTAATGAATTCTTTAACTTCAGTTCGATTTGACACCATGATACATGCATTCAAATCTCCGTAGACAGGATGTTCAACGCGGACGTCTTTGACTGTTACGCCATTATCTACAAGTATCGTTAATTCCTGTTCAGTTTGTTCAGGTGTATGACTACATACAATCGTTTTCGTGAATTTATGAGAATCATTTTTTCTTTGTAAATAAACGTATCCACGGCTTGTCGCCATTATCGGTTCATTATGTGCTTTTAATAATGTAATATCACTAACAATCACTTGTCTGCTAACATTTGCAAGCTCACCTAACGCCCGACCTGGCAGTGGCTTATCAGTGTTTTTTAATGTGTTAAGAATGAGTTGTCGTCGCTTTTCACCAAGGACTTTTTCAGGTTCTATCATCGTATATCCCTCCGTATAAATATTTTAACATACATTCATTTCTTTTTAGTTGTAATGTGTAAATCCTTATTAGTTAAGTGTTTTTTTTATATCCCTCAAAAAGATTTATTAAGAAATAAACAACCCTCGCTTTAAGAAGGTAAAAATTGATCTTAATGAATTGAGTACAGTTAAGTGAAATTAGAATAGTGCCAAAATGGTTATGGATATTTGGGTAGAAGTATTGAATAATACAAGCATAAAAGAAGGGGAATATATAACTTTATCGAATTAGAGTAAAAAGAAAAGAAAAACTTTAAAAATTTTGCAATCATAAATAGTAAAGTATCCGTTAATAGTAGATTTAAAAGTAAACACTTTTTAATGGGTTTTGTTCTGGGGAATTTTTGAAATCCACATTTTAAAAAATTTACGGTCAGACTATTCAATTTCAAGGAGTAATTATGATAATAAATTGATAGTTAAAAGAAGAATTATGTTGGAGGGCATAAAGATGGATATTGGGTATGAATACTTAAAAATTAGCAAAGATCGATTCAACGCTATCAAAAAACTTGGTGATCAGACGATAAGTCAGTTAACTGAAATCGATATTCATTGGAAAATCAACGAAGCTTCAAACAGTGTTGCAGTTATAACGAAACATCTAAATGGAAATATGATTTCAAGATGGTCTAACTTCTTAACATCAGATGGAGAAAAATCTAACAGAAACCGTGATCAAGAATTTGTAGATGATATCAATTCGAAAAAAGAACTAATAATTGTATGGGAAAAAGGATGGAATACATTTTTTGATACGTTAAATCAATTAAAGCCAACTGATTTATGCAAGTCTGTAACGATTCGTAGTGAAGTCCATACAGTATTAGCAGCGATTGAAAGACAGTTGGCTCATTATGCGTATCATATCGGACAAATTGTTTATATTGGTAAACAATTAAGGAATGATGAATGGGAAAGTCTAAGTATTCCAATAGGTAAGTCGGACGAACATTTGCAAGGTTGAAAAATACTTGGTGGGTGTCAAAGTGATTAAGAAGAAAATAAGTGTTAGAAGGTTTCAACCTAAGTCATATGTTCGGCTTGTTTTTAGGAGTAGTAGCAAAATTGTATTGGGGTTTCATTGCAACTATATTTGTGGTGCTACCTCTGGTACTGTTATTAAACTTGTCTATAAGTAGGAGTTTGCATTAGCTTATATTAAAGAGTTTCTGATGTGCATTTTGTTATGTATTGTATTTTACTAAGAACCTAAGTAATTACGAGTAGTAGTTTTCCATTCTTTTATTATAGCGATACTCGTAGGGAAGTTCATTGCTTACGACTTTTAAACTCGGATGGCGGATCCATTAGTAATACAGTTTAGTTGGAGAAGTTTATTTTAAAAAACGAGGATAACAATTCGTAGTGAATTGTTATCCTCGTTTTTGATTGAGAATAAAGTATTCATAATTAGACATTTTCAGCTTGTAAGGAAATATCTAGTTTTTTATAAATTGTTAATAGTGCATTTTGCTCGTCTTCCGTCAAATGAGAAAATAGTTCTTTGCGTGCGACTTGACCATTCTTTTGAGCCTCGTTTAAAACATCTATACCTTCTTTAGTGATCTTCCAGTATGAAACGCGTTTGTCTGTATCGTCTTGCTTTTTAGTAATTAGCTTATGAGTTGCTAGTTTAGATGATAAATGAGTTAAAGATGCCGGTGTGAAGTTTAAAATCTTTGCTAGATCAGAAGGTCTACACTCACCATTCATTCTCAGCTCGTGTAAAACCAGAATATGTGATATACCCAAATCATAGTCTGTATCTTGTTTCATTCGAACGAGCATTTTATGTGTGACGTGCTCAATCGTATGCAGTAATTCAAAAATTGTATCATTGCTCATTAAAATTACCTCCAAAGTCTCATTGTACGATGCTGTTTCAAATAAACACTTTATCAAATATATGGGAATGAATGGTCGTTCATTTAATTTTAACTTCAAACAACTGGAATGTCTAGACTAAACTATTTTTCATTGGAAATAAAAATAGTTTAGTAATAATGAGGAATAAAAGGCGCTGTAGATAACAAAGTAATAGTACTTTGTTAAAGTGTTATTAAAGGCGGAAGTAACAGCGATTATGATATAATAATCTACATTACGAATAAAGGAGATTATGAAATGCCTGTATTAAAAGATATCTTTATTGGACTTTCCCAAAATCAATTATTAAATAGTACTGCAAAAAAGTATGGTTTAAAATTAGGTGCACAAAATGTTGTTGCTGGAACGAATATAGTGGATACAATTCAAAGTATTAAAGAGTTAAATGCACATGGCATTTCATGTACAGTCGATAATCTTGGAGAATTTGTTTTTGAAAAAGAGGAAGCAATTGCTGCTAAAGAACAAATAATTGAAGTAATCGAAGCAATTCATGAAAATAAAGTGGATGCACATATCTCATTAAAAGCAACTCAACTTGGTTTGGATATTGATTATGATTTCTGTTTGGAAAACGTTAGAGAAATTGTTGGAAAAGCATCTGGATATAATATTTTCATCAATTTTGATATGGAGGACCATAGTCATTTACAACCTACGTTCGACATTTTAAATGAATTGTCTAAACAGTACAGTAATATCGGGACAGTCATTCAAGCTTATTTCTATCAAGCGCAAGAGGACTTGGAAAAATATAAAGACTTCCGTCTGCGTATTGTAAAGGGTGCATATAAAGAGCCAATAGATTTAGCTTATCAGGATAAAAAAGAGATTGACGAAAATTATATTCAATTAATTGAATGGCACTTACTAAATGGTAAGTTTACATCAATAGCAACTCATGATCATAATGTCATCAATCATGTAAAGGAATTCGTGAAAGTCAATAACATTTCATACGACAAATTTGAATTCCAAATGCTTTATGGGTTCCGTAAAGACATGCAATTACAATTAGCCAAAGAGGGGTACAATTTTTGTACGTATGTTCCATTTGGTGATGATTGGTATGGTTATTTTATGCGTCGTTTAGCTGAACGACCTCAAAATTTGAATCTCGTTGTTAAACAAGTTTTTAATAAGAAAACAAACACGTTACTTGGCCTTGCAGCTGGAGCATTCCTATTAGGTAGAGCAACTAAAAAGAAATAAACAAACGTCCTGTCGGTAGTAAACTGACAGGACGTTTGTTTTTATCATTTTTTTATTTTGGTTTATTATCGTATACCGCGCATGTATTTTTGAATAACAGGTGAAATGAACAGTAAAAGTATTCCAAGTAAAATGGAAACTCCACCAATGATTCCGAAATACAACATTTCTGAATCTTCACTATAAAACTGTACTAATTGAGCATTTAATGCTTGTGCAGCTGCATTCGATAGGAACCAAAGACTCATTGTTTGGGATGAAAATGCTTTTGGTGCTAATTTAGTAGTTGCTGATAAACCAACGGGTGATAAACATAATTCACCTAAAACAACGGTTAAAATACTACCTACTAACCAAAGTGGGCTTACGAGAGAATCCGTACCCCCTAAATAAGACGGTAAAAGAATTACTATAAAAGATAGTCCAGCGAATAATAGCCCGAGTGAAAATTTTTGTGGTGTTGTTGGCTGTCTGTCACCAAGTTTAACCCAAATCAAAGCAAATACTGGAGCTAAAAGAATAATGAACAATGGATTAAACGACTGGAACCATGCAGGTGATATTTGAATACCCATGAAGTTTAAATTTGTTCGTGTGTCTGCATATAATGCTAATATAGTAGATCCTTGCTCAGCAATTGTCCAAAACATAACAGAAGCAATGAAGAGTGGAATATAAGCAATAATATGTGATTGTTCTACTTCAGTCGTTTTAGGACTGTAATACATAACTAAGAAATAAATAATAGGTATGAGGAAACCTAAAATACCTACTAATGCAATAAAGGACTTGAACGTTAAATAGCCATAAGGTATAGCTAGTGCTACTGCTATTGCAATAGCAAAGATTGCTGCTCCAAAAATCAGAAATACTTTTTTACGTTCTGTACTGGATAATGGGTTTGGAATTTGAGTTCCAGCAAGCCCTAAATTAGCTCGCTTAGTCAATGTGAAGACAACCAAACCAAGGAACATACCTAAAGCGGCAATGCTGAATCCAAGGTGAAAGTTGTATTCTAAACCGATTTTTCCGACAATTAGCGGCGCAATAAAACTACCTAGGTTGATGCCCATATAGAAGATACTAAAACCAGCATCTTGACGATTATCTCCTTCGGCATATATTTCACCAACAATATTGGATACGTTAGGTTTAAGTAATCCAGTACCAATGACAATCAAGAACATAGATACGAAGAATAATGTTAAATTACCTGGAATTGCTAATGCGATATGTCCCAGCATGATGAAGACTCCGCCGTAGAAGACTGCTTTAGACGTACCGAATATTCTATCCGCAAGCCAGCCGCCTATCATTCCAGACATATAAACGAGAGATCCGTATACGGACATTATGGAAAGAGCTGTAGTCTTATCAAGACCTAGTCCACCTTTTGTTACTTCGTAATACATGTAGAATAATAGAATTGCTCGCATTCCGTAATAAGAAAAGCGTTCCCAAAATTCAGTGAAGAAGAGGGTGAATAAACCTTTTGGGTGACCGAAGAAACCTTTTTGTGGAACACTATCTACGATTTGTTGTTTTGTATAGTTGGACATAAGACTCCTCCTTGTATCTAACCATAATACAATCATTCGTTTTTATTTGTCAAAAATAATTTTCTGAAAAGCATATATTTTAAAAAACGGCGCTATTCCAACATTTCAATGTTTTTGAAATAGTAATTATTTTAATTAATGAAATTTCGGAATAATGTTTATTTAATTAAAATGTCTACATTCAATACATTATTAAATTGTTTCCAGCATATACTAAAAATAAGTATTTGTTGTGCAGTATACTACAGTTCGTTTTTATAATTTACAAATATAGTTATACCCTTTATCAAAATACTTGAACCTCGAAAAAATGTAGCATCGATAAAATGATAGGAGGAAGATGTATAGAAATTTATGATGTTGTACTTATACCGCTAATTATTGGGCTAGTGGAACTTTTAAAAAGGTATGGTTTAAAGAAAAAAATGTTACCGATAATGGCTATGTTATTTGGGGTTGTAGCAGGTGTAATGTATGTCTATCCAACGAATTGGAAAGCGGGTATACTTATTGGTTTGATGATGGGATTATCTGCAAGTGGATTGTACTCTGGTGGTAAAACCGTTGTCCAAAATAAATGAATTATTTAGGAAGGGATGTGTTGAATAGCACAGAACCTTCTTTTTTTCGTAAAAAACAATTTATGTGAGACGAAAATTATTAAGTGGAAGACATTCTCTTTTCTATATAGCGTAGAATCAGCTATGATATAAAGATATAGATTTGAAATGGATGTGTTTAGATGAGCCAATTAATCGTTGAGAACCTAACAAAAACAGTTGGGGAGAAAACGTTATTTAAAAATATTGAGTTTACAGTTGTGAACGGTGAAAAAATAGGACTAATCGGCATAAATGGCACGGGAAAGTCAACATTACTTTCAATCATTGCAGGGCTAGAAGAAGCAGATACACTTTTAATGGATCATCCAAATCGGTATAGGATTGCATATTTACCACAAGAACCTGAAGTCAATCCAGAGTTGACGGTTATGGAAACAGTTTTTATGAGCGATGCCTCGATTATTAAAACGAATCTTGAATATGAACTAGCACTAAAAGAACTGTCAGCTGAACCAGAATCAACAGTAAATCAAGAACGTTATGCGAAGTACCAAAATGATATGGATAACTTGAATGGCTGGGATATTAATTCTAAAGCGAGAACCATTCTAACAAAACTTGGCATCGATACTTTTGATAAGAAAATGAGTGAGCTTTCAGGTGGTCAAAAAAAGCGTGTTTCATTGGCGAAAGTTTTAATTGAACCAACTGATTTATTATTATTAGATGAACCAACAAACCATTTAGACGTTGAGTCAATTATGTGGTTATCGGATTACTTACAGAGTGAACAAACGGCCATCATATTTGTTACGCATGATCGATACTTTTTAGACGAACTGTCTACCCACATTTATGAATTAGCTGATCAAACCCTTTATTCGCATACGGGCAACTATGGAAATTACCTTGAGTCAAAAGCGATTCGTGAAGAAATGGCTGCTGCAACAGATGATAAGCTTCGAAATCGATACCGTTCTGAATTAAAATGGATTAGACGAGGTGCAAAAGCAAGATCCACTAAGCAGAAGGCACGTATTGATAGATTCGATGACCTCTCCGAAAAAGTGAAAAAACACAGTGACGACACGGAGATGGAAGTGGCTCTTAAATCGACACGTCTCGGGAAGAAAGTAATTGAAGCAGTTCATGTAAGTAAATCGTTTGCTGGACGAAAAGTGATTGACGACTTTTCTAGCATCCTCCAATCGGGCGATCGAATTGCCGTTGTTGGACCTAATGGAGCAGGGAAAACGACATTATTAAACTTATTCTCACATGAAATCGATCCAGATAGTGGTGTGCTTGAAATAGGTTCGACAGTTAAAATAGCTCATTTTCAACAACATACACCGATAATGAATGAGAAGAAACGGATTATCGAGTACATCCGTGATACTTCAAATGACATAGAAGGTGCTGATGGTGTTCGAATATCAGCTTCACAAATGCTTGAACGATTCCTTTTCCCAACAAAATCTCACGGAACACCTATCGGTAAGCTATCTGGTGGTGAACGCAAAAGACTCTATTTACTAAAGTTATTAATGGAGCAACCAAATGTGCTCCTGTTGGACGAGCCTACAAATGATTTAGACTTAGAAACATTATCTGTACTAGAAGCTTTTATTGATACATTCCCAGGGGTTGTATTAACGATTAGCCATGATCGATTCTTTCTCGATCGAACGTCAACAAAGCTTTGGGTATTAGATGGTACTGGATTTATCGATACATGGTTTGGAACGTACTCTGATTTCCTTGAAACGTATGTCGCACCTGGGAAACTAGAAAAAGCATCACCAAATGTTAATACGGATAGAGATTTAAATGTAGAGAAAAACGAAAAGAAGAAAATGACCTATGCTGAAAAGAGAGAATTTGAAACGATTGACAAAGAAATTGAGAAAGTTGAAGTAGACATTGAAAAAACAGAAAAAGAAATGTCTGCTTGTGGATCTGATTATGATGAGTTAGCAAGACTGACTGAATCATTAAATGTGTTAAATACAAACTATGAAAAACTTATTGAACGGTGGACATACCTTCAGGAGATGAATGAAGGATAACGAAAGGGGATACGGTCATGAAGATTATAACGATTGAACCAACACCAAGTCCAAATTCTATGAAAATTATAATCGATACAGAATTGCCAGTTGGTGAAAGCTACAATTATAAAAAAGAAGATGCTGATACTAGTGTAGAGCCGATTGCCTCACTATTATCAATTAAAGGGGTTAAAGGCATTTACCAAGTGATGAATTTCTTAGCTGTTGAACGTGTAGGGAATGTACCATGGGAAACGATTCTTGCAGACGTTCAAGCTGTGTTAAACAATGGAAAAATGACTGAAGTAAATGAAACGGTTGAAATGAGTGATACGTTTGGTGAAGTGTATGTACATGTACAGACGTATAAAGATATTCCATTACAAGTCAAAGTTTTTGATAGTCATTCAGAAGAACGATTTGGTTTAAGTTCACGATTTACTCAAGCAATGGAAGCTGTACATAGTACAGAAGTTGAGAATTATATTCTGTTGCGCAAATGGGCGGATTATGGAATTCGGTATGGTGAGAAAGCAGATATCGGTCAAACGGTTGTCAATGAAATTGAAGCGGCTTACCCACAAGGACGTTTACAAGAAATCATTGCAAAAACCAATGAATCTGAAATACACACTACAACACGCGGTAGAAAGATTAGCGTCAATGAATTTTCTGTTGAACAATGGGAAACAAGATTCCAATTACTCGATCAGATGCCAAATCCAGATGTATCAGATATACCCTTATTGAACTTAGCGTTAGATGATGAAAAGATGTCTATTCGAAGACTTGCAACTGTTTATTTAGGAATGATTGAAGACGAAATCGTTATACCATCTATTGAAAAGGCTTTGAAAGACAAAAGTTGGGCTGTTAGACGAACGGCTGGCGATTGCATGAGTGATTTAGGTTTTGAGGGGTTTGAGAACGCAGCAATTCGCGCACTGTCTGACAAAAATAAACTAGTTCGCTGGCGGGCTGCGATGTATCTATATGAAACGGGTACAGAAAATGCGCTTCCAGCTTTAAAATCAGCAGAAAACGATGAAGAATTTGAAGTTAAATTACAAATTCGAATGGCAATCGCACGTATTGCTGAAGGTGAAGAAGCAAAAGGGTCCGTTTGGAAACAAATGACTGAAGCGCGTGAGTTAACATAACAATGTTGATAGAAAAGAAGTTGGTGTCTATGGTGCTTAACCATGACTCCAACTTCTTTTTGTTTTTAACGTTGTACGAATCCGTTGAATATTGTAATAATAGAGGCGGTGCGTACATGAAGGAACTCATAATAGCATTAATAAGCTCAACGATTACGATTATGATTACAAGTTTTTTTAACTATCATTTCATGACAATGAAAGAATCTCGAAGTCATTCTTACCAATACAAAACGGATATATTGAAAAATATTTATACTCCCTTATTAAAAAAAATGATGATGAGTGTTATTCCGGGTGAAGAATATGAAGGGATAACACCAGAAACTTTAAATGAGATTGACGTAATACTATTAAAAGAATACGAACTCGTAGATCCAAAACTAGATGAAATTATATGGTCTATCAAGGAGAAAATTAGATGGAATCACTATGAAGATCGTATTGGATTATACGACGAAAGAAAAGTTTTATATAAGCATGTGGAATACCACTTTAATTATTACAGAAGCCAATTGGGACTACCGTTTGATAAGAAAATAATTAGAAAAAGGTATCGAAGTTAAAAATCACTTTCTTACTAGTGGACAAGGGCCTTTGAAACAACATTAAATTCTGCATAGACTATAGAAAAGCAAGAAATAGGGCGCTACCTATTTTTTGTATAGAGGGGTTTAGCAGATGGTGAAAATAGTCATAGATGCGGGGCATGGTTTTGATACACCAGATAAGCGATCACCTGTCGGGGAGCGCGAATGGACATTTAATGACAAAGTAGTACGGGCTGCAATCTTAAAATTAGAAACATATAAAAATGTAGAAGTAATGCGGGTAGATGATCCAACGGGTAAAACTGATATACCACTTAAAGTAAGAACTGATTTAGCTAATGAATGGAAAGCTGATGTATATGTTTCAATTCATCATAATGCCTTTACGGGGAATTGGGACGTTCACAGTGGGGTGGAGACTTACACATTCGACTCTAAGGATATGAATTCCAAATCAAATCAACTTGCTTCTCATGTTCATCCAAGGATTGTGAAAGCGATGGGTATCCGGGATAAAGGAATAAAAAGAGCTAATCTTCACGTTTTAAGAGAAACGACAATGCCGGCTATTTTAACTGAGGGAGGATTTATTGATTCGACAGTTGACATAATTAAATTACGCGACGATAGTTATTTGAAAGCAGAAGGTGAAGCAATCGCAGAAGGAATTGCAGCTTATATTAATTTGCAAACGGAAGGCAATACAACACATGAAATAAACGTGATTGATGAGAAAAAAGTGAATATAAATATTTATAAGCCGACATTAGCTTCTAGTTTACAATCGACAATGTCTGTATTGAGTTACTTAGAGAGTAATACAGCTAACAACGAAATCTCTACTATATACCGTGAAAAACTAATGAATGGTGTTTTAACCGATTCGGATGCAATTGGTTTATTATTCGTTGCATATGAACATCAGTTTTTAAAATAACAACAATTCGTTCTAATTACGGTGAACAACATGTTATTTAATAAGTATCAAATCACATTACTGTCTACTATTAAGTTAACTTTTTATGAAGACTAAAGTAAGTCTTCGAGTAAAGAACAGTGAAATGGTTCGTAATCAATTGTAGAATAAGATTGGAGTGATAAAAATTATACTATGTATATGAAAGGTGCTGTTAGTATGAATGCATATGATGAATACATGAAGGGCATTGTAAAGCCAATGCGTGAGGAATTAACACAGGTGGGGTTCATTGAGCTTACCGATGAAAAAGATGTAGAAGAAACAATGTCCACGATTAAGGGGACAGCAATCGTCGTAATCAACTCTGTATGCGGATGCGCAGCTGGTCTTGCACGACCAGCGGTACAGGAAGCTTTAGAAGAAGCGAATGGACAACCAGATCATTTGTTAACTGTTTTTGCAGGTCAAGATAAAGAAGCTACAGAAAAAATGCGAAGTTATTTTACAGAAGTACCTCCAAGTTCGCCGTCAATCGCATTCTGGAAGGATGCTAAGTTAGCTTATTTCATCCCGCGTGAGCAAATTGAGAACTTCGAAAAAGATCAAATAAAAGATCATATCATGCAAGTACTTGACCAAGTATGTGAAAAATGACATCGATTATTACTACGAGTGGGAGACCAAGTATAGAGACAATAAAGTTAGCAGAAGAAGCTGCCGATATATTAAATTATGAATATGTCAAAAGGAACAAAAGGTCAATCTCTCAACTTCAACAAGAATATGGCAAACATGTCATGGTTGTTGGAGATAATCGTTTCAGCTTGTATCGTCTGAATCAAATGGAACCTTTTTTCTTTCATCCTAATTCCGCTGCATTTCGAGTGAAACGTTTGTTGAAGAATGAAAGAGATCCTCTAATTGAAATAGCACGACTTTTAAAAGGTGATACGTTTTTAGACTGTACATTAGGCTTTGCATCTGACAGTATTGTTGCTTCTCACGTTGTTGGCGAAGAGGGTCGAGTCGTTGGCATAGAAGCAAACAGAGATATCGCATTTATGACGGAAAGGGGACTTCGTTCATTTGAAACGAAATCTCATGAGCTTGAATTGGCGATGTCTCGAATAACTGTTGTAGAAGATACAGCTATCCAATTTTTGCGTAGAGAGTTGGATGCAAGTTGGGATATTGTTTATATTGATCCGATGTTTACGACACCTATAAAAGAGTCAAGTAATTTCACCGCGCTTAGAAATGTAGGTTGTCAAAATGCGTTGACTGAAGAATGGCTGAAAGAGGCACTTCGTGTTTGTAAAAGAGGTGTTGTCGTTAAAGATAGTTTTGATTCTGAAAGTTTTAAACGCTTTGGTTTGAAACAAAAAGTCCGGCCTAATACTAAATTCCATTTTGGTATTTTGAATAAAGTTTAACGTCTTCGTTAAGAAACACCGTCAATCTCAATTGAAATTGACGGTGTTTGTTTCATTAATGTGTAAAGTTAAGTGAGCTCAAGTATAGAACCATAACGAGCATTCCAATACCGATAACTGTTTGAATATCCATCAATAAGTACCCCCTTAAAAAAAAGCACAATTTCCATTACTTTTATTGTACAATGAAAAGAATAAAGAAGAAACCTTTTTACACATGTTTTCGTCTAGTTCGGTAAGGCTGTTAAAAATAATTCACAATTGTAGGTGATTATCTGTGAAACAGTGGTTACAGAAAACAATAATTGTTGCCGTTACGCTTCTTACATTTGGCATGATTTCGCCGTCCCATGATTTTTGGGCTACGCTACAAGAAAAAAATGAAGTGAAACAAAATGATTCACTAGGATCTAAACAGGACTATCAAATTGGTAATAGCACTCTTAGTGAGGATCCGCGACAACATCTTTCGTTTAATACAATCAATAATGAGTTTATTTTATCTGCAAAAGAAATGGCATATATGAAATTCGGTTCAAAAATCGGTCCCGTTATATCTTCTGAATTTGACGACAAGATATTCCCTGGAATTCAGGATGCGATTGAAACAACTTTAAGTACTGGAAGTGATTTGCACATACAGCCCTTTATACTTAGTGAAAGACCGGCTGGCGGTCATGCAGAAAAAATTTTTCATATTCAAAATGTTGATACAAGAAGAGACCTCATTCGTTTCCATATTCGGACTGAGAATCGTCCGAAAGAAGGTTATTACTTTAATTTCCACTACCATATAGCAGAAGATAGTTTTGTAAGCCATTATACTATTGGAGATATCTTCTGGTCTAAAAATAGACCGCCGAAATGGTTGACATGACCAATTTGGCGGTCTTTTCATGTTAAAAAAAGAATGTGTTTGTTATACTGTAATTATGAGCAAGGAGGATGCAATATGAAACAATATTTAGATTTATGTAAACATGTATTAGAAACAGGTGTCGAGAAGAGTGATAGGACTGGAACAGGGACAATAAGTGTATTTGGCTATCAAATGCGCTATGATCTTGCGAAAGGTTTTCCGTTAATGACAACTAAAAAAACAGCCTTTAGATTAATCGTTTCAGAGCTATTATGGTTTTTGAAAGGTGATACAAATGTACAGACGTTAATGAAAGAGCGTAATCCGATTTGGGATGAGTGGGCATTTGAACAGTGGATTGAGAGTCCTCAATATAAAGGGCCGGATATGACTGGTTTTGGCATTCGTGCTGCCACCGATTCTGAATTTGAAAAGATATATAAAGAAGAGCTGGAGAGCTTTAGAAAACGTGTAATAGAAGATGATGAATTCGCTTCGACGTATGCTGATTTAGGACCTGTGTACGGTAAACAATGGAGATCATGGGGTACGAGTGGTAACGAAATTGATCAAATTAAAAACTTGATAGAAGGAATTAAAGGAAATCCAGACTCCCGTAGACATATTGTGACAGCTTGGAATCCATCAGAAGTAGATGATATGGCATTACCCCCTTGTCATGTACTATTTCAATTTTACGTTGCGAACGGTAAACTTTCTTGCCAGCTGTATCAACGAAGTGCAGATGTATTTCTTGGTGTGCCTTTTAATATCGCATCGTATGCGTTACTCATACACTTAATTGCACAAGAGTGTAATTTAGAAGTTGGTGAGTTTATTCACACATTAGGAGATGCGCATATATACACGAACCATATAGAACAAGTTAAAGAACAATTATCACGACAGCCTAAAGAACTTCCTACGCTTAAGATTTCTAATGAGGGTAAATCAATCTTTAACCTTGAAACGACAGATATTTCGGTAGAAAATTATGATCCTCACCCACGTATAAAAGCACCAATTGCCGTCTAAAGGAAGTAGAAATTTAAAATGTATACGGATATAGAAAGGAGTTACTAAATGATCTCACTATTAGTGGCACATGACCTAAATCGAGTGATTGGGGTAAATAATGAAATGCCGTGGCATATTCCTGAAGAACTTGCTTATTTTAAAAAAGTCTCTATGGGTAAAGCTATGATTATGGGACGCAAAACATTTGAGTCGATTGGTAGGCCATTACCTGGCCGACTCAACATCGTTGTAACTCGTAACGAAGACTACAAAGTTGAAGGAGTAGAAGTTGTTCATAATTTAGATACAGCTCTTTCCAAAGCACGCAACTATTCTGAAGAAGTAGTTGTAATCGGTGGCGCTGAGATATTTAGGCAGTCGTTAGAAAAAGCAGACCGACTTTACATTACTTCTATTAAAAAGGAATTTAAAGGTGATACATACTTTCCTGAATATGATGATAAGTGGAAGTTAATGTCCACTTCGGAAACACACACTTCTAAAGATGGTATTATGTATACATTTTTGATTTACGAAAGGAATTTTATAGACTAATATGTATAATTCAATTAGAACGTTTTCCTTCTTATTCGGATATCTTCCTTTTACATTACTAAAGTTGAAAAAAGTTAAAAAGTTAAGTAGTAATTTAGAACCTTCAGTAAAAGATGTCTACGCAGATGAAGTTCCAATGCTTTGGGCATCTGGAATAATGAAAAGAACAAAAAGTGAAATTACGGTGAAAGGTATTGAAAACCTACCATATGGTGCGGTTTTAATAATTAGTAATCATGAAGGTAATTTTGATATCCCTACGCTAATATCTTCTATTCCAAAACCATTTGGATTCATATCTAAAATAGAAGTGAAGAAACTACCGATTATTAACGACTGGATGGAACAGATGAATTGTGTGTTTTTAGATAGATCTGATAGACGAAGTACAATGAATGTACTACGAGACTCAATCGAAAAATTACAGCAAGGTCATTCGTTACTTGTTTTTCCGGAAGGTACTCGTAGCAAAGGAGAAGGTATAAAAACCTTTAAGTCAGGCTTTGCTAAAATCGCACAAGAAGCAGGTGTTCCTATCTTACCGATTGCGATTCAAGGAACATCCGCTATAATGGAGAAAAATAATAACTGGATTAAACCAGCGAAAGTTACAGTCGAAATATTGCCAGTTATTCCAGTTGACACGATTATGGGAATGAGTAGGAAAGATTTAATAGAATACACAGAAGAGAAGATTGCTACTTCACTTCAAAGTTCTTGAATGATGTATATGGACGAATCATAAGTTAAAGAAAATATACTATGTTACATCTATATTTTCATCGATACTAGAAATATAGGGAAATAAGTTTGTTTTAAATGAGTAAAACAAATTTGGTGTTAGATTTTCAATGACTACATTTCGAAGGGAGATTGAGAGATGAAGAAAATTCATATTGTTACAGATTCCACAGCGGATTTAAAAGAAGAGGTAATTGAAAAGTATGGTATTCATGTTGTACCTCTTACAATTGTTATTGATGGTGAAAACTATGTTGATGGAGTTGATTTACAGCCTGAGTCTTTTTTAAATATGATGCGTGAAGCTTCTGATTTACCAAAGAGCTCTCAGCCTTCATCTGGAGTATTTAAAGAACTTTATGATCGTTTAGGTGAGGATGGAAGTGAAATTCTTTCTATTCATATGACTGGCGGTATGAGTGGAACAGTTAAATCTGCAGAAGCAGCAGCGGAGATGACGGACTCAAATGTAACAGTTATTGATTCGCGTTATATTTCACATGCACTAACTTTCCAAATTTTGGAGGCTGCCCGAAAAGTAGAAGCAGGTTGTTCCATGGAAGAGATTGTTGAATCAGTAACTAAAGTTAGAGAAAATACAACATTATTTGTTGTCGTTGATTCATTAGATAACCTCGTTAAGGGTGGACGCATTGGTAAAGGTCGTGCAATGCTAGGGTCCCTAATGAATATAAAACCAATTGCAAGTTTACAAGATGGCGTGTATACACCAATCGCCAAAGCGAGAAGTCATAAACAAGTTGTTAGTCAGTTATTCAAAAAATTCTTAGATGACACACAAGGTAAGAAAATTCTAGGGGTTGGGCTATCTCATGCTAATGGCTTATCAATGGCCGACCCATTAATAAAACTAATAAAAGACTTTGGTTTTAACGATATTGATATTGCGTTTACATCACCAATCATTAGTACACATACTGGTGAGGGTGCAATTGGATTTATGTATTATACAGATTAAAAAGTATATATTCTAATTGAAATGAGGAAATTTAACTATGAGAAGAGTTTTACTCGTTGCAATGACCTTCTCATTTTTGTTAATAGGTTGTTCTTCTCAAGTTGTTAGAACTGTAAAGCCGATGACTGAGAGGTCTAATTTATCCTTCGTTGAATGGCGAATTCCAAGCTACTTTGTTCCTCAAGAACTACATGTTATTGGTTTAGGGGATTCTCTAACTCAAGGTGTTGGAGATGAAAAGAAGTTAGGGGGTTACTTTGGACGTGTCGTTACTGAAATGCAAGCGTTAAAAGGTGTTAAAGCGGTAGACGCCGATAACCTAGCCAAAAGAGGTCGACGAAGCGATCAGCTCCTAGTGCAACTAACCGATAAGAAAATTCAAGCAGAATTAAAGAATGCTGATGTTATTTTCTTGACGATTGGTGGTAATGATATAATGAGGATCGTGAAAGCCAACCTATTCAAGTTGAAGGTAGGACCTTTTTATAAAGAGCTTACGAAGTATGAGTCAAGAATTGATGATGTTTTTGGAACGATTCGCAGTTTGAACAGTGATGCTATTATTGTGATTGCGGGTTTATATAATCCACTTTCAATGGTGACGGATGAACCAAACGAATTCGAAGACATCATTAAGGATTGGAATGAAGCGATTTCATTTCGAGTTTTGTTAGATGATAAGTCCTGTTTTGTTCCTGTCGAAGATCTTTTCGACTCTAACGAAAATATGGTATATCACTCTGACTTCTTTCATCCAAATTCTAAAGGCTATGATCAAATGGCAGATAGGTTCCTCACAAAAATTAGGGAGTGCGGTATACCTAAAGTATTAAATGAGGATTCAGAGATGTAGGAGTTGATTGTTTGAATCGATGGAAGATAGCGTTTTTTGTATTAGCAGGAATTATCGCTGCTTCTTTAGTAAGTTTAATATTATTTGTTTCTTCATCAAGTGAATCTGAACCTTTACCTAAAATTCAAAAAGTAGCTGGTGAGAATCATGTATTATCTGTAAACTTGACGAAAGAAAACTTTGAAGGGATAGCTAACACCTATATCGGTAAAGCAGTAAAAGGTGAACCGCTACCTGTTACGATGAAAATCGAGGATGACGTTATTTTAGCTTCTGAAATGACTGTTTTTTCTTTAACATTACCAGTTATCATGCATTTTGATCCGATTGTTCGGGAAGATGGGAATTTAATTTTGAAACTTTTTTCTATGGAAATCGGTAATTTAAATATAGCCCCTTCATTCGTCCTTAAAATTTTAAGAGATTCAGTCAAGCTTCCAGAGTGGATGATCGTTAGACCAAGTGAAGAGGAACTGTTTATTGACTTGTCAAAAATACCTGTTTCCGGAGATCTACAGGTCAAAGCAAAAACTTTTAACTTAGAGAAGGATGAAATAATTTTAGATATTATTATACCTAAAGAATAGGGGGGCGTTAAATTGTGATAGAAAAAGCTACTTTTGCCGGTGGATGCTTCTGGTGTATGGTTAAGCCTTTTCATAAATATGACGGAGTCGAAACAGTTATCTCTGGTTATACAGGTGGGGAAGTGAAAAACCCTACATATGAAATGGTATGCACAAATACAACGGGGCATCGTGAAGCTGTTCAAATCACATTTGATAATGACATTATTAGCTATGAAGAATTAGTTAATATCTTTTGGAAACAAATTGATCCTACAGATCCAGGCGGTCAATTTTTCGATAGAGGAGATTCATATAAAACTGCGATTTATTACCATAACTCCGAACAATTTGAAATAGCAGAAAAGACGAAGCATCAACTTGAGACTTCAGGAAAATTCAATGAAAATATTTCGACAGATATTCTCCCTGCAAAAGATTTCTATGTGGCTGAAGAAAACCATCAAGACTATTACTTAAAAAACCCAACTCACTATAACCGTTATGCAATAGGTTCAGGTAGAGAGCAATTTAAAATCAATAACTGGGGGGATCAATCATGAAAGAAGAATTAAAGCGGAAATTAACTGAACTTCAGTATCATGTAACTCAAGAAAATGGTACAGAACCACCTTTTCGTAATGAATTTGATAGTCATTATGAAGAAGGGATTTATGTAGATATCGTTTCTGGAAAACCCTTATTCAGTTCAAAAGATAAATATGATGCAGGTTGTGGTTGGCCTAGTTTTACAAAACCTATTGAAGTACAAGAAGTTTCTGAGCATTTTGATGAGACACATGGAATGAGAAGAACAGAAGTTAGAAGTAAAACTGCGAATTCACATCTTGGACATGTATTTCCAGATGGACCAGGGGAAAACGGATTAAGATATTGCATTAACTCTGCCGCTTTAAGATTTGTACCGATTGAACGACTTCAAGAAGAGGGCTATGAAGAGTATGTTAGTCACTTTACAACTGATCAATAGAAAGGGGACAGATAAATGGACCGTTCCTTTTATCGATTTGCTCTAGCTTATAGGGGTGGCGGTAAAAATGATGTAAAATCAAATTTTGCTGAAAGTATGTTTCAGGATCTTAGCTTTCCCCGAGAAGAAAGAACTTTTGACAATTTATCACGTTATATTGAAGAAAAAGCTGACACAGGAATGTCGGTTAGTGTATTCGATGAATTGTATAAAATATACGAAGAACGATATCTGAATGCGTAATTTGATCTTCGTTGCATATTAAAGTAATTGAAGGTATGATTAATAAAGAAAAATTGAAAGTGAGGAAAACAAAATGAGTATACATATTAATGCAAAAAAAGGAGATATCGCTGAAACGATTCTTCTACCAGGGGACCCATTACGTGCAAAGTACATTGCAGAGACATTCTTAGAAAATGTAACACAATATAACGAAGTTCGTAATATGTTTGGTTTCACTGGTACATATAAAGGGAAACGAATTTCTGTTCAAGGAACAGGTATGGGTGTTCCTTCAATTTCAATATACGTTACTGAACTAATGAAAGAATTTGATGTTCAAAAATTAATCAGAGTTGGAACTTGTGGTGCAATTCAAAAAGACGTAAAAGTTCGTGATGTTATTATTGCGCAAACTGCAACATCAAACTCTGCTATCAACCGTGCATTTTTCCCGGGGATAGACTTCGCACCAACTGCAGACTTTGACTTGTTATTGAAAGCATATCAAGCTGGAGAAGCAAAAGGACTTTCATTAAAGGTTGGTAATGTTTTCACAGAAGATTTCTTTTACAATGAAAATGCTGACCATCAGAAACTAGCAGACCATGGTGTGTTAGCTGTGGAAATGGAAGCAGCAGCACTTTATACGCTTGCAGCTAAGTATGGTAGAAAAGCGTTAGCAGTATTAACGGTTAGCGATCACATTCTAACAGGTGAAGCAACTACTTCAGAAGAACGTCAAACGACTTTCAATGATATGATTGAAGTAGCATTAGAAGCAGCAATTCAAGATTAATAATCGAAAAAGACCGCCCGTATTATAGCGGTCTTTTTTAAATAAGCTTATGTAATATAAAAGAAGGTGGCGAATAGGATGGATGACAAAGAGAAGTCTGACCAAATTCAAGATAATGAAAGTAATGAAAATAAATCAGTCAGGCAGTATATTCAACTGAAACCGTTCTCCTTAATTATGCTCATTTTCGGTTTAGTTCTTGCGACTGCTGGAATTACTTTTATTACATTGACGACAGGTGAAAATAAGGTGGTTGAAGTAGTCAACCCACTTAACAACGCCGCATTAGATCGCAAAGAATTTAAAAAATTCTATGAAGCATATGATGAAATGAAAATGAATTATTTTGATGAAGTTGATGATTCTGCAATTATTGATGGTGCAATCAACGGTATGATTGATGCTTTAGGTGATCCATACTCGGATTATTTAAATGAAAAAGAAGCTAAACAATTAAATGAAAGCATATCATCTAGTTTTGAAGGTATCGGTGCTGAGATTCAAGAGAAGAGCGGCTATATAAGCGTCGTTTCTCCAATTAAGAATTCACCTGCAGAACGTGCAGGTTTATTGCCGAATGACTTAATAACAGCAGTAGATGGAAAAAGTATTCAAGGGTTATCATCTTCAGAAGCAGTTTTATTAATTCGTGGTGAAAAAGGTACGACTGTATCATTATCTATTAAACGTGGTGAAACAGCTGAACCTCATGAAGTGAAAATTGAGCGTGACATTATACCAATTGAGACTGTGTATGCAGAAATGTTGGATGATGGAATTGGACACATTCATATTACAAGTTTTTCAGAAGGAACTTATAAGGAATTGTTGACAGCAATTGATGGATTAAAAGTTGATGGGATGACGAGTTTGATTGTTGATGTCCGTCAAAATCCTGGTGGTATGTTGAGTTCAGCAATACACATTTCCGATTTATTTGTTGAAAAGGGTAAAAATCTTTTCCAAATTGAAACAAAAGGTAAAAAACCTGAAGTGTTTGCAGCTACAGACAAACAAAAAGTAGATGTGCCTCTTGTACTCGTCATTGATGATGGTAGTGCGTCTGCTTCCGAAATACTTGCAGGTGCTTTAAAAGAATCCGCTGGAACGACATTAATAGGTATTAATTCTTTTGGTAAAGGAACTGTTCAAACACCAAAAGACCTTCCAGACGGTTCAAATTTAAAGTTAACAACTGCAAAATGGTTAACACCTAATGGTAACTGGATTCACAAGAAAGGAATTGCACCAGATATCGAGGTGCCATATCCTTCATATGCCTTACTACCGTTTCTAGATCCAACATTAGAAATGAAAGAGGGAATGCTGTCCACTATCGTTCAATCAGCTGAAGAAATGCTGAAAGTAATAGGCTATGATCCTGGAGAAGTAGATGGTAAATTCGATAATAAGACAGAATCAGCTGTCAAATCGTTACAAAAAGACCTTTCTATTGAATCAACAGGTATACTTCAAGGTGATACGACATTAGGGTTGATGGAGAAATTACGTATTAAAATAAAAGAAGACGATCCACAACTTTTAAAAGCTAAAGAAGTTCTACTGGAGCAAATAAATAAATAATTGTTTAAACGTCCAGTCCAAAATAGTGACTGGACGTTTTTCAAAGATTTCTAATGAGGTGTAGATATGATTGATGTATATTTATTTAGTGGTTTTTTAGGTAGCGGTAAAACATCTTTACTACTTCAAACGATTGCTGATTTAAAAGCGCAAGGAAAAAAACCAGCAGTTCTTATGAATGAATTTGGAGAGTTGCCATTTGATTCTGATTCTGTAAAATCAGAAGGAGATATACCGCTAAAAGAATTATTAGATGGTTGTATTTGTTGTACGGGTTCTGAGAAAACAGAAGCACAGATACAGGGTTTATTAGAAGAAAACGTGGATATTGATGTCATCTTGATTGAAACGACAGGTGCGGCCCATCCTGTTGAAGCGTTAGATGCAATTTACTCACCATTATTCGCTGAGAGATTGGATGTAAAAGGGATCATTACTGTAGTAGACTCTAAAAGATGGCTTGAAAGAGAAAAGTTAACACCTCAAATTAGAATGCTTTTTATGGAGCAAATTAAGCATGCTCATATAATGCTTGCAAATAAATCTGACCTTCTAACAGAGAATGAAATGGCTAAAGTAACGATGGAGCTTACTGGATTTAATACGAATGCTCCAATCATTCAAACTGTAAATGCAAAATTAGATTTTAGTTATATTGAAAAGGTTTTGCAAAAATCTGCGGCAATCGATAAGACATCCATCCAGTCCGGAAAAAATCTTCCGCTGTCATCAAAACTCTTAACTTTTAACAGCAGTGTTGATAAAGTTGAGTTTGAAAGTTGGGTTAAATCACTACCTGACACTGTCTATCGAATGAAAGGTTACGTGCCTTTAAATGGTGTTAAAAATCCATGTCTATTTCAATACGCTTACGGGATGGTCAATTGGTTACCGGAATATGTAAAGATGGAAGCTCGTTTAGTGATTATTGGTGAAAACCTTCAAAATGTTAACCAACCAAAGGGTGTCAACCCATTCTAAATTGTAATATTAACACTTTACCCCAAATGCTTCCAAGTTAGATATGTTAGAAACCCAGTTTAATAGGAAACTTGCTAGCGATGGAATGATTGGATGATATGTCCATTATTTCGACTCTCACAGACGTTATGATAGTTTGCGAAGGGAGGAGTAATGAGATGAAAAAATCGATCGCAATCGTCTTACTCGGTTCGGCGCTCATGCTGCCGAACAATCAAAGTGCTGAAGCTTCATATTCAAATAATGAGGTGAATGCAATACAAGCAAAAACTGTTCACTACCTAAATTTGGAGGGACAGAAGAAACACTTGAACTATAATGAATTAAGATTCTTTCTTAATTCGTATTTACAAGATTGGATGAAACAGAACGGCCAACATATAGTACCAGTCAAACCAAAACCGGTGAAACCAGCACCTGTACAACCTTCGGAGCCAGTTGTAAAGCCGACACCAATACAACCGTCAAAACCGGTTGTAAAACCAACACCAATACAACCGTCAAAACCGATTGTAAAACCAACACCAATACAACCATCAAAACCGGTGGAAAAGCCAAAACCAAATACTCCATCAGAACCAATTGTAAAACCAACACCAATTGAACCGTCAAAACCGGTTCAAAAACCAGTTGAATCTAAACCTGTAGAAACACCAACAAACGCAACAATGTCAGATGTTGAAAAACAGGTTTTGAATTTAACCAATGTTGAAAGACAAAAAGCAGGGTTAAAGCCATTGCAAATAGATACTAAATTACAAAATTCTGCTCGACAAAAATCAAATGATATGGCAACCAATAGATACTTTTCACATACAAGTCCAACTTATGGTTCTCCATTTGATCAGATGAAAGCGAATGGTATCACATATAGAGCAGCAGCAGAAAACATTGCGATGGGTCAGCGTACAGCTGAAGAAGTTGTTAAGGCGTGGATGGAGTCCCCTGGACATAGACAAAATATTTTAACGCCAGGATATACGCATATCGGTATTGGTCACGATAAGAACGGAAATTACTGGACGCAACAGTTCATTCAAAAATAATAATAATCATTGAAAACAATCGGCTAGAGATACCGATTGTTTTCTTTTTTATTTAAAGAGAGGTTGGAATGGTTTGATGTAAACTATCATATGGATAACGAGAAAGAAAGTTATTCTTACGTTTTTATATGCGTAAAGTATATGATGCGCCAAAAGACAATCGTTATTTTTTATTGTTAAAATGAAAACAAATCAATTTTAACAATCTTTTTGGGGATTAATCACTATTGAATGCAAATCTTTTGCTATAATAGCATTGGAGAAAGAATTAACTAAAAATAGTGATTAGAAATAAAAGAGGTGGATGGCCATGAAAAGGCCGATTGTACTTTTAACAGGTGGAGGTACAGCTGGACATGTATCTGTTAATGAGGCTTTGATTCCAGTATTCAGTGAGTTAGGATACGAAATTCACTATATTGGTTCAGAGGATGGCATTGAGAAAGAATTGATTGCTGATGGTCAACCCGATGTGACTTATCACACTATAAAAAGCGGTAAGTTTAGACGCTATTTTTCCGTTAAAAACATTACGGATCCGTTTAAAGTTAGTTTTGCAGTATTACAAGCATACGCTATCATTAGGAAGTTAAAACCAGAAATCCTATTCTCAAAAGGCGGCTTCGTGTCAGTTCCGGTTGTTTTAGCTGCTAAATTAACCAGAACGCCTGTCGTTATTCATGAGTCGGATGTCACACCGGGTTTAGCGAATAAGTTAGCATTGCCGTTTTCCAAACATATTTTCACTGTTTTTGAAGAAACGTTAAAATATGTACCCGTCGAGAAAGCTACTTGTTCAGGAGCAATTATAAGACCGGAATTATTCGATGGTAAGCGACAACTAGGACTTCAATTAGCAGGGTTATCTGGTGATAAACCAATAGTAATTGTTATGGGAGGAAGTCAAGGTTCTATACTATTAAATAATGCGGTTCGTTCAGATCTGACAACGATATTAGAAAAATATGACGTCATTCACCTTTGCGGGAAAGGACATATCGATGAATCATACAATGCTATTAACGGTTATAAACAATTTGAATATGTAAAAGAGGACTTACAGCATTTATTAGCTGCAGCAGACTTTGCAGTATCAAGAGCAGGTTCAAACTTTATATTCGAGCTACTTGCTTTACAGAAACCTATGCTTTTAATACCGCTTTCTGCAGAAAAAAGTAGAGGGGACCAAATACTCAACGCAAACTATTTTAAAAAACTAGGGTTTGCTTCAGTGCTTTTAGAAGAACAGTTGGAAGACACAGTTTTATCTACAGAATTCCAATCGCTATCCAATCAAAAAGAACAGCTATTAATGAATATGAAAAACACAGAATCACCTAAAACCCCAAATGAAATGGTTGAGTTGATCATGAAATATCGCCATAGATTTAATTGAATCATTTATTTACTAAGCGTCTAAATATTCTGCTTGCATGAATTACAAAACAGGTGTATTGTTGGTGCGGGAATCAAAGATTAATAGATAACGCTTAACCCTTTTGTTTAAAGTCTTTGCATGGTAAAATTAACAATGAATTAAAAATATAAACACAATATGCCAACTGGCAAATGTGGAGGTCATTAAACATGTCGAAAAATGCTGACTCCCAACGTTCCCCGTACGCTGAATTCTCGGGTCCAAACCTTGGGTATTTAATGGAAATGTATGAGTTGTTTAAAACGTCGCCTGATGCTGTAGATGCTGGACTTGCTGAAATGTTCAGAAGAAACGGTGCACCGCGTTTAAATAAGGAACAACAGGAACAGGCAACGGGGGCTGTAGCACCCGGGAATTTTGGCAAAGTATTGTCCGCCTACAAACTACAGGACGCTATTCGTACATACGGACATCTTGCAGCAGATATTTATCCGCTAAATGATCGTCCAAAAGATGCAACACGCATGGAGCTATCATACTACGGTCTAACAGAAAACGATTTAGAAGATATGCCAGCAACATTGTTTTTTAATGATGTTCCTTCTTCCGTCGTTAATGGACTTGACGCGGTTAACTACTTGAAATCCTTGTATACTGGCAAAATTGCATTTGAATTTGCTCATGTAATTGATGAAGAAGAGAGAAACTGGATTCAAAACAAAATTGAAACAGGTGCACTATCGACGAAGTTATCTACAGATGATAAAAAAGATTTACTTGAACGGTTAACAAAAATAGAAGGTTTCGAAAAGTTTATACATCGTTCATTTGTTGGTGCAAAACGTTTTTCTATCGAAGGTTTAGATACGCTAGTTGTTTTTCTAGATGAATTAGTTCGGAAATCTGAACAAGAAAATACAAAGAAGGTACTAATTGGGATGGCTCATCGTGGCCGTCTGAACGTTTTAACGCACATTCTTAACAAGCCTTATGAGATGATGTTTGCTCAGTTTGCAGGTATTCCAGAAGATAAGTTTTTACCGACAGATCACTCAGTTGAAACAACTCGTGGTTGGTTTGGTGATGTTAAATACCATATGGGCGCTCTCTATAAAGGTAAATCCGGTATGGAGCGATTCCTTGCGTATAACCCATCCCATTTAGAGGTAGTGAATCCAGTCATTACTGGTCAGACACGAGCAGCTCAAGAAGACTTGAACCACCCTGGCGTACCAGAACAAAATACGAAAGCCGCGTATGCTGTATTAATACATGGTGATGCGGCATTCCCAGGTGAAGGTATTGTACCCGAGACATTTAATTATAGTCGTGTACGCGGCTTCCAAACAGGTGGATCTATTCATGTTATTGCAAATAATATGATTGGTTTTACTACGGAGTTTTACGACTCTAGATCAACTCATTACTCATCTGATATGGCAAAAGGTTATGAGGTACCTGTATTGCATGTGAATGCCGATTGTCCAGAATCTGTTATTGCTTGTGCTTCATTTGCGTTTGAATATCGCCAGAAATTTGGTAAAGATATTTTAATAGACCTTCTCGGTTACAGACGCTATGGTCATAATGAGATGGATGAACCATTAGTAACAAATCCGCTTATGTATCATTCAATCCATGAACACAAAACAGTTCGTGAACTTTATGGTGAAGAACTTACATCGTTAAATGTACTTTCATCCGAAGAAGTGGATAAGCTGGATTCAGATATTTTCGCAATGATGCAATCTGCTTATGATCGTGTAAAAGAACAAGCTGCAAAAACAGACATGGTTTCGAATGCCACTCCTAAAGAAGTTCTAGCGGGTTATCCTAGAGATCTTGAAACTGGGGCTACAGAACAAAACCTACGTCACATCAATGCTGAACTATTAACATACCCTGACAACTTCACGGTTTTCCCAAAACTTGGGAAGATTCTTAAACGCCGAGAAGACCCGTTTAATGGGAAAGGGAAAATTGATTGGGCACATGCAGAGACGCTTGCTTTTGCTACAATTTTACAAGATGGAAATCCAATCAGAATGTCCGGACAGGATGTACAACGTGGGACATTTGCACATCGCCATGTTGTTTTACATGATGAGAAGACAGGCGAAGAACTTGTTCCTCTTCATCATATAACAAACTCAAAGGCATCTTTTGTTGCATATAACAGTCCATTGACAGAAACTGCAATTGTAGGATATGAATTTGGTTACAACATTGAAGAACAAAAAGCCTTATCTATTTGGGAAGCTCAATATGGGGATTTCGCAAACATGGCTCAAGTTATGTTTGATCAGTTTGTTTCTGCTAGTTATTCAAAATGGGGGCAACAATCAGGGCTTGTAATGCTTTTACCACATGCATACGAAGGCCAAGGTCCAGAGCACTCTAGTGCGAGAATTGAACGCTTTTTACAATTATGTGCTGAGAATAACTGGACAGTTGCAAACCTGTCGAGTGCAGCAAACTATTTTCATATATTACGCAGGCAAGCTAAAATGTTAGGCGAACAATCAATGCGACCATTAGTTATTCTTTCACCTAAATCTTTATTACGTCATCCACTTGTGGGTGCTGATATTACTGATCTATCCAAGGGGCATTTCCAAACAGTTTTGGAACAGCCGGGTACAGGTCAAAAAGCAACAAAAGTGAAGAAACTATTATTCGCAAGTGGGAAAATGGCAATAGATTTGGCTGAGCGGGTAAAGGATGGAAAAGACTTCGATCATCTTCATATTGTTCGTGTTGAGCAATTATATCCTTTCCCTTCTGACAAAATTGCGGATATTGTTGCGCGTTATCCAAATGCAAAAGAGTTAGTATGGGTTCAAGAAGAACCAAAAAATATGGGTTCTTGGTCATTTGCAAATAATTACTTACGAGAAATAGCTACGAATCAAAAGATAGCTTACGTAGGGCGTATTCATCGTTCTAGTCCTTCAGAGGGCGATGGCTTATCTCATAAAAATGAACAAAATCGAATTCTAGATGAGGCCTTAAAAAAGTAATCAACGAAATGTGAGCAGTAATTGAAACATATACCTTAGAGGAGGAATTTATTGTGGCAGAGATAAAAGTACCTGAACTAGCGGAATCGATAACAGAAGGAACAATTGCTCAGTGGTTAAAACAACCTGGGGAAAGCGTTGAAAAAGGCGAATTCATTGTAGAACTTGAAACTGATAAAGTTAACGTTGAAGTAATATCTGAAGAAGCGGGTGTTATTCAAGAACTTCTTGCTGGTGAAGGTGATACAGTACAAGTTGGTGAAGTCATCGCAATTGTTGCTGCCGGCTCAGGCGCACCAGCTGCAACACCTGCTCCTGCCGTAGTAGAAAAAGCAGAAGCAGCTCCAGTTGTTTCTACAAATCAACAACCGACTCAGGTAGTTGAAGAGGTTGAAGAAGTAAATAGTTCAGATCGTACAATTGCGAGTCCAGCAGCGCGTAAAATGGCAAGAGAAAAAGGGATAGATCTTGCTTCAGTATCTCCTGTAGACCCAATGGGACGTGTTCGTGTTCAAGATGTAGACGCTCATGGAACAACGCCTAAAGCTCAATCTACACCTGCACCTGCACCAACAAACGCTCCAGTACCTCATAAAGAGGATGGTCGTATTACTCGAGAGAAAATGACGAGACGCCGTCAAACAATCGCAAAACGCTTACTAGAAGTAAGACAATCTACAGCAATGCTAACAACATTCAATGAAATTGACATGACAAATGTTATGCAACTTCGTTCACGTAAAAAAGACCAGTTTTTCGAGCAAAATGATGTACGTTTAGGCTTTATGTCATTTTTCACAAAAGCTGTAGTTGCAGCACTTAAAAAATATCCATATGTCAATTCTGAAATTGATGGAGACGAAATTTTACTTAAAAATTATTTTGACATAGGTATCGCGGTGTCGACAGATGGTGGGTTAGTTGTTCCTAATATCGTAGATGCAGATCGTAAAAACTTTGCTGAAATTGAAGCGACAATTGGTGAACTAGCAAAAAAAGCGCGTGATAATAAGTTAACGATTGCGGATATGACAGGTGGTTCATTTACCATTACAAATGGTGGTGTATTTGGATCATTGCTCTCTACTCCAATTCTAAACGGTACACAAGTAGGAATTCTTGGTATGCATACAATTCAAAAGCGCCCTGTTGCGATAGGTGATAACGTTGAAATACGTCCAATGATGTATGTAGCCCTTTCTTATGATCATCGTGTCATTGATGGAAAAGACTCTGTTGGTTTCTTGAAAATGGTAAAAGAATTACTTGAGAACCCAGAAGACCTGTTATTAGGGTCATAATAAATTTTCAAGTGAACTCATAGTAGAATTGATTTTTAAAATGCGAAACATTTCACTTTGAATAGGAGGATTGATGACAAATGGCATTCACAGAATGGTTGTCTGAACCTGCAATCCGCACAGTAATTTGTAAACATGCCGACGCAGAAAAGTATATTGTTAACAACGTCCTTACACCCGGTAAAACGTATGAAGTGAAGAACGAAACTGAAGAATTCATTTTCATTATTGATAATACTGGAAAAGTCGGCGGCTATTATAAAACATATTTTGAATGATCTAAGGAACCCGCGACCACGTTTTAGTGAGTTGTGGGTTCCTTTTTAGGAGGATTACAATGATTAGTCAAATAGAGAATGAGCAAAAAAAACGGTCTTTAGTAAGATATACAAACCTAGATAGCACACTTATTCAAGATGGAGGATACGTAGCTCCAAATACTTTCATATGGGAAGACGTTTTAGTGGCAGTTGTCTTAAAGAAACCGATTCTGTTAAAAGGACCTACAGGATCAGGTAAGACAAAGTTGGCGCAAACTGTCTCACAATACTTTCATCAACCAATGCAAAGTATAAATTGCTCTGTGGATTTAGATGCAGAGGCGTTACTTGGTTTTAAAACAATTATTAGTCAAAATGGTGAAACTACAATTGATTTTGTTGAAGGCCCAGTAATTCAAGCGATGAAAAAAGGACAAATTCTTTATATCGATGAAATAAATATGGCACGGCCCGAGACTTTGCCAATTCTTCATAGTGTATTAGATCATCGTCGCATGCTAACGAATCCATTTACAAATGAAGTCATCTATGCACATGAAAACTTTACAGTTATGGCTGCAATTAATGAAGGGTATGTTGGAACTTCACCTATGAACGAAGCGCTTAAAAATCGATTTGTATCTTTTACTATTCCATATTTAAGCGGTGAACAGTTAAAACAAATAATGACAGATATGTATCCAGATGCTTCAGCGCAATCTATTGAAACAATGTTATCGATTGGTGAAGACTTAAAAAAACAAGTAATGAATGGATTATTATCAGATGAGGCAGCATCTGTAAGAAGCCTTTTAGATGCAATGAGTCTCGCAACTTATATACCAATAAAAAGGGCTGTTCAGTATGCGATAGCTGAAAAACTAGATGATCGAATTGAACGAAGATTAGTCATGGAACTTGTTGATACTTGGGTGAAGTGAGGCGATTATAATGGTTAAAATGAATCGATTCATACAATTCAATGATGAGACAGTAGATGCGAAAACATTATTGCTCTATGAAAGAGTGGGAAGAGCTCTTTCTAATGCTCCTTATATCGAATTAACAGAACGGAAACTGTTAGAATTTCAACCGATAGAAGGTATTATTTCAATGAGTGTTTTTTGGCGTCATCGTACAGAAGAAGTCACTCATTTAGGTAGGTTATCTGATATCTATTTACTGACAGCTGGTTATTGGAACCGTTTTAATGTTAAGAACTGGCTTCGTTTTGTAGATAATATCTCATCGCACCCATTACGTAAATTTGCATCTGAATTAGTTCTACTACTAGAAGAGTTTCGCTTAACAGACGAGATAATGAAAGAAAGACCAGGAACAACAAAAGCATTTACAGTGCGTCAAAAGGCTTATCGTCAGTTCCATCAGAACTCATTGCCTTCAAATTTACAAAAAGGCTTTTTGGCAGATGCGTTAATCAATCAACTATACATATCCATTAATGAAGGTATGTTTACTTTAGGGACAACTGATTGGGGAAGTATTGATTTTAATCTCATACAGTTACAGCTACAAGCGGCATACGATGCAAAAAGCACAAAAGACAATATAAATATTGCGCAACGTATCTTATTAATTGTTGAATCGATTTTAGAGAAAGATTTGATGCAACAGTATTACTCAGTAACAGAGTCAATAACAGAGCAAGTTGCTACATTCCATTATCACGAGGGAATGATGGATGCAGAAAAAGGAGATAATGATCCGAAAGAAACAATTGAAGAGGTTTTTCGTTCTTGGCATAGTGAAAATGAGGAAGAACAAGGAATACACCTTGAGTACGAATTAGAGCACGGACGATCGGGTATAAGTTCGTCTGCGAATTCAACCGCAGGCGATGAGGAAGCAGAAGTTAATGAGATAGGTTTTGGGAAGTCAGAGGGTAGTGATGCGGATCAACATGATGTAGATGACAGTGATAAGCATGAACGAAAAGAACAAGGGTGGAAGAGTGGAAAGAGTTACGGCAAAGAACATGTAAATGTAATTTATGAAGAAAAGAGCATTGAAGTAAACGATACAGCCGAGAACCGGAACCTTTTAATTCAGTGGCGAGAAGCGCAAAAACCATTTGTTCGATCTCTTGTAGAAGAAATTAAAAAAAGGATTGAACAAAAAGTAGAACTGAAAAGGGAAGGACTCTCCAAAGGACGTTTATCAAACAAACTAACAACGATGATCATTGATGAACGACCAAAACCTTTCTATCGAAAAAACGCACCATCTGTTCAGTTAGATGCGGTGTTTGGTTTGCTAGTCGATGGTTCAGCATCAATGATAGATAAATTAGATGAAACTAAAAAAGCCGTTTTATTATTTCATGATGTATTGCGTGAACTGGGGATACAGCATGAAATTGCATCCTATTACGAGGACGCTTATCATGCTTCTAAAAGAGTTCAACCAAATGTCTTTGGCCGAATGCATCAGTTTACAGATCGAAGAAAAGATAACGGTTTGTCCATATTGTCATTTGAAACGAATGAAGATAATCGTGATGGATTTGCGATTAGATGGATGGCGGATCAGCTTGCAACTAGACAAGAAAAACATAAGTTCCTTCTCGTTTTTTCAGATGGCGAGCCATCTGCATTTGGTTATGATCGGAATGGAGTCGTCGATACAACTGAAGCGGTTTTAGAAACCGAGAAAAAAGGTATTTCTGTCATTCATCTTTTTTTATCGACAGAACAACCAACTGAAGAACAAAAACAGCTTTTTAGCATGATGTTTGGAAACAAAACGGCTTCCTCAAACTCAGTTGAAAGTTTTACTGACCAAACAGTACGGATCTTAAGAAAGTTACTAGCTATCGTAATTGCGCAAAACTAATAAAAACACAAAACCAGCAATTTAATTAGGCTGGTTTTGTGTTTTTTCATGGATGGTTAATAATCTTTGTTTTAGTTCCTCTTCCATTCGACCAATTTCAATTTCAGCAGCTTTTCGTTTTGCGCGACCATCAGCTTGTATTAGAAGTGTTTCTTCTATTGTTTGAATAAGATTTTCTTGAGTTTTCTTTAAGGTGTCAATTTCAATTATTCCACATTCATTTTCTTTTGCGGTTTCAATAGAATTTATTTTTAGCATTTCAGAATTTTTTAGTAGTAAATCATTCGTAGTCTTTGTCACAAGCTTCTGTGATTCAACTGCTTTCATTTGTCTATTTAAAGTCAATGCAATGGCAATTTGATTCTTCCAGAGTGGTATAGAAGTCATGATAGACGATTGTATTTTTTCGGCTAACGTTTGATTTGTTTGCTGAATCATTCTAATTTGTGGGGC
Source organism: Sporosarcina sp. (assembly GCA_029263895.1). GTDB lineage: Bacteria > Bacillota > Bacilli > Bacillales_A > Planococcaceae > Sporosarcina. The sequence continues at coordinate 54,626 of JARIDO010000035.1, forward strand.
ACTCTGAATCGTAATTTGACGAGATAATTGTAGGTCGTACAATCTTTTTTCAAGTCGATCTAAAAATTGAACCATATCATTTACTTCTTGGAAAGCCATTTGGTCATTAGACGATTCGGCTTTAGTGCGTAATTCAGGAATGATGATGGTTTCAATCTCATTTTGTTTTAATTCAGCCGCCGCAATATATACATTTAATGCTTGAAAATAGGTTTTATTTTGATCATATAAACTATCCAACATTTGAACATCATCTAAAAGTCCGCGCTTGGAATGTTCTAATTGAACACCTATCCTGTCAATCTGTGTACTTAGTTTTTGGTATTTAGTCATCATTTCTTTTATTGATTTTGAAGCTTTGCCAAAAAGTTTACCGAGAGCAGATTTCTTTTTCTCAGTTAAATCGTCGGGGTCAATCTCAGAAAGCCTATTCATTAAGTCTTTTAATACATCGCCTACAGGTCCGATATCTTTACTTTGAACATGATTTAACATTTGATTTGAGAAACGTGAGAGCTCTCCTTGAGCGCTAGCACCGTACGTAATAATTGCTTCATAATTTCCGATGGGGATTTGGGCAGCTAATTGTTCTGCTTTCTGTTTTTCTTCATCAGTGAGTCTATCGATTAGTTTAGTACTCACATTGTTTTGCGAAACCTTTGTTTGAGGCTCTGTTGGTAGAAGGCTATCTTGTATATCAAACGGGTTCCCTAGTAAATCATCCATTGTTTTTACTTTTGGATCAAGCTGATTACCTTGTGTCATTTCTTTGTATCTCCTTTCAAATTCAGAAGCGGCTTGTTTTTATTTTTGTTAATCGTTATATCTACAAAATCCCTTTCTAATTGTAGTTTTTCTATATCTGAAGAAAGCACTCTTCTTAAGTCATTTTGTAATTGGTCGTTTACATCGCTTAGTGTTTCACGCGTGTTTTGTAGTGCTATTTTGAGCTCAGTGTCTTTTAATGGTTGGTTGATAAGCATTACATAATTGGTAGACAACTCAACTGCAGAATCTAAATGAGCGTAAAAAAAGTTTTCTGCATCATAAAATTTTTGAGGATTCATTTTAACAATTTTGACGATCCGTTTCGAAAAATTGATCATTTCATATAGTTGCCTAAATGCTTGAATTGAACGAACTTGTCCATATAAACTGTTCAAACGATGTAGTTTTTGTTTTGCCTCATAGAGCTGTTTTTTGACATGTTTGTATTCAGATCTCGACATGCCTAACTGTTTGTAATTAGAAGAAACCTGTATTTGTTTCATAACGAAATTTCCACCTACATATAATACTATTGATATTGCAGTCACAACAGTAAAACCGAGGCTTGTACTTAGCAACAGGTAAAGCCATGTAACGAAACTAACTGGAGCTGCAATGGAATGTCTTACAAGAAATTGCTTAACTTCATTCATGAAAATTCAGCCTCCTTTACCTCTATACTTCTATACGTTTTGTGTAGAAGAAAGTTTCATGTGATTTGTATATCAAGCAATTATTCAATAGAGAATTGAAATATAAAACCCGAACATAATTAATTAAAACTTGTGTGGAAGGATAGACGGTTCCCGTTCGTGCATTATCTTTATATTCAATGTGAGCAGACGTTTTTCCGACAACCTTTTAAATTTTAAAGAGTTGAGATATTGATTTATATGCTTAGTATAACTTAAAATTCAGCATTAAACCTTACATATGAATTAAACTAAAAAGCAGAAAGATGGACAATGGTTATGAGTTTGTTAAAATTAAGGACATTCACTATTGAATTGACTAGGAGGTTTATAGAATGTTTGAGGTTATTTATACAAAAGCGGATTATGAGCCTTGGTGGATGTTCGAGGGATGGGAAGAAACAATTCAATCTCATCATACATTCGTTGAAAAAGAACAAGCAATTGCTTTTTTTAATGATTTAACTAAAGCGTTAAGATCTGAACACATGTTTGAAGCAACGAAAAAAGAAATCTATCATGCTTTTTGGTCTACTAATGAAAGGACATTTTGTTTAGGTTGTGATGAAGATTTACAAATATACCATGGTGTTATTTTTAAAGAATCTCCAGCTTCTGATAGATAGTTGTATTAATGTAAAATCTCATACTATTTGACAATTTTGAAAACTAAGTTATAATATTACTTATCTATAATAATATGGACTGATTAAAAGTTGTATTCACTCATTACAAAAAGTAATCGGTGTTTCGATGCTTTTTGTAATGTGTGAATTTTCCGTTTGGGGAAGTCCATATATTAAGTAATTATTATTTGGAGGTTTTCAAATGAAACAAGGTACAGTAAAATGGTTCAACGCTGAAAAAGGCTTCGGTTTTATCGAAGTAGAAGGCGAGGATGATGTGTTTGTACATTTCTCTGCGATCGATGGAGAAGGGTTCAAATCACTTGACGAAGGTCAGCAAGTTGAGTTCGAGGTTGTTGAAGGCAATCGTGGACTACAAGCAGCTAACGTAGTTAAACTATAATTCAACATTAAAAAAGATGTCCATGTGACATCTTTTTTAATGTTCAAATAACAAGTTAATGGCTATTTTGAAAGTAAACGAATGTTAAATAGAATAGGGAAATATAGAAAAAAGAAGACTTCAGATAGAAAATTGAAGTCTTCTTTTTAAGGTTTTTTGTAGTCGACGAGCTCAATTACTTTTCTTGTTGTTCTTTCCATTCAAGATATTCTTCATAGTTCATCATTTTATCGAAAATGGTTCCATCTTCACGAATATCAATTACACGATTTGCTACTGTCTGAATGAAATGTTGGTCATGCGATGTGAAAATCATTGCCCCTTTAAATGCAGCGAGACCATTATTTAAAGCTTGAATAGATTCAAGATCTAAATGGTTCATCGGCTCATCAAGAAGTAAGACGTTAGCGTTGTTAAGCATCATTTTAGAGAGCATACAACGTACTTTTTCCCCACCTGATAATACAGATGGTTTTTTGTTTACTTCTTCACCGGAGAACAACATACGACCTAAGAAACCACGTAAGAATGTCTCTGTCTGGTCTTCTGGTGAATATTGGCGAAGCCATTCTACAAGCGTTTGTTCATTGCCTTCGAAATATTCACTGTTATCTAGAGGGAAGTAAGAGTAAGTTGTTGTGACGCCCCACTTAACTTCTCCCTCATCAGGTTCAATCTCTTGAGCGAGAATTTCTAGTAATGCTGTTTTTGCGAGAGGATCACCGAGTAAGATGATCTTGTCTTCTTTAGCAATCGTAAACGTCGCGTCTTTAAGAAGTTGTTTACTGTCTTGTGCTTTTGAAATGTTCTTTGCAGTTAAAACGTCATTACCGATCTCACGTCCCATTGTGAAATTCACAAATGGATAGCGACGAGAAGATGGACGTATATCATCAAGTTCAATTTTATCTAATGCCTTTTTACGTGAAGTTGCTTGTTTTGATTTAGAAGCATTGGCACTAAAGCGTGCAACGAATGCTTGTAATTCTTTAATTTTCTCTTCTTTTTTCTTGTTTTGGTCTTGAGCCATACGTGCAGCTAATTGACTTGATTCATACCAGAATTCATAGTTTCCTGGATACAGCTGAATTTTCGAGAAGTCTAAGTCAGCGATTTGTGTACAAACTTTGTTTAAGAAATGACGGTCATGTGATACAACGATGACAGTGTTCTCAAAGTTGATAAGAAATTCTTCTAGCCATTGGATTGCTTTTAAGTCTAAATGGTTGGTAGGCTCATCCAATAGTAAAACGTCTGGTTTACCAAATAAAGCTTGCGCAAGTAAGACTTTTACTTTGTCTGAACCATTTAACTCAGCCATTTTAAGACTATGGAACTTATCAGACAAACCAAGTCCTTGTAAAAGAATGGCTGCTTCTGATTCAGCTTCCCATCCATTTAACTCTCCGAACTCACCCTCGAGTTCAGCAGCTCGCATGCCGTCCTCATCAGAGAAATCTTCTTTCATATAAATGGCGTTCTTTTCCATCATAATATCGTAAAGTCTCTTATGACCCATGATGACAGTGTCTAGTACAACACTTTCCTCATATTCAAAGTGGTTCTGTTTTAATACAGCTAACCGTTCATCTTTATTCATAATTACGTTTCCAGTTTGTGGATCAAGTTCACCCGCTAAAATTTTTAGGAAAGTTGATTTTCCCGCACCGTTTGCTCCGATTAGTCCATAACAATGTCCCGGATTAAACTGTATATTGACATCTTCAAATAGTTTGCGGTCACCAAATTGAAGACTTACATTACTGACTGCTATCATAGAAAAAATCCTCCTAAATTCACAATGCTCCTATTATAGCACAAATTAAAACAGAAGAGCAATTCTACATAGGGTAGTAGGTCTCATTTAAGTATGTTGGAAGGACACTTATTTAAAATGTAAAAGATTGTTATGAAACTAGCTTTGTTAGTTGATACAAGGTAAAATTAGTATAAGGTTAAAATAATAAATGTTTGGATATTACGATATTCAAATAGAAGTTATGTTCGTAAAAAGGAGTGTTTGGAATGTCCAAATTTGCACCTAATCGACAAGCTCTATTTTTACTGATTGCCATCTTTGCGATTGCAATTAATATGCGTCCAGCAATTACTTCCATAGGACCCATGTTAGATATTATTCGTACACAACTTCAATTATCAAATACTCAAGTAACATTACTTACGGCTATACCCGTTGTTTGTATGGGGATTTTCGCTTCGTTAGCCCCTGTATTAAATCGAATAATTGGTCTGAAATGGTCCATGTACATAATGATTTTTCTAATTACGAGTATGACCGCATTAAGAGGTTTCTTACCTGGTTATACAGTATTACTTATAACTGCTTTTATTGTCGGTTTTGCAATTGCGATTATTGGGCCCTTACTATCCGCCTTAATTAAACAATATTTTCCGCAACAAGCATCTGGAGTTATCGGTCTCTACTCATTTGGAATGGGAGTGGGGGCAAGTGTTAGTGCTGGTTTAACAGCTGTGTTTTTTGAAAAGACAAGTTCCTATCCTGTTGCTCTTAGTATATGGGCTGTTTTAGGTCTAGTAGGATTAGTAAGTTGGATGCTCGCTAGTCGAAACAAAATCATTGTTCAACAACAAACTGTTCTAAAAACGGCTGTAAATAATCAATCGTCAAGATCGCCATGGAAAACAAAGAAAGCGTGGCTATTCTTATTGTTTTTCGGTTTACAATCATCTGCTTTCTTTTCGGTTATAACATGGCTTGCACCAATTGCAACATCAAGTGGATTGACGTTATTACAAGCCGGTTCGATGTTAAGTATGATGACAGTCATTCAAATTATTCTTAACTTAGGTTTTCCTTTACTAATGGATAAATTTCCAGCACGCAAGTTTTGGTTACTCGTAATGTTATGTTCCGGGATTATTGCAATTGGATTGCTATGGTCAGGTGAACATTCGCTCATGTGGATCGGTGCTTTTATAATGGGTATTCCGTTAGGTGGATTATTTCCAGTGTCATTACTATTACCCCTTGATGAAACAGAGTCATCTGAAGAAACAAACTCTTGGACAGCGATGATGCAAACAGGCGGCTTTATCATTGGAGGAATTGTTCCATTATTCATTGCGACTGTATATGATAAAACTTTAAGTCATCATTTTACTTTCCTCATCTTGATAACAATGTTTTTGGCAATGATTGTATTAACGTTTTTAATTGGAGATAAAAACGAACAGAGTTAACGAATATATATTTGTTGATTTATTTATTATTGAAATGGGAATAGTAAACATATTGTTGATGAAAAATGGCATTCCCAAAATTAAAGGGGCAATGCCATTTGTGATATTATTTCCAATGATCATTAATGAATTCATCTCTTCCAGATTTGGCGCGGTCTTCTTCATAATGGTTCTTTTGTTTATCATAGTAGTCCTGATGGTATTCCTCTGCTTTGTAAAATGCTTTTGCTGGACGTATTTCCGTTACAATAGGTTTACTAAACATGCCGCTAGTCGACAGCTTTAGTTTGGATCGATCGGCAATCATCTTTTGCTCATCTGTATAATAAAAGATTGCGGTTGAGTAGGAATGACCTCTATCTTGAAACTGTCCAAAAGCGTCTGTTGGGTCAATTTGTTGCCAATATACGTCTAGAAGTTTCTCATATGGAAAAATAGATGAATCAAATGTGATTTCAACTACTTCCAAATGGCCTGAATCTCCTTTTTTTACATCCTCATATGTAGGGTCTTCAACATGACCACCCATATAACCTGAGACGATATTATAAACACCATCCCAATCTTTAAAAGGTTTCACCATGCACCAAAAACAACCTCCAGCAAATGCAGCTTTCTCTTTCATTATTTCACACATCCTTCAGCGCAATTTAATTGGATTGTATCACAATTTAACTGTACCAGAGAACAATTGTAAACTATGAAAAAAGAGCACGCAAAGTGCTCTTAAAATAGAGAGGTATCTAATCACGATTCGGGTTTAGTAAAGAAAACTTGCTCCGATAATGATTAACAGGATAAAAAGTACAACTATCAAGGCGAAGGAATTACCGCTACCTCCGTAATATTCACGTCCCATCATATACCACCACCTTCTACTTAACCTATGCAAAAGAATTAAAGTTAAGTGGGGGAATGCCCCGTAGTTACATGTGAATTATCCTTGGAATAGGCTATAGGACTTGTGTAACGTTACGAAAGTTATATATGATAAGAAGTAGAATGACAAATATGCAACATGAATCCTATTCATTCGTCCTATAAGTCATCATAAGAACAGTAATTTTGGAGGAAATATACAATGGATGAACAATATGAAGGTACTGTACCAAGAAGAAGACGTAAAAGAAAATTACGATTGGGAAGAGTGTTATTTACGATTACAATGCTCCTTTTTCTAGCTATCGGATTTTATACGTATGTACAATACAACTCTGGAAAGTCGTTAGCAAATGAAAATACAATCAAACCCGGTTCTTTTACAGGGGATGCAGTTGACCCACGTTACGCTTCGGTCGAAAACTACCTGTTGTTAGGAGTAGATGACGACGGAAGTGGGAAGTCCAGAACGGATACAATGATGGTTCTATCCTGGAATAAAAGTGCAGGTACTATGAAAATCGTATCGTTTATGCGTGATATTTATGCTGATATACCTGGTTATAAGTCTTATAAACTGAATACTGCTTATTACTTAAATGGCGTACAACTCATCAAAGATACATTAACAGGAATGTTTGGCATCCCGATACATCATTATGCAATTTTAGACTTTGAAAATTTCGAATCAATTGTTGACATTGCATTTCCGAAAGGTGTAGAAATAGATGTCAAAAAAGAAATGTCTGAGAATATCGATGTAACATTAATGCCTGGAAAGAAACAATTATCGGGTAAAGAATTGCTTGGATATGCACGGTTTCGTGCAGATAGTGAAGGGGACTTCGGCCGTGTTGCTCGACAACAAGAAGTTATGTCAGCTATTAAAGCAGAAATATCCAATCCAAGTATTCTTTTTAGAGCACCAAAAGTTGTAGGTGCACTATCTGGTTACATGAAGTCAGATTTATCCTCTAAAGATGAACTATCTCGTGCACTTTCTTTTTTAATGAAAAAAGGTGCTTCAGTTGAATCGTTAACAATACCTATCGAGAACAGCTACTCATTTAAATCGTATAAAGGCGTAGGAGATGTAATTGAATTGGATGTTGATAAAAACCAACAAGCAATTATGCAGTTCCTAGGGATGCAAATTGACTAAACATGTCATTGGAAAGAAAGGGATTACAATGAATTTTAACGAAGATAAAGTTGTTGGAAATCAAATTAATCCAACGGAACACTCAAAACGTCAGTTTAATATTATCCGCTTTTTAGGCGGTCGTAACACAATTTTTGTGCTGAGCTCAATTCTACTAATTGGATTAATAATTCTTGTATTTGACCATGTTTCATTTGTTTTCTATCCAATTACCGTATTCTTTTCTACAGTCGTTTTACCGATTCTTTTAGCAACAATCGCTTATTATTTATTGAGACCCATATTACGAATGCTTGAGCGTATGAAAATCCCACGTATATGGGGCATCGTAATCATATTTTTAGGTTCTATCGGATTGCTTACTCTTTTAATTTTTCTTGTCTTCCCATTTTTACAAATACAATTTAAGAATTTAATAGAAGAGTTCCCAAGTTATTTTAGTGAACTTGTCATTACAATAGATAATTTCTTTAGACACTCTATCTTTTCATCTTATTACAAGGAATTAGATGTGAATGCACTATCTTTAATCGATACAGCGCCTGCAAACATTGGGAAGTTTTTAACCGATATGCTTGGAGGTATTGCAAATGGTATTTCTTCTTTTGTTTCTGCTTTAACGGGAATTGTTTTAGCGATCGTAACCGTTCCTTTTATCCTTTTTTATCTTTTGAAAGACGGAGAGAAACTGCCTAAATTAATCATCAAAATGTTGCCGCCACGTATGAGAAACGATGCGGAAATCATCTTTAAAAACGCGGATCATCAAATTAGTTCATACATACAAGGACAAATATTAGTAGCCATTTGCATTGGCATTATGGTATCTATTGGTTTTCTCATTATTGGCATGAAGTATGCTTTGTTATTAGGTGTTTTGGCAATGTTTACGAGTGTTGTTCCATATTTAGGTCCTTTAATCGCAATTACACCTGCGGTCATTATTGCGATTGTCACATCACCATTCATGCTTTTGAAATTGGCGGCAGTATGGACTATTGTACAATTAATTGACGGTAAATTTATTTCGCCTCAAATCATGGGGAAATCTTTAAAAATCCATCCAATTACCATTATCTTTGTTTTATTAACTTCAGGATCATTATTTGGAGTTCCAGGTGTCATAATCGGGATACCAGCATATGCCGTTTTAAAAGTGATCATCACTCATTTATTCAAACTGTTTACATTGCGGTATAATAAGTATGTAGCAGATGATGAAAACAAATATGAGTTAGTAGAATGAAACTAAAGAATAGGGGAGAAAGAAGATGCTAAAGCAATTTCTGTCAAGTATAGGCTATGGTTCTATGAAGGTAGAAACAATCATTGGTTCACCAGCAATCGCTTTTGGTGAAAATCTAAATGGTACAGTCTACATCGATGGAGGAGATAGTGAACAACTAGTTGACTATATTGAAATTGAATTAATTAAAAGGACGACTGAAGAGCGAGAGGACAGCGATTTTAATACACATGACAAATTCATCACAAAACAATCGTTGGAAATGGTAAGTACTGTGAAGTCAAAAGAAACGCATATGATTCCTTTTGAACTCGTTCCGGATGAGAGATGGGAAACACAGTCGGATAAAGAAAAACTGATTTTGAGAACAACGGTTTACATTATGAACGCAGTTGACGTGCATGATGAAGATGAAATAACATACGGTTGAACAAAAAGAACACATCAAAAATGATGTGTTCTTTTTGTTCTTCATCATACATTAGAATAGTAATGAAAATTAAGACGTCATTTGTCGAAAAAGAATATACAATTGTTCAAAATTAGTTATAATTAAGAAAGAGAAATGAATTTTTTGGTAAATGTAAATAAATATAGATGACGAAAGTCTTATTTCACTTCATGGGGGTACGTGGATGGAAAATAATAGTCCAGCAATAGAAATACTTTCAGCAACTCATTGGTTTGCGATTGGTTGGTTAGTCTTAATGATGCTAGTTATCATTGTATCTAAACGTTATTTGATAGCCAATCCATTAAAAACCCGTTCAGTAGAGATTGTGTTCGCGTTAAGTTTGTTGCTGATGGAAATGACGTATCATGTGACATATGTATTAGCTGGAAGGTGGGAACTGAATTATTCACTTCCGATGGAGCTTTGCAGTTTTTCATTATTCGCATCAATTATTGTACTAATAACAGGAAACAAAAAAGTAATCGATTTTGTTTTTTTCGTCGGCATTGGTGGCGCAGCACAAGCTTATGCAACACCTTTCATAGATTTTGGCTTTCCTCACTTTAGATATTTCCACTTTTTCTATATACATGGTGGCATCATCTTAACAGCGTTCTACTTTTATTGGATAAAAGCTTATCGTCCCACTTTTAAAGGTCTTTTACGAACATTAGTAATCATCAATATACTACTACCAATCGTGATAATCATTAATAAGCTAACAGCTGGTAATTATATGTTTTTAAATGCGAAACCGGCAAAAGGAACGTTATTTGATTATTTAGGTCCATATCCGTATTACATCGCCTCATTGGAAGGGGTTGTACTTTTCACTTTTATGATTCTATGGATTGTATTTAGAGAAAAACAATCGTTGCAGAAAGTTTTTTATAAGAATAGACAACTCCTCATTGAAAATGGTATTCTGATACGTAATAAGTTCGCTTTCCTAAAAAACACAATTAAGGGGTAACCAAATGACTGATTCTAATGAAACGAAGCAAACAAAAAACGAAACACCGAAAATGAGTTTTAAAGATGCTGTAAAACAACAACTAGAAGCAAAGAAAGCAAAACAAACTGGTAGTACATCTAAATCAGGAGCGATTCAACAAACGCAAAAGATGAAAAGTCAGCAATCTAAAAAAGTGAATAATTCACACCGGAAAATGGGCATATAATCGTATTAGACCTATTTACTAATCCCATTAAACCTGTTCGAGCTTTTAAAGCCGAACAGGTTTTTTATATAATTCGAATGAATATAGTAAGGTTTGGAAAGGGAATGTTGATACTAAAATTATTCATCTCGTTCATTTTCTTCAACAGATGAACGATAGGTTTCAATCAACGCATGGCGGTATTCTTTTGGACCTGCGTATTTACGCTCCCGAAGTTTAATCAGTTCTTTGTATTTTCTGGGATTCGCTATTTCCATTGCGATTTCTTCGCGCATACGATTATTTCTAAAAGATTTACGTGCAGGATAATTCTTACCTCCGAACTTTGTTTTATCCATCTTCTTCAATTCCTCCTACAGACGTGTTTGTTAAAGTATGTCTATAAAGGAATCATTCAATACATGTTCTACAATGAGATCTCTTTTAATTAAATTAACAGACTAATAACTATAAAAAAAGCACACTCAAATTGTATACAAAGGATGTTCTAAAATGACTGTCAGCATAAAATGATGCTTAAATGCATAACTTGATGTATTCGAGAGGTTATAAGTACGTATGAAGGAGTGTTGAATCAATGAAAGTACCTACAAGACCTTTATCATTAATGCGCCATGTCTATCAGGATATTATGCCCGTTGTACATAGGGAACTTGACTATTGGCAAGAAAGAGCAGCTGAAATTCCGAATGAGGAACTTAGGAATCAGGCGTTAGCTAGTATAGATGATAAAGCGTTTCATTGTGAAGGTGGTTCAATCATGGCATTGGCTGCACTTCAACATAAAGACACTGCTATACGTTTTATTGTTGCTTACCAAACGATTAGCGATTACTTGGACAATCTATGTGACCGTAGCACTTCGTTAGATCCGTTTGATTTTGCAGCACTTCACGAATCAATGAAAGACGCCATAACTATCGATGCAAAACCGCAAAACTATTATAGATTCCGAAACGATCAAGATGACGGTGGTTATTTGGTAGAACTCATGCAAACTTGTCAACATGCATTACTAGTAGTTGTGAATTATAAAATGATTGTTCCTTATATAAATACTTTATGTAACCATTACTGTGAACTGCAAATACATAAGCATGTAAATATAGAGGAGAGGGAAAACCGTTTAAAGAAATGGTTTACTGATAATAAGACGATGCTTCCAACGATGGAATGGTATGAGTTTTCTGCTTGTGCAGGTTCCACACTAGGAATATTTAGTCTCGTTTCTTATGCACTTCGAGATGATTTCAAATCTATTCATGCCGCACAAATTTACAATGGATACTTCCCATATATACAAGGACTGCATATTTTGTTAGATTATTTTATTGATCAAGAGGAAGATAAAGAAGAAAATGACTTAAACTTCTGTTTTTACTATGAAAATGAGAATGAACTTTGCTCACGTCTAATCTATTTTTTAAAACAAGCTGATAATCATACAAAGGAATTGCCCAATATGAAATTCCATCAACTCATCAATCGTGGGCTACTTGGAATTTATTTATCAGAACAAAAAGTACATCATCAAGCTGATCTGAAGCTAGTTGCTAAGAAATTATTGAAAGAAGGTGGCGGCTACAGTCAGTTTTTTTACTGGAATGGAAAGGCGTATCGGTGGATAAAGAAAAAAAAGCAAAAACATTTTAAAAAGTAGCAATACGTTAACCAATAGGTCAATGTATTGCTACTTTTCCATCGTTCTAATTACGCGTAAGGCTTAAACGTTTTACAATCGGTTTCTTCGCTGTCAGTCGCATGAGAGCCTGACTGACTTACTACATAAATAACATCAGCACGGCAGTTGTTACCAGTTCCCCAAAACGTACAATTTTTAACTTCACAGCGAATACGTTGTCCCATTCTAAAACACCTCCTCATTTTTATTATCTCCAACATTTTCTGTTTAAATCATAGTAAGTTTTCAATGGAAGAACGTAAGAAAAGCTCAAAGAAAGCTGTAGAACACTATAAGAATATAAATAGTCTTACGTTTTAAAATGAGTTTTTTTCGATAATAGAACGTATGTATGCTACAATTAAAGAGTAATAGAATAGGGAACTCAAGGGTGGTCGACACACTCCCGGTGAAAGGGGGTGGTCGTATGTCAGTATTTGAAGCGTTAATGTTTGCGTTAACATTTGCAAGCTTAGTGGTCGCAATTCTGGCGTTTAACCATAAAAAATAACCCATCCTTGAGTTAACGGCTCATTAGAATGGGTTATTCACCATTTTTTGCCGATCCCCTTGTAGGGAACCTGCTATTACATTGGCCGTTTGGAATTCGCGTTCCAAACGGTCTTCTTTTAATTTAAGCTATTTCTACAACCATTATACTTCGACGATGTTCATTTTTCAAGTTTACAACTTATTCGTCTCTCGATAAACGAACTAATTTTGTATTATGAATTACAGTTTAACATCCGCAGCCATATCCGTATCCATAAGGACTTGAATTTCCAGTCCCAAGGAAAGCGGCCCCGACAATAATCAGTAGAATAAATAATACAACGAGTAAAGCAAATGCTGATCCAAATCCACCGTTTCTTTCATTCTCACATTTTTCTGATGACATCCCACCACTCCTTTCCTACAATTAGGATATGTGATTGAAAAGGGAAGAATAGGGCGAAGTCCTATTTGAGTTCAAATGTGCAGCTTTACCAAGTCGCTTTATATAAATTTTAACGTGAAATACTACTTATAATTGAAATGTATAATAATCCCATTTTAAAATTGCTGTAAGTTAGTAAAAGGGAAGAACAAAAACCTTATTAATACTACATAAATGTTACAATTGAAAAAGGTTATATTCAATTCGTAATTGTGATTATATCTAAAAAAGGAAGCGATAAATATGTGGAAATTGATAGATGGTAGACTTGTTCATACAACTGATGATACTAGGGTGAAATTTAGAACGAATATTAGTGAATCGATTTTACAATCACTGAAGACACTCGCGAAAGTGAACGGAACACATGTTAACTATTTACTAGAGAATGGCTTAAAAGAAGTGTTGGCATCTGAAGTAATATTTTATAACAAGGACACTAGACCGAAGGATCGTATTCAATACAAAACTACATATGATCAGGAACTATTAGCTAGCGTCAAAGAGTTTGCAAAGCAACATGACTTGTACATAAACGATGTCATTGAATACAGTGTGCAGTTTATAGATATTGAAAATATTAAGCGTACAAATTATAGGTATAGAGTAGAATGAGTGGAAGGACATTTAAATTAACATACATTAGAACGCCCCCGTCATAATATAAATTATAAGAAGTTGTATTTCACGTTATAAGTATACTTGTGATATTGAGATATAACGGATTTTTTACAAAAATAAGAACGCCTAAACTAATACTTAAAAGGTCTTTTAGATATACTAATTAGACTTTCTTACATAAATTTATTTTTTTCTAAATAAAGCGGTCAATAACCCGGAAACGCCAAACGATGCATTTGTTTGTTCTAATTCTTTCATCTTTCGTATCTCTATTTCTTCAAAGTCTTTAAAGATGGTTCTCAATCTTTCTTCAGTAAATCCTAAGCCGCCTTGAAGACTCCGTAATCTGTAAACTTCCCAATCAGAAATGTCTGTTCCTCCCAACGCTCCACCTTGTACAAAACAAGTGATCGCAAAATAACCACCCGGTTTTAATGCCTTTTGCACCAAATCTATGTAACTCATTCTTCGGTGAGGAGCAATATGGTGGAAGCAACCAGAGTCATAGATAACATCGTATGATCCATCTTTAAATTGAATATCAAAAATGTTATTGTGAATAAAGTTTATCTTTAAATTTCTTTCCTTTGTTCGTTCAATTGCCCATTGGAGCGATTGTTCTGATAAGTCAACTGCATCGACTGCATATCCTTTTTCCGCAAAATAAATTGCATTCCTACCTGGCCCACAACCAAGCTCAAGTGCTTTTCCTGGTGTTTCCGTTAAAAGGTGTTTGAAATAGTCAACTAAATTTTCATCAGGTTTATTGACGAAAAAAGGTATGGCTTTTTCTCTATCTGAATAAAAATCATCCCAAAAATTAGTTGGTTCACGTAGTAAAGCGTCTAACATCAACAATAAGTCTTCATAGTCATTAATTGTTTCTTTCAAAACTGTCCCCCCTCTTCCCTGCGGACTATCCTGTTATGATCACGTTTATTATTGAAATAATTGACTTAACTTTTCTTCATCTTTTAAAAATCGATATGCAAGTGCTCTTAGTTCATCTTCATTTTTTAATTGACTGAAATTATTACCATACCAACTCTGCAACTCTTCTCTTGTTATGGTATATTCTCGACTTTTAAAGTTAAATGTTATCCAATCTGCATTATGAACTAATGTAAATAAATATGTAGCATTATAAATAATTGTTTTTTATAGTTTTTTTCTGAGTCTAACCAATCATAATACCATAAGGCATATCTTTTGTTTTGAGTTCAAAGCCTTGAATGTAATTCGCACCCTCTAATTGCCGTACAATGTTCCCTACTGCGTTATTGTCACCGACATAGGAGTTTCTATATTTAAATGGATTTTCGACTTCATTTTTTGTATTACAGCCACTAAAAATTAAAATCATCAACAATGAAAAAGGCAGCCATTTTAACATCTGTTTCATTATACCTCCTATAATTTTTTCTTGAAAACTTTAATTTCTATCTTAATTTTGTTTGAAGGTTAAATCTAGCATTACCTTCAAAAAGATTGAGAATCAAGAATTCCTATAACCAGATTAGCATTTTGAGTTGGTGTCCTAGTTTCTAAATAATATTTCTCAGCGGGCCAGTATCGCTTTTTATACTTCGTTCCTATTGCATTATTATCTCCAATATAAGTGTCACGTTTAAACACCCTTTGAAGTCTCAAATTACTAGGACAGTCTAGAAAAATAATGAAATCAAAATAATTTCTCCATTCCAACCTTTGTAGAAAGACACCTTCGATTAGAATAATAGCGTTAGATTCTATTTTGATTTGCTGGGCTGAAATTGAATCAGTTGTTTTATTATAAAAAGGTAAAGTAATAGTGTCGCAGCAATCATGTAACGCTTTGAATAAATCCTGCAACAATATTTCAACATCCCATTGCAAATAATAATACTCATACCATTCTTCGTGTCCTGTTTGGTATCTCTTATTCCTCTCTACGATGTGGTCATCGAGATGAATCGTAATAACTTTGCTGTTAGGAGTAATGACATTTTGTTCGATTACTTTTGTGAATGTGGTTTTTCCAGAACCGCCCAGTCCGTCAATTCCAACTAGAAAAGGACGTTCAGTAGTGGAACGCATTTGGAGTTGCTCTATTAGATTTTTCAATAACTCTTTAGTAATCATACATTTCAATCCTTAAATTTGTTGTTTCTTTAAGGTTCAAACGGTTTTTTATGGTCTATACGATTGCACCTCTTATAATTTTTGAATCATTGAGTGGGCAATTAAATATACATCTCCAAAAATATCAATTTTACTTCCCTTTGTACGTACAGCGCAATCCTTATTCGACGCATAAATATTCATTTCTTCCGATAAGGGAGATAGTTCGCTTTGAACCAGTGCCATGTTATTTTCAAGATCAAAATGAGATAAGACGGAGAAATTGTCAAGACCGATTCCGTCGTAAACAGAGCTCATTTCAACTTCATCTCCAAAGTTTTTCGAGCATAACCATTTAGCGGACATGTTGATTGCTCCAGCGCTTGCTCCCATTACAACGGCGTTGCTTTTTTTAATCGAATTTGATAATTCGTATTCCATCAAAAAACGATTTTGATTAAGAATATTGCCACCTAACAAGAAAATGACGGAAGCATTTTGAATGATCGTTTGGGCATCTTCCTTCAGTACGTGGTAATTTATTAGATGATACTCATCAAACATAATGCCGGCCTGATCGAGCCACGACTGTTCAGTAGCACCATCATCTTCTAAAACAGATGGATTCGAACTAATCATAGCAAGCGATTTTCTATCGGTTATATCCTCTTGTAGCGCCCTGCTAAGATTCTCCGGAAAATAATTGTTAAACCAACCTAAATAATAGTGAGTTTTCATACGGACCTCCGTAACAATTCGTGAATGGCATTAATCCATTGCGTTACTCATTCAGTCTTTTTCTCAACAATACTATCCTCTTAAGACAATTTACTTCATTGTTTCACTCTTTATTAACAGATGTTAGTTGATAAGCAACCTTTTAAAATTAAAATACAATTAATCAATTATAGTCGTGATAATCACTATTTCCTATTCTTTGTATACTGGAATTCTTCATTCACTAATAATTCATTCACTAATAATTCATTCACATTAAATATAATTATACTTGTACTTCCATAATTATCAATTTAATTTTAAAGCGTTATAAGTATTACTTACATCCAAAAAAATGCACAAAAAAAGTTGCGGAGAAGTTTCTCCGCAACTTTTTATTCACTTAATCGAGTTGTGCTTTTGGATCTTTATACATATTCGTGACGATTCCATCTTTTTTCTCATCACCGATGGAACTACCATTCGATGAACGATCTACAGGTCTTAGTGAACCAGATAAAAGTGGGATCTTCTTCCCTTTATCAGTCGTCAGAACAATGATTTCTTCGTTTTTAAGAAGTCTCGCACTAATGACACGATGTGCGTTTGTTTTTAGTTCTTTGAGGATGGTAACGCCACGTTGTGCCCTAGATCCATTGTCTAGTTCTTTTAATGCCATACGTTTTACAGAACCCCGCTGTGTTGCGATGACAATTGAAGTGCTGTCATCTTCTACAATTTCCATTGAAACAAGATGATCATTGTCGCGTAAGTTGATACCTTTAACACCAGCAGTGCGAACACCAGTAATGGATAGGTCAGCTAGTTTGAAGCGTAATGCATAAGCTTGATGAGTAAATAGGATAACATCCTCATCACCTTTTGCTAATCTTGCTTCTGTCATACTGTCATTGTTTTTAATGCCCATTGCCTTAAATGTTCTACCGTATCGTTGCACTTTAAAATCGGCTAATGCTGATTGTTTGATAAGGCCATTTTTCGTTGCAGTAACAATCATAGCGTTGTCATCGAAACTTTCTAATCCGATTGCTGCAATAATACTCTCGTTATTTTCAAGAGGTACAATGCTTGAAATATGCTGGCCAAGATCTTTCCACTTGATGTCAGGCAACTCATGTATCGGTTGATACATGTAATTGCCAAGCGAAGTGAATAACAACAGATGATGTTGTGTATTCATAGGACGCTCTAACAAAATATAGTCAGACTCTTTCATTTCATGACCCATTCCATTTGAAGCGCCATACGAACGTACGCTTGTACGTTTGACATAGCCATCTTTTGTGACAGATACGATTACTTCTTCACTAGGAATAAGGATATCTAAATCGACTTTTATTTCTTCGATTTTTTCAACAATGATTGACTTTCTTGGTTCTGCAAATTGTTTTCGGATTGCTAATAATTCCTTTTTAATGACTGATGAAAGTCTTTTATCACTGCTTAGAATAGCATCTAGCTGTTCTATGAGTTGACGCAATTCAGCATCTTCAGCTTGTAATTCAGTAATATCCGTATTTGTAAGACGGTAAAGTTGTAATGAAACAATTGCTTCAGCTTGAATTTCCGTGAAAGCATATTTAGAAATTAGATTGTTTTTCGCATCTCTTTTATCATTAGAACCACGAATTGTTTTAATAACTTCATCTAAAATCGACAGTGCCTTCATAAGTCCTTCAACAATATGCAAACGATCTTTGGCTTTTTGGATGTCGTATTGTGATCGGCGCGTAACGACTTCTTTTTGGTGAGAAATATAAGCGTCCAAAAGCATTGGCAGTGACATTAATGTCGGTCGACGGTCAGAAATCGCAATCATATTAAAGTTATATGTAACTTGTAAGTCTGTGTTTTTTAATAAATATTGTAAAATGGCATTGCCATCAATATCTTTTTTTAATTCAACGACTACACGTAAGCCGGTGCGATCTGATTCGTCACGTACATCTGCGATTCCATCTAATTTACGGTCTAATCTCAGTTCGTCTATTTTTTTTACCATATTTGCTTTGTTAACGTCATATGGAATTTCAGTAATAACGATTTGTGATTTTCCACCTTTAAGGGGTTCAATATCACTCTTCGCACGGATGATGAATCTACCCTTACCAGTTTCATATGCCGTTTTAATGCCGTCGGTCCCTTGTATGATGGCACCTGTTGGGAAATCTGGACCTTTTATAACTGTCATGAGTTCATCAACCGTAACGTCTGGATTATCCATTCGCATTAATACGCCGTCTAATACTTCATGCAAAGCATGTGGCGGGATGTCTGTTGCGTAACCAGCCGATATACCTGTTGAACCGTTTACTAACAGATTAGGATATCGTGAAGGCAGCACAGTTGGTTCTGGCTCTGTATCATCGAAGTTTGGAACGAAATCAACTGTGTTCTTACCGATGTCACGTAACATTTCACTCGCAATTGTTGAAAGTCGCGCTTCGGTGTAACGCATAGCGGCAGCGGAATCGCCATCTACTGATCCGTTATTACCATGCATTTCAATGAGCATATGACGCAATTTCCAATCTTGGCTCATTCGAACCATGGCTTCGTAAACGGATGTATCGCCATGTGGATGATAGTTACCGATAACGTTACCGACTGTTTTTGCTGATTTACGGAAAGCTTTCTCATGTGTATTACCCTCGTGGAACATTGCATATAAAATTCTTCGTTGTACGGGTTTTAAACCGTCTCTAGCATCTGGTAAAGCTCGGTCTTGAATAATGTATTTACTATATCGACCAAAGCGATCTCCGATGACTTCTTCCAAGGGAAGATCTTGGAATACTTCTGGTGTTGTCATTCAAAATCCCCCTCGACATGTAAAAATTCATTGTCTAATATATTATGTTCTTCTTGCATGCCAAAATCGACGTTTTCTTCAATCCAACGTCTTCGTGGCTCAACTTTGTCGCCCATTAATGTTGTGACACGTCTTTCAGATTTTGCGCCATCTTCAATCGTCACACGAATTAATGTACGTGTTTCAGGATTCATCGTTGTATCCCACAGTTGGTCAGCGTTCATTTCCCCGAGACCTTTATAGCGTTGAAGCATATAACTTTTACCGACTTTAGAAATGGCTTCATCTAAGTCTGCTTCTGTCCATGCATAAGCAAGTTTTTCACTCTTACCTGTCCCTTTTGACACTTTGTAAAGTGGCGGTAATGCTATGAAAATCTTACCTGCTTCAATTAGCGGTTTCATATAGCGGTAGAAAAATGTTAGTAACAACACTTGTATATGTGCACCATCAGTATCAGCATCTGTCATAATAATAATTTTGTCATAAGCGATATCTTCAATAGAGAAATCAGAACCAACACCGCCACCAATGGCATGAATAATCATATTAATTTCTTCGTTTTTCATAATATCTTCAAGTTTCGCTTTTTCAGTGTTCAGCACTTTACCACGTAACGGTAAAATTGCTTGAAATACTCTGTCACGACCTTGTTTTGCGGAACCGCCTGCAGAGTCACCCTCGACTAAATACAATTCATTTTTTGCAGCATTACGTGATTGTGCGGGTGTTAGTTTACCGGATAGTAATGTGTCAGAACGTTTCCGTTTCTTACCTGAACGTGCATCTTCTCTAGCTTTTCGAGCTGCTTCACGTGCTTGTTGTGCACGAATGGCTTTACGAATAAGAGATGCACTCAGATCTGCATTTTCCTCTAAGAAATATAGAAGCTTTTGCGAAACAATCGCGTCAACTACTCCGCGAGCTTCACTTGTCCCTAATTTCCCTTTTGTTTGTCCTTCAAATTGAAGGATTTCTTCAGGAATTCGAACAGATACAATCGCTGCAACTCCTTCGCGAATATCCGAACCTTCAAGGTTTTTATCTTTTTCTTTTAACAAACCTGTTTTTCTTGCGTACTCATTAAAAACTCTCGTCATTGCTGCTTTTGCGCCCGTTTCATGTGTACCGCCGTCTTTTGTTCGGACGTTATTGACAAATGAAAGGATGGTTTCAGAGTAACCATCACTAAATTGAAATGCGAATTCTACTTCTATGCCTTCAGCTTCGCCTTCTAAGTAGGATACTTCATGAAGTACATCTTTTTCCTCGTTGAGATATGAGATGAATGCTTTAATACCTGTATCATAGTGGAAGATGTCTTCCTTATCAGTTCCTTCTTCTTTTAAGTCGATTTTTAACCCTTTCAAAAGAAATGCAGATTCACGAAGGCGTTCGCTTAATGTCTCATATTGATATTTTAAAGTTGAGAAAATTGAAGGATCGGGTTTGAAGTGAATAAGTGTTCCTTTTTCACGTGTTGTCCCAATTTCTTCAAGAGTCGTTGCTGGCTTTCCGCCTTTTTCAAAAAGTTGGCGGTATTTCTTACCATCGCGGAAGATTGTCACCTCAAGCCATTCTGATAATGCGTTAACAACAGAAGCTCCAACACCGTGTAACCCACCACTTGTTTTGTATCCACCTTGTCCAAATTTTCCGCCTGCGTGCAGGACAGTCAAAATGACCTCTACAGTTGGTTTGCCCGATTGATGGATACCAGTTGGCATGCCGCGCCCATAGTCACGAACACTTACGCTGCCATCACCGTGTAGTGTAACGTCTACTTCAGATCCATACCCAGCTAACGCTTCATCTACTGCGTTATCTACAATTTCGTAAACTAAATGATGAAGACCGCGTGAATCGGTTGAACCGATGTACATACCAGGTCTTTTTCTTACTGCATCTAAACCTTCTAAAATTTGGATGGAACTATCGTCATAAGTATATGCTTCTTGTTTTTTCGTCAATTTGAAACCCCCGTCAAACGAATGTTCTTGTATATGTAAGTATAGTACTTCAACGAAAGGTTGTTAAACCAACGTTTTGCGAAGTATGTCCAATTAATTGTATAGAAGAAAGTATATTATTGCAATGCCAGAAAGTAAATGATAACCATTTACAGACAAACTACTGACCATTGTCGACACAATTTCATTCTGCTAAACTAAAACGGTAAGTAGAAAAATGTAAAGGGGTATTCAATGGAAATCATCATACTTTTAGCAATAGCTTATTTGCTCGGGTCAATCCCTTCTGCACTTTGGATCGGTAAATTATTTTATAATACAGATATACGGCAACATGGTAGTGGAAACTTAGGTGGCACCAATACATTTCGGGTACTTGGTAAAAAAGCAGGACTGACGGTTACGATTATTGATATTTTAAAAGGAACATTTGCAGTTTTGTTACCTCTACTCCCGATATTTAGCGAAAGTACGATTCATCCACTCCTTCTTGGTGCGTTTGCAGTGCTTGGTCATATGTTCCCTGTCTTCGCTAATTTCAAAGGTGGTAAAGCTGTTGCGACTTCTGGAGGTGTGTTATTAGGTTACAATTGGCCTTTTTTCATAATTGTTTTCGTAACGTTTTTAATTGTATTAAAAATATCGAAGATGGTTTCATTATCATCAATGATTGTTGCAATTGTTGGTGTTATTTATAGTGTTATTTATTATTTGAGAACAGGCGATTTATATATGATGATTATGATTGGGATTTTTGCTATCTTCATCTTTTATAGACATCGGGCAAATATTACACGTATTAAAGCTGGTACTGAACCAAAAGTAAAGTGGTTGTAATACACGCTAACAAGGTGGTGAGTCAGTTGAAGATTATCATGACAGATACTGCGTTCAAATGGTTTAAAGATGAGATGGATGTAGAAAACGGTGATAGTATAAAGTTTTTTGCACGCTACGGGGGAGCAAGTCCTTTGCACGAAGCTTTTTCTTTAGGTGTAATGAAAGAAAAGCCAGATCTCGTATCAACTGAAACAATTATCAGCGAAATACAATTTTATGTTGAACAACGTGATGAATGGTTTTTTGATGGTCATGATTTACATGTCAGTTTCGATTCTGTTAGCGAAGAATTAGTCTATTCTTATAAAAAAACGTGAAAGCTATAGGGCTTCACGTTTTTTTATAGGTTTAAATCGCTGTAGTTGAGTTAAGCGTCCTTCACTGTTCATAATTATCTGTTCGTATTCACCGAACAAATCAAAATGTGGATAGTCTTTTTTCATATCAATCCATTCACTTTTTAGTTCGTATTGAGTACCCCATTCAATTAGCTTTTCAATATCGGCACAACCAACCTTGGTCACGGTCTTACAACCAGGAAAGCGTTCGTCCACCCAATAGTGTGTAAGAAATGCAATCTCTCCCCTACCCACTGAACTTTTCCACGCTAAAAGTTCTTCTCTCTTAATACCAAAAGCCATTAATTTGAACTCCGTTTAATATCGTTGTATTTCGCTTCCCAAGCCTCATTTACTTTCCGGAGAGAAACAGGACGGAAGTTTTCTTTTTTAACGAGTACATGTTCTGATGTAGCTGTAGCAGACAGAGTGCCATCTTCATGCCTGATTTCATAGCCATAAATCGTTCGCAACTTGCCGTGGGATTCCACCCAAGTGTGGACGATTGCTTTTTGACCGTATTTCATAGCTGCTTTGTATTGAATGGATAAGTCAATAACTGGAGCTAAATAACCTTCTGCCTCGAGTCCGGCATATGTAAAGCCAAGATCTTCAATTAGTTTTGTACGTCCAATTTCCATCCATACTAAATAATTAGCATGGTAGACGACACCCATTTGATCTGTCTCTGCATATCTAATTTCAATCTCTTTTTTACTTACAAACATATCATCACCTCTATAGCTAGTATACAAAATGAAGGCATATTATGCAGGACAACGGCTCATATACATGTGAAAAAGAGCGACCCATTGAATGGTCGCCCTTTTTCATAACTGCTATTAGTTTGTCTTCATTTTATCGCGAAGAACCATTTGAAGGATACCACCGTGACGGTAGTAGTCAACTTCTACATCAGAGTCAAAGCGTGCAAGTACATCGAATTCTTTAATAGAACCGTCTTTACAAGTTGCAGTAACTTTTAGTATATCACGAGGCTTTACACCTTCCGCAATATTTACACTGATTTCTTCATCGCCTGATAGACCAAGTGTTTCTGCACTATCACCTTTCATAAATTGAAGTGGTAGCACTCCCATCATTACAAGGTTTGAACGGTGGATACGCTCATAGCTTTCCGCGATGACAGTTTTAATACCGAGTAGTGAAGTACCTTTAGCTGCCCAGTCACGTGAAGATCCCATACCATAATCTTTACCCGTAATAATTGCTAAACCAGTACCATCTTCTTGATACTTCATAGCTGCATCATAGATTGGCATGATTTCTTTTGTTGGCCAGTATGTTGTAAATCCACCTTCTGTACCTTTTGCGATTTGGTTACGAATACGAATGTTTGCAAAAGTACCGCGCATCATTACTTCATGATTACCACGTCTTGAACCGTAAGAGTTGAAGAAACGTGGTTCAACACCGTTTTCACGCAAGTATTTACCAGCAGGTGTGTCTTTTCCGATTGCTCCTGCAGGTGAGATATGGTCCGTCGTAATCGAGTCACCGAACTTACCAATCACGCGAAGTCCTGATAGAGCTTGAATGTCTTCAGGCTCTTTTGCAAGTCCTTCAAAGAACGGTGGATTTTGAATGTAAGTTGAGTTTTCGTCAAAATCGTACAATGAATCATCAGTTGTTTCAATGGCATTCCATGCTTCGTTTTCTGTAAATACGCGTGCGTATTCTTTACGGAACAATTCTGGTGTAACTGTTGACTTAACAACTTCTTGTACTTCTTCAGTCGTTGGCCAAATGTCTTTAAAGAATACATCGAAGCCGTCTTTGTCTTTACCAATTGGGTCTTTTTCGAAGTCGATATCGACTGTTCCAGCAAGTGCATACGCAACAACAAGTGGCGGTGAAGCCAAGTAGTTTGCTTTCACAAGTGGATGGATACGGCCTTCAAAGTTACGGTTACCTGAAAGAACAGATGACATCAACATATCGTTCCCCATAATCGCTTTTTCAATTTCAGGAAGAAGCGGACCTGAATTACCGATACATGTTGTACAACCGTACCCAACGGTGTTAAATCCGATTTGGTCTAAATACTTATCAAGGCCAGAATCAGTTAAGTAGCCAGTTACTACTTTTGAACCTGGTGCCAATGAAGTTTTTACATATGGTGGAGGCGTTAACCCTTTTTCGACAGCTTTCTTTGCAACAAGACCAGCACCTAACATGACATATGGGTTAGAAGTGTTGGTACATGAAGTGATAGCTGCAATTGCAAGGTCACCAGTTTTGATTTCAACTGAGCGTCCGTCTTCAAATTCAATTTGTGCTGTTTTTTCAAGTTCTTTCGGTGAGAATCCGAAACCTTGGTTACCTTCTGGTGCAACAACAGCATCGTTAAATGAACTTTGCATTTCTGTTAATGGAATCATATCTTGCGGACGTTTAGGTCCAGCAAGATTTGCAACAATTTTAGAAAGATCAATTTCAACAACATCTGTGTATGTTGGTTCTTCATTATCAACAGTGAAGAACATATCGTTTTCAACAAGATATTGTTTCACAACTTGAATACTTTCTTCTTCGCGTCCTGTTAACCGCATATAGTTAAGTGCTTCTTCATCTACTGGGAAGAAGCCACAAGTTGCACCATACTCTGGAGCCATGTTTGCAATTGTTGCGCGATCTGCAAGTGGTAGTTTAGCCACGCCTGGACCGAAGAATTCAACAAATTTGCCAACAACGCCGTGTGCACGGAGTGTTTGAGTTACTTTTAATGCAAGGTCAGTTGCAGTTGTACCATTTGGAAGTTCGCCAGTTAGTTTGACTCCGATAACTTCTGGAATTGGGAAATATGAAGGCTGTCCAAGCATACCTGCTTCAGCTTCGATACCACCAACTCCCCATCCGAGTACACCAATACCGTTGATCATCGTTGTATGAGAATCAGTACCTACTAATGTATCGGGATATGTCTCGAATGTGCCGTCTTCGTTTTTAACTGCATGTACAACGTTTGCTAAATATTCAAGGTTCACTTGGTGAACAATTCCTGTTGCGGGCGGAACAGCACGATAATTATCGTAAGCTTTTTGAGCCCAACTTAAGAATTGATAACGTTCAGCATTTCGTTCGAATTCTAATTCCATATTTAGACGTAATGCATCTTGAGAACCATAACGGTCTACTTGGACGGAGTGGTCAATGACTAGATCTACTGGAATTTCAGGATTTATTAGGTCTGGATTACCACCCATTTTTGCCATTGCAGAACGTAAAGCTGCCAAGTCTACAACAACTGGAACTCCCGTGAAGTCTTGAAGAATAACGCGTGACGGTTTAAATGGAACTTCCGCGTCAGCATCTGCATCCTTCCCCCATTTTGCAAGATTTTTAACATGATCATCTTTAATAACATAACCATCATGTTGTCTTAACACGGATTCAAGTAGTACTTTAATTGAATAAGGTAGTTTGGAAATATTCGCAATGCCGGCTTCTTCGATTGCTTTCAAATGGTAGTAATTATACGTCTTACCATTCAATTCAAACGACTTTCGGCTGTTGTGCAAGTTGCTTTTAGCCATTAGTAATTTCCTCCTTCTATCTGCTCTACATATGCTGAAAAGGCTATAAATAAACGTCTTTTCTCTACTTAATCATATATTACTGGTAATGATAAGTAAAATACTTAATTTTTATAGTCTATCATAAGTAATTGTAATGACCTTATTCGATTAATGATAATTATATTTAAACAGCTATAAAAAGTTTTTTTAAGTAAGTGCTTAAAAAAATGTTAGAAGGATCAAATTTCGCTCGTATTTCCATAAAACGTTCAAGATTGGGATAGAGGGAGCGTAGCTTGTCGTTTGTTAAATCGTTCATTTTACCAAAGTGCGGTCGTCCCCCATACTTTTCCATTAGTTGATGAACCCATTTGAAATAAGGACCATCATCCATCCCTTTATACATATGAAATGCTAGAAATGCGCTTTCTTGTCCTTGCGTTGGGCTTAAAAAAGCATCTTCCCCAGCTGTAATTCTACATTCGATTGGAAAATGAACATAAAATGGATGCGCCTTGAAAAAAAGTTGGATTTCTATCATACATTCTTCAAATGATGCTAGCGGTATTGCGTATTCTGTTTCTGTAAACCTTACTAGACGTGCCGTTGGAAAGATTTCATGATACATTCCACTTTTTGTACCCGTCGGAACATTATTTGCTGAGAAGTGTGTCATTGTTTTTGATAACTGTGGTCGAATTCTACAAAGTTCTGAAATTACTTTAAATCCGATTGTTTCAATCAGACCAATCTTAACAAAATCATTAGCTTTTGATAATAACGTTTGTTTCTTAAGCGCTACGCAGTCAGTTTCTTTTACTTGAACAATTTTTGTTCCTGGAAAGTAAAACCACTCTACATGACGATGGTTTTGTATTTTAGTTTGCCATTCTTCTATTGCGACAGTAAATTCCCGATGATAATTTTTAACTTCTAAACTATAAAGTGGGATTGTACGTAGAGTAACATCTACTAAGACACCTAACATGCCCAACGATAAACTTAGCGCTTTCGACAAATCATCATCCCCGCGTCGATGCTGTTGTACTTCTCCTCTACCGTCCACCCAAGTCCAAGCGACAACTTGATCCGACAATGATGCGAGTGTTAAGCCTGTGCCATGTGTTCCAGTGCTAACAGCACCAGCGATGGTCTGTTCTTGAATATCCCCCATATTTTCAAATCCCATGTTTACAGAAGCTAATAACTTTGTTGCCTCATATAGGTAGGTACCCGCCCATAACCGCACTTCCATTACTTCACTGTCATAAGAAATGAGACCTCGTAAATTATTCAGTGACATGGCGTCATCATCAGGCTTTGCAACTGGACTAAATGAATGTGCTGCTCCCGTTACACGGAGAGAAGTACCACGGACTCGACAACTATTTACAATGTCTTGAACATCACTAATACTTGATGGGAAATGTGTATAGTTCGGAGTGGATTGTACGTTTCCAGCCCAATTTGTCCATAGCTTATCTTTCAGTTGAACACTCATAAAAAGCAATCCCCTTCCCCTCGGTAGGTCGTATATGGTCCCTCGTACGTAGTGCCTCGTCGTGCGTGAAGAACAGGAAAACGTTCGCATAATTCTCCTGCCTTTGCATGACGAAAATAAACAGTATCTCCTATTTGAAGCGTTCCGTTTGAATCTTTCAATGGTGTTTGAACTTCTCCTGCTCCTTCATTTTTTAAATAAGTTAGGTTTTCTGGCCAGAAAGGAACTGGGTTTTTATCAGTTCCACACGCACCGGATGCGATATAGCCGCCACCATGACAAACAATTATTTTGTCTTCTGGTTTTCGTGTGACTCGTAGACCGAAGGCTGTTGACGGTTGTAAAGGTAAATTTTCATAACGAGAAAATAATGCTGGGAAGTAAAAAGCTGAGCCTACAGTAATCTCAGTTACTTCCTGTTGTTCTGAAGTAAATGCAATGCTTCCGGAACCGCCACCATTCACAAATCTTACATCTGAATAAGTTTTTTTAATAAGGTTTACAGCTTCTTTTCTGAAGGAACTGATATGCTGTTGAGAACGAATTTTGAGTTGTTTGATTACCTTCTTTTGCCACTGTTCAACGGGCGTATCTGGAATGCCGGCAATTTGCGCTTCATATCCCATAATGCCTGTAACTTTCGTATTAGTAAGTGTACGTGCTTTCGTTAGCAATTCAACTACTTGAAGAGTACTCGTTAAAGGGGATCGTTTTGTGCCGAAGTAAATAACTTTAAAATCTGAAGAAACGTTTAAATCGATGCAAACGTCAAAAACGATTGAATGTTCAGCGCCGATTGAATCTAACCAGCTCCATTGTTCAAATGAATCAATCATAAAGGTAACTTGTCGACCGTTTCGTAAATGTGCAATAATTTGTTCCATTGGGAGGGTTTCTAGTTGAGGATAACCTACTAACAAATCGGTAAAGCCTTCATCCAGTAAACGAGCTGTTTCATTTAAATCAAAAGTCATAAAACCGGCTGGATTTTTTAAACGACTGTGTATGTAATGAAGCAGTTGCATAGAACGAATCGACTTCGTTGCAATTCGTACCCCCTTACTTCCGCAAGCATTATTCACATAAGCAATATTAAGATCTAATGCGTTTAAATCAATGCATGCAAAAGGTCTTTTAAGATGCGCATAAGCAATTTCGGCTTCATTCAAGAAAATTCCTCCCTTTATCAAAGTTACCTTTCTATTAAGTATATTCTGTTATTAGAAAACTAGCAAAAGTTTATTATTATGAATGGATGAATTTTCTAACTTTATGTGGCATGATGGATAATGAAAATAATGAAGGAGTTGTTAATGTTGAAAAAAGCATTACTCGTTGTTGACTACACAGTTGATTTTGTTGCAGTAGATGGGGCATTAACTTGTGGTAAACCTGGCATCGCACTTGAAGAATACATTACGGAACTTACAGAACAATTTTTAGATGAACAACATTTCGTTGTTATGCCTGTTGATTTACATGAACTAGAGGATCCCTATCACCCTGAAACTAAACAATTCCCACCTCATAATATTCGTGGAACAGCAGGAAGAGACCTTTATGGTTCACTACAAAATGTTTATGAAAAGCGTAAAGAAGCAATTTATTGGATGGATAAAACACGATTTAGTGCCTTTGCTGGAACTGATTTAGAGTTACAATTGCGTTCACGCGCTATTACAGAAATTCATCTAGTCGGCGTTTGTACGGATATTTGTATTCTACACACGGCTGTCGATGCTTATAATCGTGGATTTACAATCGTCATTCATGAAAAAGGTGTTGCTAGCTTTGATGCTGAAGGTCATGCATGGGCACTCCGTCATTTCGAGAATACACTAGGTGCTACAATTATTAAATGACAGTTTTTTTTACTTTTTTTTAATGATGATGTTTAATGTATTGAAATTAAGGTTATTTAACATACTGTAGACGCAATCATCATTTATTAAAAAGGAGATGGAACAATAATGAGTTTCTTATGGTATCTAATTATTGGCGGGATTATTGGTTGGTTAGCAGGTCTGATTTTAGGTAAAGACATTCCAGGTGGAATTATTGGTAATATTATCGCTGGTATTGTTGGTGCTTGGATTGGTGGAATGTTATTGGGAGAATGGGGACCGAAGATTTCGGACTTCTATATTGTTCCCGCACTCATTGGTGCTCTAGTACTTGTGTTTATTGTGAGTCTGATTATGAAATCAATGCGCAGAGCTTCATAAGTCAAAAAAAGGTGATTCCATTTTTGGAATCACCTTTTTATTATTGTTTTTCTAAAGCATCCATTTCAATTCTGAAAGCTTCGTATTCGTTGAAATAGAGAAGAACATCATTGACATACTTTTTACTATGATTGTAATTGAAAATGGCCTTTTCGTAATGTCCATCTGCTGCCCCGCTTTTGGCAAGATAGTTCGCAGCACTATATAGAGCATCTTCTATATCGTATGGATCTGCGATACCGTCTCCATTTGCATCGATCCCATACCCACCGTGTTTTTTAATAATTGCAGGATTTGTTTTATCACTTTGTGGTATATCACCTTGGCCTAAACCAGTGCAACCAGGATAACTCCACCCAACAAATGTACAAGGCATGAATTGCATATGCCCCTCAGCACCTACTGGTGAAAGAAGTGGATCAATGGTAGAAAAACGCGTCTCAATTCGATGATGAGCAGCGAGTAATGTCCATGGGATACCATATTCTTCCCCCGCCTCAATATATAAAGGGATATACTCTGGTGGGATAGGTAAATCACTATAACGTTCTTGCATTTCTCGCAATGCATGTGCTGATTTTTTTAGAAGTGCAGGATTTTGAATACCAGTCCATATAATAGCTGTGATTGTAAAAAGGGTAACAGCAACCGGGATGAGTAAGATGATGAGTAGTCCTTTTGTTTTCATGGACAACCCTTTATTTTTACGTTTCTTCATCATGCCCTCCCTTGGATGCCTTTACATTATCCTTCTTTAATAAGTGCCTTCATATCTTTTGCTATCTTATCATAGGGAACATCTTTAAAACCGTTATACGACTTAACGACTTCGCCTTTTTGATTAACTAGCGCAAATGCTGTGCCATGTGCAACTTGATCAGTAGTTGGATCGTCAATGACCATTGTTTTAAAAGATTTCGCTGCTATATCTGCTATTGTTTCTTGAGAATATCCTGTTAACATCTCCCATTTACTTGTATCAGGAATGTTATATAAACCCATATAAGCTTGTAAAGCTTCAGGTGTATCTATTTCAGGATCAATACTAAAAGAGACAATCTTATAATCTTCTATTCCTTCAGCAACTAGCTTATCCTGTAACTCTGCCATATTAACCATCATCGGTGGACATGCCGAAGTACATTTTGTAAAGACGAATTGGGATAACCACACTTGCCCTTGCAAGTCTTTAAGAGATACACTTTCATTGTTTTGGTTTGTGAATTCAAAAGGTTCTATTTCATAGTGATGATCTGCCTTAAAAGAACCACCTGAACATGCGCTTAACACAAATAACGCAACTGCTAAATAAGAAAATACAATACTTTTTTTCATTCTTTCTCCCCCACATTCTAATAATAACTTTATCATATCGAATGTTAGAACCTTAAACAAGCGAAGGAGAGCTATATGAATGTCAAATCATCGACAAATGAGTATAGTTATTTCAGTTTTAACGATACGAGAACGTCGTGTATCGCAACTAATTTTGTTTCGATTCGGTGCAATAGATAAAACGATACAAATATCGGAAAGCCGATTTCTTGTATTAAATTTAGCCATTGTTCCATTTCGATACCTCCTTGTCTTTTTGTGCAAAAAAACCGGCTACCATAGAAGATGGATGGCCGGTTTTAACTGTCACGATTTTTTAAACAATTTCGGTTGCGTTACGCTCGATGATTTTTGCACTAACGGCTTCACTTAGTGGAAAGCCGTCTTTACCAAATACTGCTGAAGTGATAATTTCTTGCATAGCTGCAACTACTTCTGGTGCTGTTAGATTACTGCGCGGATTATCGACAGTGAGTAAAACATTCTTGCCGGCTACCGTGTTAAACTTTAACTGCAATGTTTTTGCCATCGGTTATTCCTCCTTTCTTTTAGTTTGCAATGCTGGATGTTTCAACTTTCTCAAATCCCGTGTAGCGTAGTTCTGATAACTGTGCGAGCTGTAATAGTGCTGTTTGTAATTCTGTTGCACTTGCACCTTGCTTAATACCGCGATACGTTTTTGTTTTACGGATAGGTTTACCTTCCGCTGTTACACCCGCGTCGAAACTGATTCTCCCGATGCCGTCTTTATATTCGATTGTAGCCACATAATCACCTCCTTTTCACCCTTTATATAGATGATAAAAAAGTAATCAGATACTTAGTTCGTGTATTTTTTATGAAATGCTCTTATAATGGGGATATAGAATGGTAGGTGAAGACATTTTGCAATCTGGACTTTTTATGTGGTTCATCCTTTTCTGGTGTGTTGCGATGGTCGTTTTGTTTGGAATTGGCGGCTTCTTTATGTTCCGAAAGTTTCTAAAAGTTTTTCCAAAGGACGATGGGAAGTCTACTTTAGACTGGCAGGAGCATTATATTGAAAAGTCACTTCATCTTTGGGATTCAGAATCGAAAGGTTTACTAGCAGAGCTCGTAACGCCTGTTCCTGAGTTGTTTAGAGATGTAGCGAAACAAACAATTGGCTCACGAATTGGGAAAATTGCTCTTGAAGAAAAGGCCGATAAAATTGATACGGACCTTATTATCCGTGGATATATACAAGCGACTCCAAAACGTGACCATAAATTTCTTCGAAAGAAGTTAAAATTAATGGATATTGATGCAAGTCCATATGAACACTTGTTTTAAATATAAAAAGACGTTCTATCAATTCATGATAGAACGTCTTTTTATCGAATAAAACTAAATGACTGTCTCGCTCTTCTTTAGTGCTTTGAACTTGACCAACATTCCGATTCTCCATGGTAGAATCATTGCGAAAGCGAGGGTCCAGAACATTCCCGCAAGCTCTCCTACGTCAATTGAACTGCTTAATATCAGTTTAGCAATCAACCTGAAAATGAGCAGACCTAGCAGGATGAAAATAAATGCTTTCGATTGCTTAAGATATATTTGGTGTTCTTTCATTTCAAAGTTGGTTGTTTTAATCAAAATAAATGAAAATAATAAACCAACGAATGCGGCTTCAACCACTTGTGCCCAAGGAACTCTAAATTCAGCAAATAAAAACATAAGAGCACCTGTTGACATGAACAGTGGCGGCAGAATAATACGCTTAAATGAAATGGGCTTTTTTGCAGCACGTGCTCTAACGAAGAATGCTAGAGTTCCCATGAACAAGAATACTAAGGTCGAACCGACAATTAAATAGACGGAAGGGATCTTGGTGAATATCATGTTGACGAGCTCTCGTAATTCAAGCAATTTAATTCCCCCGCTCAACTAGTTCATCAAGACGACGTATAAGCTCATCACGAGGTACGAAGCGTGCAAATCGGGCATACTCTTTTCCTTCATTGAACAATAATACAACTGGAGCAGTGAAGAGTGATAACTGTCCAGCAATTTCAGGAACTTTGGATACATTTACTTTGTAAAAAGGAATCGTATAGTCTTGTTCCAAAGGTTCGATTTGTGGTAGAAGTCCTTCACAAACTGAGCAATTATCAATTTTAACAAAAAGGACGATATTCTTTTCGCGTGCTTGTAATTCAGTCCACTCTCTATAAGATTCAATCAATTCCATTGGTGCTCCTCCATTTCACATTAAAATCCTCTAAAATCTCCAAATAACGGGCTTAACAAGCTTGTTAAAAACGTTAAACCATCAAAAAATAGTAGAATACCCATCGCAATCATTAAGTATCCCCCTACTTTAGTAATAATGCCACTGTACTTTCGGATCCATCCAAGACGTGTAATGAAGAAAGATAGGATGAAAAATGGAATGGCGAATCCTAGAACGTATAGTGTCATATAAAGTAAGCCTGACCCTGGATTTGAACCCGCTATCACAATAATTGAACCGACGATTGGACCTGTACATGGTGTCCAGCCGGCTGCAAATGCTAATCCAATTAATGCGCTACCTAAATAACCAGTTGGCCGGTTTTTAAATTGTAACTTTTTTTCTTGCATCAGGAATTTTGGTGTGAACAAACCAATGATCATTAAACCGAAAGCGACAATGAATATGGCACCGATTTGTCGTAGAATTTCTTGGTTTTCTTTAAAAAATGTACCTACGAATGATGTTCCAAAACCTAATGCAATGAAAATGATAGAGAAACCTACTAAAAAGAAGATTGTATGCAACATACCACTACGACTCATGCGTTTCGTGTCTGATTTTAAATCATCTAGCGACATGCCTGTAATATACGAAATGAATGCTGGATACAACGGCAATGTGCATGGTGAGATGAAGCTAAGGAAACCAGCTCCCAAGGCAAGCAATAAATTCAAATCTGTGCTCATTATTTTCTCCCCTTATAATTTTTCTAACCCAATCGTATCAAAAAAAACTCAAAATTACGCTTATAATGACTGTGAACAGTTTATGACTTTTATAGTACCACCAAATACAGAGCGAATAAAAAGGTTCGGCGAGAGCCGAACCTTTTTATTCTATGTGGTGAAAACCAACAGTATCAATGATGTTGACGACAATGAAACGTTTTTTGAGTTCTTTACAAGTTTGTTTATTTCACCTATGTGTTTTGAATCTTATTGAGCACTATCATCCAAAATACCGTTTTGTAATAGATACATCTTGTGATACAGCCCTTTTTGTGCAATTAATGCTTGGTGATTCCCCCGCTCGACAATTTCACCTTTGTGAAGCACGAGGATGAGTTCGGCATCTTGAATGGTACTTAGCCGGTGAGCGATAGCAATTGTCGTCCTTCCCTTGCGCATCTTTTCAAGGCTTACTTGAATTCCAACTTCCGTTTCAGTATCAATGTTTGCAGTCGCTTCATCAAGAACTAAAATCTTTGGATTTGTAGCGATTGATCTTGCGAATGCAACGAGTTGTCGTTGTCCGCTTGAATAAGTAGAACCCCGCTCCGTTACTGTCTGAGCATACCGGTTAGGTAATTGTTCTATAAATTCATTTGCCAGCACGAACTCTGCGGCATGACGTACTGCTTCAGCACTCATTTCTTTGTCATGCAAACGGATATTACTTTCAATATCCCCGTAAAATAGGAATGGATCTTGTAAAACGAGCCCCATTTTCTTTCGCAATTGTTCTTTTGGATAGCTTTTTAATGATATATCATCAATTAATATTTCTCCGTGCTCAAATTCATAAAATCGCATCAATAGATTAATAATTGAACTCTTTCCACTTCCGGTATGTCCGACAAGCGCAACTGTTTCGCCTGCATTTGCAGTAAAGCTAATGTTTTTTAGAACGTCATTCATTCCGTCATATGAAAACGTTACATTTTTGAATTCAATTTTACCGTCCGTAATTTCAGTTTTGCTTTGAACGTCTTGTTCAGGTTCCATATCGGAATCATCCATCAACACAAACACGCGTGACGCAGAAATAATCGCCATTTGGAATATGGACAAACGTTGCATCACTTGTTGGACGGGTTGGAAGAGGCGTGCAATAAGTGTTGTAAATGCATAAAGCACACCAACTTCTACAGAACTTTCTAGCGACATAAATCCGAAATAACCTAACACAAATACAAGAGTCGCTGCGTACATTAAATCGATTGCTGGGCTTAGCAACATGCTATCGAATTTTATATTTCGAATACCTGCCTTATAATGCCCTTCGTTGATGTCCTCAAATTCTGTTTGCAAACGTTGTTCTTGTCTAAAGGCTTGTATCATAGACATCCCTGATAACGATTCAGCGATTTTTGCATTTAATTGACTAAGCTTTTCACGGATATCTTGATAAAAGTCTGCACTGTATCTTCGATAAATGACGATTATACCTAAAAACAATGGCAATAGGACAAGTGACAGTAACGCTAATTTACGATTAAGACTAAAGAGCGCAATATACACGCCGACAATGACGAAAATCGCTTGTAAAAATGTCACGATAACACTGACGAACATTTCTTTTATCGCTTCAGTGTCATTAGTCACGCGTGAAACAATACTGCCTGCGGGTGTCTTATCAAAATAACGCAACCCTAGTTGCTGTACTTTTGTAAATACGTCAATGCGCATTTGTTGAATAATTTTCAACGCGATTTCTTGAAAACGAAGCGTTTGAAAATAGGATACGATGACGATGAATACTTGAATACTTATATACGTAATTGCAATGAGCATCACGTCATTTTTATCAAAACTTTTAAGTGTCAAATGATTATCGATAAAGGATTGAATAATTAATGGACTGACAATTGTACCTGTGATCGTGAGCAATAGCAGAATCATTGCAAATGTGATGCTCTTTTTGTGAGGTAATGTATAACGCAACAATCTTTTTAGGACAAGCCATTGGTCGCCTGATGTCATTTTAGGTTGTTTTTCATTGTTCATCATTGCTCACCTCCTTGTTCAACAAGGACTTCTAATTGCTGTAAGTCGTACATTTCTTTGTATCTACCATTTAGTTTCATAAGTTCTGTATGTGTTCCTGATTCTACAATTGTTCCTTCATGCATGACGATAATTTGATGAGCATGTTGGATAGCGCTTAAACGGTGAGATGTAATAATTGTTGTTTCATCCGTTCTTGTTTGTTTTAACGATTCCAAAATGGCTTCTTCTGTCTTCGCATCTACTGCTGATAATGAATCATCCAAGATGAGCAATTCAGGTTTCATAAGCAGTGCTCGAGCAATTGATACACGTTGCTTTTGTCCGCCCGACAAGGATACGCCTCGTTCTCCAACAATTGTGTCATAGCCTTCTGCAAAATCGAGTATATCTTCATGAATATGCGCAAGCTTCGCTGCTTCATAAATCTTTTCATTACCAATCCTTGGATTGGTGAATGCGATATTCTCTGATAGTGTTGTCGAGAATAGAAAATGATCTTGCGGCACATAACCAATTGACTCTCTAAGTCGTTGTTGCTTATATAAATGGATGGACTTGCCGCCATAGACAATGCTTCCTTTATACCCTTCAAACTCGCGTAATAATAATTTTAAAATAGCTGTTTTCCCCGAGCCAGTCTTTCCTACGATTCCAAGCGTTTCCCCACGCTTAAGCGTAAAATGAACATCATGTAATGCGGCGCGGTTATCACCCGTAAATTTGAATGTATCGATTGCGAAATGCAAATCGCCTTCTGGTTTCTCATCAATTGCATCGTCAACATCGTTAATTTCTGGTGAAACAGAAAGTAACTCCATAATTCGGCCGTATGATGCATTACCTCGTTCTGCAATGTTGAACAAGAAACCAAACGCCAGCATTGGCCAAACGAGTAAACCAAGGTACGCACTAAAAGCTACCATATCCCCAATAGACATATCTCCAGCGATTATATACTTCGTACCGAAGAAGAAAGATAAAATATAGGAAATTGCAAAAATCCCTGTAATTGTTGGATCGAATAATGCATCCACTTTTGCAACGCGCATATTTTTTTCAACGACATCTGAAGAAAGTGTCGTGAAATCCTCAATGTCTTCATTTTGTTGACCAAATGTTTTGATGACTTTTATCCCTGATATACTTTCTTGTGTCTTATCATTCAAGTTTGAAAAGGATTCTTGTGCATAGCGAAAACGTTTGTGAAGCAATTTCCCGTAGTATCCCGTCAATAAAATCATGAATGGAATAGGTATAAGTGCAATTAACGTCAACTTCCAGCTAATTGTGAAGCCCATCATTGCAATGACAAATCCGCCTGTTGCGATCGAATCGACAAGTGTTAATACACCCATCCCAGCCGTTTGATGAACAGCATTGATATCATTTGTGGCATGAGCCATTAAATCACCGATGCGCCTCTTTTGGTAAAATGAAGGTGACATCCGTGTTAAATGATTGAATAGACGTGTTCGCATCGTTCGCGCTAATAAAACTGCAGAACCAAAAATCATCAATCGCCAGTAATTACGAGCAATGTACATCACTATACCCGCGACTGCTAGAACGACTAACCATTTCATCAAGTCCTCAACAGTTAATGTTCGATGGGTTATTTCATCCACGATAATGCCGATGATTTTTGGTGGCAATAATTGCAGCATCGAAACGATAATTAACATTGAAATGCCGAAAATATAGTGCTTTCTACGTTCCTTAAAAAACCAGCCTAGCTTTAGTAAGACACCCATGTTACTCCCCCCAGTACACACTCTCTAGTTGAACCTTTCAATAGTTTAGCAAAAGTCTACACAATAGAAAAGTTTCGAGTTTTAAATTATTCGATTTCTGAAATATTTTCAATTGTTTCTAATGGGATAATAACGAGTTCACCAGAAGCAGTTTGCATACGAACAATTCCATTCAAGGTATCTATCCGTTGAATGAGCCCTATTTGCGTAAAGGGTCTATTGCTCTTCCAGTACGTAATTGTAAGAGATTTCGTAAGTTCAAGTGCCTCTTGTAAACGATAATTCCATTCTTCGTATTGTTGCTCATCTGGTTGCTGACGAATCGGAGCTAATTCTTCATCTTTCCATTCTCGTAGCAACTTCACATGCTCTGGCAACATCATCGCTGTCCATTTAATTGTTCCACGATCTCGAAGCATGCGAAACACTCCTTTTTCTTATAATGGAACACTTGTTCCATTATAGTTCAAAAAAAGTTTGAATACAATTACAGAAAGCTTGTTTCACTTCGATTTGAAAATTAAAAATAAAGTATGTGAATTTTCACACATATAAATGTTTTTATGCTATCATGGTGAAATATTGATTTTAAACCGGAGGGGATTCCATGACGACAAAAGAAGTCGATACGAAACCGAAAGACGTGCATGTCGAAGATATTTTAAAGGCGTATCATCTTTTGAAGGATGTTGTTACACATACGCCACTCCAACTCAACGAGCGCTTATCTGAAAAATATGGCTGTCATGTGTACGTTAAAAGAGAGGATCTTCAATATGTCCGTTCTTTTAAGTTGCGTGGCGCCTATTTTAAAATAAAGAAAGTGGAGTCATCTGCTAGAAAACAAGGAATTGTTTGCGCGAGTGCTGGCAATCATGCTCAAGGCGTTGCCTATGCTTGTGCACAATTGGGCATTAACGGAAAGATCTATATGCCGCAAACAACTCCGAAACAAAAAGTGAATCAGGTGCGTATGTTCGGTAAAGATCAAGTCGAGATTATTCTTGCAGGTGATACATTCGATGAATCATCCACATATGCGATGACAGCTGCTGAACAAGATGGACGAATCTTCATTCACCCTTTCGATGATCAAGACATCATTGCGGGTCAAGCAACCGTTGCAGTTGAAATCATGAATGATATTGAAGAACCAATCGATTTTGTATTCGCAAGCATTGGTGGCGGCGGATTAATGTCTGGGTTAAGTACATACATTAAAAATGTTTCCCCTCGTACCCGGATGATTGGTGTTGAACCAGCAGGCGCGGCGAGCATGAAGGCGGCTTTTGAAAATGACGCAGTGACGTCATTGAATAACATCGATAAATTCGTTGATGGTGCTGCAGTGCAACGTGTCGGCCAGCAAACATATGCAATTTGTCGAACATACCTAGAAGACATCGTAGCCGTTCCGGAAGGTAAAGTGTGCACAACGATTTTAGAGCTGTATAATCAGCATGCCATCATCGCAGAACCAGCAGGTGCACTGTCGATTGCTGCACTGGACTTTTATAAAGAACAAATCAAAGGGAAAAACGTTGTATGCGTAATTAGTGGCGGTAATAATGATATTGGTAGAATGCAAGAAATTAAAGAAAAATCACTCATTTACGAGGGTCTCCTCTACTATTTCATCGTTAACTTTCCACAACGAGCAGGTGCTTTGCGCCAGTTTTTAGATGAGGTGCTAGGTCCGGATGACGATATCACGACATTTGAATACACGAAGAAAAACAATAAAGAAAGTGGACCTGGACTTGTCGGCATTGAAATAAGAAATCGAGTGGACTACGACGGTTTAATCGAACGTATGGGACAATGTGGTTTTGAGTTTACAGAAGTAAATAAAGATAGTGTTTTATTTGATCTGTTGATCTAAATAGGAATTATTTGAAATAACTTTCATTCTTACTACCCTTCTTTTAGATAGTAATGCAACGGTTATATTTTTTGATATACGTATGAAAAAGTTGTTTATTCGAGGAGGTATAAGACGAGTGTAAAACTACCCTATTAAAGTGAAAAGCGGTTTGAATTTTAATTTTGATTGTAAAGGGGTAGTA
Organism: Sporosarcina sp.; assembly: GCA_029263895.1. Lineage (GTDB taxonomy): Bacteria > Bacillota > Bacilli > Bacillales_A > Planococcaceae > Sporosarcina. The sequence goes on from JARIDO010000035.1 coordinate 94,696, forward strand.
AGAATGAAAAATCAATCGTTCCGTTTTCTTTGGCTAGGTCAATCGATGGCCAATTTAGGCGATGTTTTTTATATTGTGGGGATTATTTCGGTTTTATATGCACTTACAGAGTCAGCTTTTGCATTGGCACTGGTACCGTTCATTAATATGTTCGGTCGTTTTATAAGCGGCATGATTTCTCCGTGGTTGTTGAATCGTTTCCCATTAAAAACATTGCTCGTTTACTCACAAGTGAGTAAGACGCTGCTATTAAGTGTTCTATCGTTTTTGTTGCTATCCGAAATGACGTCAAGTCTATTCATCATTTTAACGTTTGTTGGTTGTATTGCCTTTTTGGATGGCTGGGCAGCACCAGCAAGTCATGCTATGCTGCCACGATTGGTAGCAAAAGAAAAACTTGTGAAAGCAAATAGTTTCTTCTCCATTGTTTCTGAAACTGTGAATTTAGGAGGCTGGGCACTAAGTGGCTTGATCGTCGCGATAACGAGCGGTCAATTTGCTGTTTTTGGAACAGTCGGGTTGTATATACTTGCAACAATGATGATGTTTGGTATTTCCGATTCGACTCCATTCCAGAAAAAAGAGGTCAATGGCAAACGAAGTAGCGAGCTGGCAGAAGGTTGGCAGATTATATTTAGAAATCCACTTTTCAGGAGTCTTCATGTGCTCGTTGTTTTTGAAACAATTGCTGATGTTGTGTGGATTGCTTCTATCCTCTATATCTTCGTGGCGGAAGTTCTTGGTCAGACGGAAGCTTGGTGGGGATACATTAATACCGCCTTCTTTTTAGGTATGATTATTGGAGGCGTCATCTGCTCTCGGTATGTAATAGGGATTGAAAACAATCTAAAGCGCTTGCTTATTCTGTTTTCGTTTGGCATTAGCGGCGTCACCCTTCTTTTCGGAGTAACGACCATTCCATGGATTTCTATTCTACTTGTTATAGGGAGTGGAATTGTTCAACAATTAAAAAGCATTGTAAGCGAGACAATGCTTCAAAAATCCGCAACTACTGAGGAATTGCCTAAGATTTACGCCGTTCAAAGTGCTTTGGTTTCACTGTTATTCGGCATTTCTGCATTAATTTTCGGGTTAATTGCGGAGCTTTGGGATGTCAGGGTAACATTTATTCTTGCCGCCTCTTTGTTAGGTGCTGGAGCTGTATTTGCAGTCATACGTCATCGCGATTTCATAGTTTCAACTGAATAATATGCTTAAAGCCGTCCAAGATAATGATTGGACGGCTTTTTTATTTTATTAGCATCAATGCCGTACACCTATGCGACTTCTAGAAGGTACGCTTGCTTTTGCATTACTTATAATGTCCACCAATCAATTTGTCTCTGTTAATGGCTGTTCCTGCATCTGTGTAAGATACAGCGCGTAGGATGGTGTTTGAACCGTATTTACTTCGCAGTGCATCCATTGTCTCTCCCAGCTTCCGATTGCGCCATCTATGCGCGTCAAACAAGCTGAGTTGCATGGAATGTTCCTCTTCCAAATTCGTAAGGCTAATGGATAACTGTCGAACGGGACGACCATCATGGAATTCATCGAATAGTTCTGTGCACATCTTGTAGATTTTCATCGTATCATTGGTTGCCTCTGCCATTGTTCTCGAACGGCTAAAACCGCCGCTAAGTGGTTGTTTTGAATAATGGACTGCTAAATGGACGGTTCTTCCTACCTTCCCTGCTTCCCTTGTGCGTTTCGCAATGTCTTCGCTCATTTCGAGAAGAAGCGTAAAAACATCTTGCCGCGTTGTATAGTCACGGAATAGAACCTGCCCTTTCCCGTAGCTAACTTGCCCCTCAATAAGTGGCGGTGCGCCAACTTCTGATAAATCAATACCGTGCGCGTGATGATAAAGTTGGTTTCCCATAATCCCAAACTTTTTTTCTAAATTTGCAAGTGGTGCATGCGCAAGGTCACCTACGGAGAAAATCCCCATATTGTTAAGAGTCCGTTCAATACGTCTACCGATCCCCCACATTTTACTAAGGGGTGCCACTGGCCATAATTTAGTAGGTACATCCGCATACCCCCATTGTGCAATGCCGGTTTTTTTTGCTTCGATATCAAGAGCTACCTTCGCTAAGAGCATATTAGGCCCCATGCCGGCTGCAGAACGAAGTTGAAATTGGCTGACGAGTTCATCTTGAATTCGTCTTACGGTTTGCTTAGGAGGTCCCCAAAGCCGCTCGGTGCCAGTAAGATCGACAAAGCTCTCGTCAATACTGTATACGTGAATCGCTTCTTTTGGGACGAAGCGATTTAGAAGTCGTGTGATTTCCATTGAAACATCGATGAAGAATTGCATTTTCGGCTCGATAAGATGAATGGAAGGATCATCGGGAATTTCAAAAAGGCGCATGCCTGTTTTGACACCAAATTGCTTTTTAAGTGCTGGAGATGCCGCTAACACGATGCCACCCTTACGTTCTTTATCCCCGATAATGGCAATTGGTGTATCCATAATGTCTAACCCTTCAATAACGGCTGCGCAACTCGCGTAAAAACTTCGCATATCAAGACAGACGATTTCTCGTTCCGGTAAATTGTCGTACATTCTTGATGCCTCCTATACAGAACGTCTGTTCTGTATAGTATACGCCGGGAACGACGATGTTACAAATGGTGTTTTTCACCAGGAGTTGACTTGTGTAAAAAAAACTCATTCCATTAGGAACGAGTTTGAAACTAAATTGTATGTTACAACTGCTACTTTTTCATAAAGTAGCGTTTTCCGAGCCGTTCAATAAGAGATGGTGCAACTGCGTGCAATTTACTTGTAATAGCCATGTACCAAGGTAAATCGATTTGACGTACAGGCTTGTCGATTACATTGTAGATTGCGTCGACAACAGTGTCTACATGAAGTAAATGTTTACCGAGTGAATTTCGATACGCCCCTGAGTGATCAGCGAAATCCAAAAATGGTGTGTCGATGGGACCTGGATTGATTGTTGTAACAAAGATACCGTATGGAGCAAGCTCCATGCGTAAAGCGTCTGTGTAGCCTAACAGTGCATGTTTAGATGCAGCATAGATTGATGCTTTTGGAGTTGCGACTTTTCCAGCTTGTGAACCAAGGTAGATGAGATGACCGCTCTTGCGTTGAAGCATTGCGGGTAGTAAACGTTTCGTTAGTTTCATCGGTGCAATTACGTTAACGTCGATCATCCGTTCAATCATTTCATCATCTATATCGTGTGCATATTCAAAAGTTCCTAGCCCTGCACAAAAGATAACGATGTCAAAAGAGCTGTTATCATGTACGAGTCGATTGATATCTTCAGTTTTTGATAAATCCGCTGGAATTGCATGAGCACCCTCACTTTGTAACGCATCAAGAATCTTTGTATTTCTGCCAGTGACCCAGAGCTCAACATCACTTGTGACGATTCGTTTAGCGAGGACTAAACCGACACCACTTGTGGCACCTGTAATTAGAATGGATTTACGCTTGTTCATAGTGGAAAACACCTTGTTCATCAATCTTTTCATTGACAAACCCTTCATCAACAAGATAGTCGATTTGTCCAATTGTTTCTGATAACGTCAAACCTAACTCTTTTTCGTAAACAGCTGGGAATAGTTGTTGCGTTAGTTCGAAAACTGTTTTAGATTCCTGATCCATCATGGCAAGAACTTTCATCGCACGATCATGTTGTTGGACAAGTCGTTTTTTTATTAATGCATGTGCATTATGGACTTCATTTCCATGCCCCGTATAAATAACATCTACCGGAATGGTTAATAGGCGTTTCATGGAAGCGTTATATTGTAAAAGCGAACGTGGTCGTTGCCCTTGCGGATCAAGTGGCGGTTCAATTAAAGGGTTCGAGGACACTTTTTCAAGAATTAAGTCCCCTCCTATTATTTCTTTCGTCTTTTCATTCCACAACACAATATGACTTTGTGCATGGCCCGGTGTTTCCATAACAGTCCAATCGGGATGACCAGCAACCTGATCTCCTTCGGCTAGGAAATGATCAAGTGGACGTACGCCCATTAATACTGCAGAACGCTTCATCCGTTTTACCCAGAAAAGATAATCTTCGGGGACTCCTTCTTCTAGTAGGCGCTCCATATAAAAATCATCATGAAACTTAAGGAAATTCTCATCACGCCTTAGCCATAAATCATTGTAAACATGGCCAGTAATTGTTGCTTGTTCAAAAGCATCAATCCAACCAGCGTGATCTGGATGATGATGTGTTAAAATGACTTGCTCAATATCGCTCATCGAATAACCCGCTTGTTGAATACCATAGTTAAGTGCTTCGTATGCGTCAGGTGTTTTGGGACCTGCATCAATCAGTGATAATGTATCGCCTTTTAATAGAAATGCATTGACATCACCGACTGCAAACGGTGTTGGTATCGTAATTTTGTGTATCATCTATAGGACCCCTCTACTGAAATGAATAGTTATTCATTCTATTGTACTCGTTTTATAACATAACGTCATCTTGTTGTGATGAAAAATCTGAATATATCTTTGTAGGGGTCTTCATATATAATATACAAATAGACAGAACGAATTTTTCAGTTATTAATATTACGAGTTTAGAATGTGTAGGAGGCAATTTTTATATCTACTTTTACAAAAATAAGAAAGTTGACTTTTTTCTGACACGGTGTGTATAATCACATTAATTCAATTCATGAACATATTATTAAAGGCGTTAACGAAGACGAGTAGTTGCGATTATGGAAAAGAAGAGAATGTGACCATCGGCTGAAAGTCACTGTTCCCTCTAACGCTACGAACCTCCTTCCCAGTCGTCGTGGAAACACGACCGTTCCCTTTCACGTTATGAAAGAATAAAGATGTGTCGTGGTTGTTACGGCAAATTTAGGTGGTACCGCGAAATGATTGTGTTTTCGTCCTGATTGACAGGATGAGAGCGCATTTTTTTATTAGAAAAAAATAAGGGGTTGCATGCGATGTCAACAATTGTTTTTGTAGGAGCAGGATCCATGGCGGAAGCGGTGATTGCTGGTGTTATAGAAAGCGGTGTTGTAGCGCCATCAGACCTACATGTTATGAATAAGTCAGATGTTGAACGGTTGGTTTTTTTACACAATACGTATGGAATATCGATTCTTTGTGATAAAAAAGAAGCATTGCGTACAGCGGAACTAATCGTCCTTGCGACGAAGCCGAAAGACATTCATTATGCAATGGAAGATATTTCTCCATACGTCCAAAAAGACGCAGCGGTGTTGTCTGTGATTGCTGGGATTTCAATAGAAACGATTGAGCGAGGACTTGGTGTAAGGGCGATTGGAAGGTCGATGCCTAATACTTCAGCTACTATTAGAAAGTCAGCTACAGGAGTCGCATGGAATAGTGCAGTACAACCTGACATGAAGAAACTGATTCTATCGTTGCTAAGTGCAATTGGTATTGTAAAAGAAGTAGATGAAGATGACCTTCATACAGTTACTGCCCTATCTGGAAGTGGACCAGCATATGTCTACTATTTGGCTGAAGCGTTAGAAAGTGCCGCAATAGCAAATGGCCTGACACAAACCGTAGCACGGGAATTAATTATACAAACATTGAATGGCGCAGCCACCATGTTGAAAGAAACTGGAATGGAACCTGCCCTATTACGAGAAAACGTAACGAGTCCGGGTGGAACAACGGAGGCAGGTTTAAAAGCACTTGCGAAAGGTCAATTTAAAGAAGTGGTTTCGAGTTGTATTGAGCAAGCAGCTTTAAGATCGCGTGAGTTGGGTAAACAGATATAGTTCGGATCATTTGATATAGTTAAATGAGATTATGAATAATAATCGAGTACGTTAACGAACACGATACGAGGAGGCAATTACTGATGGCGAAATTATTCGAACCATATACACTACGAGATGTAGCATTTAAAAATAGAATTGTTATGGCACCTATGTGTATGTATTCAAGTCATAATGAAGATGGTGCTGTGGAAAATTGGCATAAAACGCATTATGCGTCACGTGCTGTCGGACAAATTGGATTGCTCATTGTTGAAGCGACAGCTGTTCAACCACAAGGTCGTATTTCCGCGCAAGATCTCGGGATATGGAATGACGAACATGTGATTGGTCTATCTGAAATTGTTAGTTTAATGCATGAGCATGGTGCAAAAGCAGGAATTCAATTAGCACATGCAGGTCGTAAAGCGACTGTTGATGGGGCAATATATGCACCGTCGGCACTTGCATTTGATAGCAAATATAAAACACCTGTTGAAATGACACTGGATGACATCCAAGAAACCGTTCAAGCATTTAAAGATGGAGCGATTCGCGCTAAAAAAGCAGGTTTCGATGTACTAGAATTGCATGGAGCACATGGCTATTTAATCAATGAATATCTTTCTCCTTTAACAAACAAAAGAACTGATCATTACGGTGGTTCCACAGAAAATCGTTACCGCTTTTTAAGGGAAATCATTGACGCAGTACGTAACGTTTGGAATGGTCCATTGTTCGTAAGGATCTCAGCTCATGATTACACAGATGGCGGAATGACACCTGAAGCCTATATTGAAATGGTAAAGTGGATGAAAGAACAGGATGTAGATCTTATAGATGTGAGTTCTGGTGCAGTAGTCCCTGCTCGAATTGATACGTTTCCTGGATATCAAGTTCCCTTTGCAGAAGTAATTAAAAAAGGAGCTACAATTCCAACAGGAGCAGTCGGGCTCATTACTTCAGGTATCCAAGCGGAAGAAATTCTGAAAAATAATCGTGCAGACCTAGTATTCCTTGCACGAGAATTATTACGTGATCCTTATTGGGCATATTCTGCCGCGAAAGAATTAGGCGTTGAAATCACTGCACCGAAACAATATGAACGTGGATGGGTGTAAACGGTTGTGACGCTTGAAAAAGAGTATCATTAAGTGGGACAAAAAAACAAACAAAAACGTCCAATTCACATATGAATTCTCTAGAAATTGGACACGCTTCACGAATTAAATAATTTTTAAATGAAAAAAATTAAAACACTTTTTAAAAACACACTCATTAACTCAAACTCTTCTAATACATTAGAAGAGTTTGAGTTAATTTTTTATGAGACTATGCTTTGATTACTTTAATTCTATAGCTCAGACATTCTGATAAAGAAACATTTTTATTATATTTCCAGTTCTGAAAATCCATTGCTCCACCAGGATAATATGCAGTTATTTTTAAATCTGCACTTTTACATAAGTCGTAAATTTCATCAGTTGAATAACAAGATAGCGATTGCGTGTGTTTTTCTTTAGACTTACTTTCCTCCCACCAGGTGTCTGTCATTCGATTTAGTAATTCATCATAACCGTAAATTCTTATTACATTTAAATTAGGATAAGGCATCATCTCTTCCCCATTTACTTTTTTCCAGTAGTTGGGTTGATATATGTCAATTAAAGCCACGCCATCTTCGTTTAGCCAATTATGAATTCTTTTTAGTAGTGTCAATTGTTCTTTATCAGAACCAATTCCAAAGCCATCTATATATAGGATTGTATCGAAAGTGCTGCTTATATCAATATCATAAAAACTACCACATAGTGATGTTACATTTTTCGTATCAATTCGTTTTGCAAATTCGACCATTTCAGGTACTAATTCTACTGTTGTAATATCTTTATTAAACATTGAGAGACTTCGGGATAATGCTCCATTTCCAGCACCGAGCTCTAAAACAGTCGTAAAATGCTTTCCAATCTGCTCAACAATCTCTTCCACGACATCAAATGAAATAGTAGATAGATCTAATATTCCTTCAGACAATTCAAATTGTTTTTTATAGAAAGCTTGAGCTTCTACTTCGTTCACTTAAACACTCCTCCTGTAAATTTTTAATTTTTACAGGAAATTCACAAAGTTTAAAATCCCCATAAATGAGTCCTCCTAACAAAATGAAATAAATTACTAGTGTATCTAGATTCTCTGTCCTACTATTATTTGACAGAAAAGTAGAGATTTCTTTAACATTTACTTATTGTTATAAATGGTCCGATTCGTATGAGAAAAAGCACAAGATAAGATGTTCTAAAAGCATTTTAAATTACAATAATAGCTATTACCATATGGAATAATTAAACATTTTGCTTATTATTATATTTAATTCCTGTTATTGGAATCAAATTCTAACACTTTGTGATTTTCAACTGGCTTTAAATCCCCTTGTTTATTGTCCAAAATAAACAAATCCTCAGCTTTGATTTCAGAAGACTTCAGTTGAACGGTTTCCAAAACTTCTTTACTTGTGTCTTCTATCACATTTAAAAGGTCACTAAGAAATCTTTTATGATATTCGCTCTCTTCTATATATCCTTTAGCTAATTCATAAAACTTTAATTTTTGTTCTGGATTATTGGTTGATTCAGCTGATTTTTCAGCATTCCTTGCATTTTTAAGTGCCTCTTCCATTTTTGCATTACTTTTTTCTTTAACTTTTATCTTTATTGTATCAATAACAAAAGCAGTAATTTCTTGACCAAAATTAGTAATAACAAATTTAACAACCGGCCAAATCATTTTGATAAACCTATTTATAGCTTTCTTTTTCATGTGTCAAATCCTCCTTTATTATATCGTACGAAATGAGAAAAAATTTTTAACTATAAAATATAGTTTATTCACAACATAGTCTTGTAACGTAAGAATGTAGAATTAATTAGAGTTAAGAATTGCGTTAAAAGGCGAATTCTACCATTTATAAGCGCGCCAATACACCACTTGTTTGCTTATAAATAGAATGAATGTTTATCTTTAGAAAAGAACTGTTTTTTCTAGTAGAATAGAAATAACAAAAGTATTTAAAACGATTACATTCAAGGCATACACTCCCATAAGTTAAGTATTGAGTGCTTTTGTTGAAATACAAGCACCTATTTACATTCATATACCATTGTACCAATAAAAACCAAAATAAGTAATTAGAAAAATAAAAAAGCATCGCTAAAGAGCGTTGCTTTTTTCAATCAGTACTTAAACATAACTCTCCGTCTCGCCATTCGAAACAAGCGAAGTCTTCTGCGATATAGATACTTGGGAAAACGGTTGTTCCCTGCTGGCGTAAGTTCACAATATCACTAGGCATAAATCGTGCACTAATATGGTTTGCGATAAGTGTTTTAACGTTAGCTTTTACAGCGACGTTAGCCGCATCTGTAATGGTCGAATGACCATATTCTATTGCTAAATTTCCGGTCTCATTATCAAACGTTGCTTCATGCACTAAAACATCTGCATTTTTAGCTAGTTCAATGGAGGCATCACAATAACTTGTATCGCCTACTATTGTGACGATGAATCCATCTTGAGGATCACCTGTTACGTCATCGCTATAAACAATATTGCCATTAGATAACGTGACGTCTTTCCCCTCCTTTAATTCTTTTAATAACGGCCCTTTTGGAACACCAGCTTCGTTTGTTTTGTCGATGAGCAATTTGCCTGGTAATTGCTTTTGCTCTATTCTGTATCCTAAACATGGGACGACATGTTGCAATGCACTGGCCGTTACAGAGAACTTCTCATCGTCAATAATTATGCCTTCTTCAATCTCGTGAATAATGAGTTCGTAGTTAAAATGTGTTTTAGTGATCCTTTGTGTTGTTTCTAACCATTCTTTAATACCGACTGGTCCGAAGATTTCTAGTTTTTCTTCGCCACCTAAAAAAGAACGGGAGCCAAGTAAACCGGGTAAACCGAAAATATGATCACCGTGTAAGTGCGTGATGAAAATCTTTGTGATTTTACGTGGTTTTAGCGGCGTATGTAAAATTTGATGTTGGGTAGCTTCTCCACAATCAAACAGCCAATACCCTTCTCCTTCAGCAGATAAATTCATAATAAGAGCGGAAGTATTACGCATTTTTGAAGGCATGCCTGCACCGGTCCCTAAAAATTGAAGTTCCAATCGAACTCCCTCCTCTTTTACTAATTGCCTCTTTTGATCGTACCAGGACCGAATTTTTCGTCCAACTTTGAAACGAGAACATTCATCTGTTCGTCTTTTGCGTGTTTTTCATAATTGTATATGGATAGTTGTTCATGTAGCTCATTCATCGAAACGACATTGGATACTGTAATACCTAGTAACCGTATAGGTTCACCATCCCAATGCGTTTTAAACATTTCGCTAGCTTCATTGTAAATGTCTTCTGCTTTATAAATGGGATTAAGAAGTGAACGACTGCGCGTTTGGTTACGCCAATCTGATGTTCGTATTTGAATCATGATAACAGATCCAGCAAGTTGGTTTTGATCTAGTCGAGTAGCGATTTTTTGCGCCAACCATTTAAATTTATCGAGACACTCCATTAAATCAGTTGCGTCAATTGGTAGTGTCGTTGAACTACCGACACTTTTTCTTTCTTCTGCTGCTTCAGGATCGACAGGTCGGTGATCGACTCCGTTTGCACGATGATGAAGTCTTAACCCATTCTTACCTAAAGATGTTTTCACCTTTAATTCATCTGCATTTGCTAAATCACCAATCGTATGAATGCCGAGTGCGTGTAATTTTTCTTCTGTACTTTTACCGATACCGTGCATTTCGATCACAGGTAGTGGCCAAAGTAATGATTCAATTTGTCGTTTTCGTAAAATGGTAATGCCCATCGGTTTTTTCATATCGGATGCAGTCTTAGCTAGAAATTTGTTAGGTGCAATCCCAATAGAACACGGTAAATCTAGCTCGCGCAACAAGCGTTGTTGCATATCCGTAGCGATGCCCCATGCACTTGTTAAGCCGCCAATCGCTGTAATATCTATGTAAGCCTCATCGATTGAAACGGGTTCAACGAGATCTGTATAGGTACGTAATATTGTGAAAACAGCGTTGGACGCATTGCGATATTTCTCGAAATCAGGTGGCACAATGACGAGTTCGGGACAAAGTCTTCTTGCTTCTCCAACTGTCATCGTCGTATAAATGCCGAGTGCTCGTGCTTCATACGAACAAGTTACAAGAATGCCACGACGTTCTTTCGGATTTCCAGCAACCGCCATTGGGATGCCTTTTAAGGAAGGGTCATGGGATTGTTCAACAGAAGCGAAAAAACTATTCATATCTAGATGAAGGATTACCTTTGCACTAGATGTAACAGTTGCACCCACCATAAACCCCTCCGTCCTTTTATATCATTATAAAGCACAAGCCGAGCAGCTGTCACTGCTCGGCTTGTGTTTTCAATTTTGTGCTAATTGTGCTTCGACGTATTCTTCAATATCGTCCATTCCTTTTAACGATTTTGACAAAATTTCTGGATCTACTACTGTGATCATTCGATTTTCTAAGTTAGCCACAGTTGTAAAGTACGCAGTTTTTGAATAAGCCATTAAGCCTGTAGATGTCATTGAGCTTTCTGGAATATCGATTATTTCTTTTGCGTCTAACACTAGTAAACCGATATAAAGGTTTTCAGTTTGCACAACGACTACTAAAGCATCTTTATTATCTCTCGCACTATTCCCATAAAGAATTTGTTCAAAGTCGAGAATTGGAACTAATTCTTCCCGAATACGCATAAGACCTAACATGTAATCAGGTAAATGCGGTATTCGATTCACTTGTTCCAACAGTTCTATTGATATTACTGACTCTACTGCCAATGCATATTCTTCTTTACCGCATTGAATTACAACTGCTTTTAAATCATTCATCATAAACCTCCTAGTTACTTGTTAACTGTTACCCGTACAATTTCAATCAATAGTTCAGTCAATTTATTTAATTCTTCAACGGGCATACGTTCTTTCTTTGTATGGATTTCTTCGTAGCCGACTGATAATGTCACAGTGGGAATTCCGGCGCCGTTAAATACATTGCCATCGCTTCCACCACCACTTGTTAACAGTTCTGGCGCTCGCCCGATATTACGAATGGCTACCATTGCCGTCTGTACGACTTCTTCATCTTCAGCGAAACTAAATCCTGGATACATAATTTGAACGTCTGTTTCGGCTATACCACCCATTTTTTGAGCAGTTTGTTCAAATGTACGAACCATATGTTCAGTTTGAGTTGTTAACTTTTTCGGATCGATTGACCTTGCTTCAGCCAATATTTTCACTTCATCACAAACAATATTCGTTGCCTGCCCACCTTCGAATCTGCCGATATTTGCAGTTGTTTCAGAATCGATTCGACCAAGTGTCATTGCACTTATTGATTTAGCGGCGATGTTAATAGCAGAAACACCTTTTTCAGGTGCAACGCCAGCGTGAGCTGTTTTCCCTTGGATGACGGTTTGAAGTTTCGCTTGATATGGAGCGGCTGTTACGATTCCGCCTACTTTACCATCACTATCCACTGCATAGCCATACTTCGCTTTAATGTAAGTTGTGTCCATTTCTTTTGCGCCAGCTAGACCGCTTTCTTCGCCAGCAGTAATAATAAACTGAATATCACCATGATCCTGTTCAGTTTCTTTTAGTACACGTGCCATTTCAAATAAAGCAGCGATTCCTGCCTTGTCATCAGCACCAAGAATAGTTGTTCCATCTGAATAGACATAACCGTCCTCTCGAAGTTCGGGGTTAATACCTTGCGCTGGAACAACCGTATCCATATGGCATGTAAAATAAATTGGATCGATACCCTCTTTGTTTGCTGGAAGTGTAGCGATTAGATTGCCAGCTCCATGTCCACTTCTAGAAGCGGAGTCGTCTTCTACAACCGTGAATCCGAGTGTTTCCATCTTCTTGGTTAATATATCGGCTATTAATCGTTCGTTTTTAGTTTCAGAATCAATTTGTACAAGTTCAAAGAATTCCTCTAATAATCTTTGTGTATTCACAAAATCATCTCCTTAAAGTGGTATGTTGCCGTGCTTCTTTTTAGGTCTGCTTTCTTGTTTGTTGCGATTCATTTCAAGTGCTTGGAGTAATTTGATGCGTGTTTCGCGCGGATCAATGACATCGTCGACCATGCCGTGTGAGGCCGCTACATAAGGATTGGCAAATTTCTCACGATATTCTTCAATCTTTTCTGTTCGAGTCTGTTCTGGATCTTCACTATTTGCAATTTCTTTAGCAAATATAATATTTGCTGCACCAGAGGCTCCCATAACTGCGATTTCAGCATTTGGCCATGCGTACACAATATCTGCACCAATTGACTTGGAATTTAAGGCAACATATGCACCACCGAAAGCTTTACGAAGTATAACTGTGATTTTAGGGACAGTTGCTTCTGAGTAAGCATAAAGGATTTTTGCTCCATGACGGATAATACCCCCGTGCTCCTGTTTGATGCCAGGGAAAAAACCAGTGACATCTTCAAACGTAATAAGTGGTATATTAAACGAATCACAAAAACGTATGAAACGTGCGATTTTATCAGATGAGTCAATATCTAAACCACCTGCCATTACTTTTGGTTGGTTACATATTAAACCAACCGATTCTCCTTTCATTCTTGCCAATCCAATGACTACATTTTTAGCAAATTCTCGCTGCACTTCAAGAAATGACCCTTCATCTACTACTTGTTCGATTACTTTTCGCACATCATACGGACGTGTTGTCTCAAAAGGAACAATATCCGCTAAGTTTGCACGATAATGATCTTCTTCTTCTCGCGTAAATATCGGTGCTTTTTCAGTATTATTTTGAGGTAGATAGGCTAATAATGTACGAACGTCCTTTAATACTGTTTTTTCATCTTTCCCACGGAAATGAGCATTTCCACTAATCGAGTTGTGAACCTTTGAACCGCCAAGGTCTTCTGAAGAAATTTTTTCGCCCGTTACGGTTTCGATAACTTTAGGACCAGTGATGAACATTTGGCTCGTCTCATCTGTCATGAAAACAAAATCTGTAATCGCGGGTGAATAAACGGCTCCTCCGGCGCAAGGTCCTAAAATGACTGAGATTTGTGGAATAACACCAGAGTATATTGCATTTCGATAAAAAATTTCCCCATAACCATCTAGTGAAACTACACCTTCTTGAATTCGTGCACCGCCTGAATCGTTTAGGCCGATAAATGGCGCCCCATTTTTGGCTGCTAAATCCATTACATTGGCTATTTTCATTGCATGCATTTCTCCGAGTGCACCACCAAAAACAGTAAAGTCCTGAGAAAACAAATAGATGGGACGGCCATCTATTTTGCCATAACCAGTTACGACGCCGTCTCCAGGTCCTGCTTGTTTGTCCATACCGAAATCGCTTGTTCTATGTGTGACAAAAGGATTCAACTCAACGAATGAACCTGCGTCCACTAAGTGTTCGATTCGTTCTCTCGCTGTTAGCTTACCTTTCTCGTGTTGTTTTTCAATACGAGCGTCCCCACCACCGAGTTCTATTTCTCTTTTTTTATCATATAATTCATTAATTTTATCGTATATATCCATTTCTCATTCTCCTTTGCTGCTTTTGTCACATAATTCAAATAGAACTCCAAATGATGATTTAGGATGGAGGAATGCGACTTGCGCTCCGCCTGCACCAATTTTTGGTTGTTTGTCTACTAAATGAACCCCTAATTCATGTAATTCGACCATTCTGGAGCGGATATCTGTTACGCCAAACGCGATATGATGAACGCCTTCACCACGTTTTGTAATGAAGTTAGCAATTGCACCGTTGTCACTTAACGGTTCTAATAACTCAATCTTTGTGTTTCCTGCGTCTATAAAAGCGACTTTGACGTTTTGACTTGCAACTTCTTCGATAGCTAAAAGTTCTAAGCCTAGTGTATGTATGTAATAGTCCAAAGCGGTATCTATACTCTTTACTGCAATGCCGATATGATCTACTTTTTTCATCATTACACCCCCAATTACTATTGTACATATATATCGTCGCCTACGCTACATGTTGTGAATTTTAGAAATTCTGTTACTATAAAAGTATCATATGTAAGGAGTTTTGCCCGATGAGCAATAAAAAAATTCAGAAATTCGTAGTGTATCTCATGATATTAGCAATGCTTGGAACGAGCGTTTTACTAGGTCTTAGCGTCTTACTTTAATATCAGTCCCAACATAAAAACAGTCCGTTTACACTTTAAAATGTAAACGGACTGTTTTCTTCTTATATTTCTTCGCAGTACTCTTCAAATTGTGCTTGTAAGTTTACAACAACGGACATTGGATCATGACCTTCGATCTCATAGCGGCCGACTTCTGCAACTGCTTTTCCGTCTTTCAAGAGAACAAATGAAGGTGAAGATGGTAAATGATCTTCTCCGAAAATCATGCGTGCTTGAGCTGTTGCTTCCTTATCCTGTCCAGCAAAAACAGTTACAAGGTGGTCTGGCTTTTTATCGTAATGAACGGCATGCGCTGCTGCTGGTCTAGCAATTCCTCCTGCGCAACCACATACAGAGTTAACCATGACAAGTGTTGTGCCTGGACGTTGTAAAGCTTTTTCAACCTTTTCAGGTGTAGTTAATTGTTCGTAACCACTCGCTTCCATTTCAGCGCGTGCTTGCTTTAAAAGATCATCCATATACAAATCGAAATTCATATTCATCTATTGTCAAACCCCTTTCTTTTATACTTCTTTATCATAGCAGTAGAATGTACCGCATGCAAAAAGGTTTACTCGTTAAATAGGCATTCAACTGCATTTGATACAGTAAGTTCATTGGCTAATAGAGCTTTCTCTAGCGTATCTACTTGCTCCTTCTTTCCAGGAGTGGAAAAAAAGGAATCGATTAAACGATCTGAAATCATCGCATGAAACCAATCTTTCGTTTGGGATTGCCGACGTTGCTTCCAAAACCCTGTCTGAATCATCAGTTCTTTAAATTGTTGAATCATATCCCAAACTTCAGTTAAACCTGTTTGTTGATGTGACGAGACTGGCAACGCATTTGTTGTCCATGCTGGACTAGAAGGCTGAAGGAAATGTAATAATTGACGATATTCACGCACGGTTTTCGTAGCGAGTTTTAAATTATCTCCATCAGCTTTATGAACAACGACTCCATCCACCAATTCCATGATCCCTTTTTTCATGCCTTGCAATTCATCACCTGCACCTGTTAGGACAAGAAGCAGAAAGAAATCCACCATTCCCCTTACAACGGTTTCACTTTGACCCACTCCCACTGTTTCGATTAATATCACATCATAGCCCGCAGCTTCACATAATAACATCGTTTCTCGTGACTTCTTATGGACACCGCCAAGCGTACCTGCAGTTGGGGATGGACGAATAAATGCGGATGGATGTCTGGCTAGTTCCTCCATTCTTGTTTTATCACCAAGAATGCTTCCACCTGTAATTGACGAGCTTGGGTCAATGGCGAGTACTGCTACTTTATGTCCTAGTTGTGCTAGCAATAGACCAAACGCTTCAATAAACGTACTTTTACCTGCTCCAGGCACGCCAGTAATGCCAATTCGTATACTGTTCCCTGAATGTGGTAGGAGTTGTAATAATAATTGCTGAGCGGCTTGCTTATCATTTGGTAAAATACTTTCAATCAATGTAATCCCTTTTGCAAGATCCAATCTTGAACCTTCTAAAATTCCTGCATAGAGATGTCTAACTGACTGGGGCTTGTTTTTTCTCGTAAAGCGTTTCCGGGATTGGCTTGTCATACCATCATGAGCAGAACTAACGCCATTCGTGACATGAAGTGCGCTATCTTCGTTTTGGCGGTTGTTATTCACTCCATCACTTCCTCATACCCGAGTCGACGATAGATTTCTTCAATGACTTTCTGAGCAGCAACAGGAATGACAGTACCTGGGCCGAAAATTGCAGCTGCTCCATTGTCACGAAGAAATGCATAATCTTGAGCAGGAATAACTCCGCCAACGACAATCAGTATATCTTCACGCCCTATTTTTTTTAGCTCTCCAAGTAATTCGGGCACAAGTGTTTTGTGTCCAGCCGCTAATGAACTGACACCAATTACATGGACATCATTTTCAGCAGCTTGTAGAGCTGTTTCTTCTGGTGTTTGGAACAAAGGACCAATGTCAACATCAAAACCTAAATCTGCAAATGAAGAGGCAATCACTTTCGCGCCACGGTCATGGCCGTCTTGCCCCATTTTCGCAATTAAAATGCGTGGACGTCTACCTTCGTTCTCTAAAAAATCATCTGCCATTTTAGTCACTTCGTTAATCTCCTCAGCATTCGAAAAGTTAGAACTGTAGACACCACTAACAGAACGAATGACAGCTTTATGTCTGCCTGACACGACTTCTATTGCATCGGATATTTCACCAATGGTTGCGCGTGCTCTTGCTGCATTCACCGCAAGTGCTAACAAGTTTCCTTCGCCATTTCTGGCTGTATCTGTAATAGCCTTAAGTGTTTCGTTGACTTCTGCTTGATCCCGCACTTCTTTCATCTGATTAATACGATCAATCTGTTTTTGGCGTACGATAGTATTATCAATGTCCAAAATATCAATGGGATCCTCTTTGGCAAGTCGATATTTATTGACACCAATAATCGATTCGCGACGTGAGTCAATTTGAGCCTGTCGTTTTGCGGCTGCTTCTTCGATTTTCATTTTAGGTAAGCCAGTTTCAATCGCTTTGGCCATGCCGCCCAATTCTTCAATTTCTTCGATTAATGTCCATGCTTTTTCAATTAAATCATTTGTTAGCTTTTCTACATAATACGAACCACCCCACGGGTCAATGACATTCGTCATTTTTGTCTCTTCTTGTAAAAATAATTGTGTGTTTCGAGCAATTCGTGCGGAAAAGTCAGTAGGTAATGCGATGGCTTCGTCTAATGCGTTTGTGTGTAAAGATTGTGTATGCCCCATCACTGCTGCATTTGCTTCTATTAAAGTACGAGTTACATTATTAAATGGATCTTGTTCAGTTAAACTCCATCCGGACGTTTGTGAATGTGTCCGTAAAGCTAGACTTTTTGGGTTTTTAGGTTCAAACGATTGCATCATTTGTGCCCAGATTTTACGAGCGGCACGCATTTTTGCGATTTCCATGAAATAATTCATACCGATTGCCCAGAAAAAAGATAATCGTGGTGCAAACGAATCGATTTCGATTCCAGCTTTTAAACCTGTCCGTACATATTCAAGTCCATCCGCTAATGTATAAGCAAGTTCTATATCTGCTGTAGCACCAGCTTCTTGCATATGGTAACCGGAAATTGAAATTGAATTGAACTTTGGCATATTTATTGATGTAAATTCAAAAATATCGGCTATGATTTTCATCGACATATCTGGTGGGAAAATATACGTATTACGTACCATATATTCTTTTAATATATCATTTTGAATGGTACCCATTAGTTGTTCTGCTTGAACACCTTGTTCTTCCGCTGCAACAATGTAGAATGCTAAAATTGGTAAAACCGCACCATTCATTGTCATTGATACAGACATTTGGTCTAATGGAATGCCGTCAAATAAAATCTTCATATCTTCAACAGAGTCAATTGCGACACCTGCTTTACCAACATCACCCGTTACACGATGATGATCAGAGTCATATCCCCGATGTGTTGCCAAATCAAATGCAACCGACAAACCTTTTTGTCCCATCGCTAAATTTCTTCGATAAAAAGCATTGCTTTCTTCAGCAGTAGAAAAAC
The DNA here is from genome assembly GCA_029263895.1 of Sporosarcina sp. Classification (GTDB taxonomy): domain Bacteria; phylum Bacillota; class Bacilli; order Bacillales_A; family Planococcaceae; genus Sporosarcina. Next base: position 113,236 of record JARIDO010000035.1, read on the forward strand.
CTGCATATTGTCGAACGGTCCATGGTCTTGATACGTACATCGTAGGGTAAGGTCCCCTTGTATTAGGCGCAATCCCTGGATAATCATTCATATGTTCAATTGCGATAGTATCTTCTTGCGTGTAGACCTGTTTGACATCTATTCCTTCATTTGTTTTAAAGGGTGTAGCTGTCTCATTCAGTTGTGAAACTGTATTTTCAATTAACTTTGCAATATTCACTTGACTAAAATCGGGTTTGTTCATTTCCATTCGCCCCCTTGCCAGTGCTGTAAAATGGTTTTTAATTTATCGATTCGGTTTTGTCCTTTGTATATGAAACCATTTAACCCTTTTGCTAACCATTTCTCTGTAGATGAAGCATCATATTTCCCAGCAACATCAAATTTAATCGAAGATTTTCTATGTTGTAAAACTTCGTCTATCAAATCAGGTTTACTAGTAGTTGATGCACATATAACGACATAATCAGGTTTTTCAGTATCTAGCCAATCCATTGCAGAAGATACATCAGAAAATTCAGGACTCCAGAAAGCTTGTAGTCCGCCGGTTGCTAAAAAGCCTGTAACAAAATCAGCTTTTTGCTTAAAATCCTTTAACTCGCCGAATGTTAGTAATACTGTTTTTGGCTGATTGATAGCAAATTCAGTTCGAAGTTCTTCAAATGGTTTAGCGAGTCTGCCTTCAAAGTTCCGATCTTTTACAGCCGATGTAGATGCATCTACTAATTCCGCATAACCATTCGTCCCGATAAGTGAATGCGTTCCTGTTGCTACTTCATCAAACCGTTTTTCTAACTGCTCGTTTAGAGCGCCACTACTTAGAAAAGCATTGTATCCGCCATTCTTTTCAATAGTTAAAAAAGATGTCCATGCTTTTTCTACGAGTTCAGAAGTTAATGTTTCTATAAAATAGGATCCACCAGCGGGGTCAAGTACTTTACTCGTATGTGTTTCTTCTTTAATGACAAGTTGGAGATTACGAGCATAACGTATAGAGCTACTAGTTGGATTGGTCAGAATGTCATGTGGATGAACAGTAATAATATCTGCACCACCCATCGCTGCCGAAAATGTTTCGTTACCGGCACGCAATAAATTCACATACGGATCTAATTTTGAATAAGAACGCATTGAAGTTGTCGCGAGAATAGGAATAGGTTCAATTATGTTTTGTCCGTAAGCGCTACCAAAAGCTTGCCATAGAATTCTGAATGCACGAAACTTAGCAATTTCCATAAAGAAATGTGTATCCACTGCTAAACGGACAAAGAAAGCGTTCGTGAATTGATTAAAATCGTATGATTTTTCAGCGTGCTGTGCAGCTAGCGAAAGAGTAAGTGCTAATTCTGTAACTGCATCTGCTCCTTTATGATGGGCATCCCAAAGGTCTGCGCCAAGTGTCCGGATGTTAACGTAGCCTACTGGTAGATTCCAGCCCTGAATCGAAACAACGCCATGAATGGCTGAACGTTCATTTTCAGGAATTATATCAAAAACAGTCAATAAGGGATTAGAAGGCGATGTTGATAAAATATATACCGGATATTTTTTTAGTAACGTAGCTAGTTTAACAAGTGCCTCATCACACCACTCAAATTGCGTGGTATCATCAATAAACACTGATTCATTACCGTTTTTAATAGATTCATATAGACGTTCTATGAAGTCATTGCAATCAGTTGCATACGTTTGTTGTGCAATCGTCCAACCAGACTTCTCTTTTAAAGGACGTATCGTTGTTAGCCGTTCCAAGAAGTCACTTTCACTATAAAGTGGTTGAAGCTCTATTCCTTCAGCAGTTTTGGTTATTAAACTTTCGAACGTTTTACCCTTTAAAGATTGAAGCGCAAATTCTTTCCATTGTATATCATTTACTTTTTTGAAAGACGTATTTTTCATCGTATGTATAGTCATAATGGTTGCTTTCGCTTCCCTCCCGTTCAATTATCTAACTAGTATCTACAGTTTACATGAGAGTTGCTTACGTTGGAAGAAAAAAACCGAAAACCGCTAGTTGCGATTTCCGGTTTTCTTTCATTAATATACGGAAGTATTTTCTGCCGATACATTTTCAAGAATTTCTTTTACACGTGCTAAAAACTGTCCGCAAACGAGTCCGTCTAATACACGATGGTCGAGTGATAAACACAAGTTGACCATATCGCGAACTGCAATCATGTTGCCTTCCATAATAACTGGACGTTTTACAATCGATTCAACTTGTAAAATAGCAGCTTGTGGATGATTAATAATACCCATTGATTGAACAGAACCGAATGAGCCAGTGTTATTTACAGTGAATGTTCCACCTTGCATTTCAGAAGATTTAAGTTTTCCTGAGCGAACTTTACTAGCAAGTTCATTGATTTCGCGTCCGATTCCTTTAATTGATTTTTCATCAGCGCTTGGTATAACTGGCACGAATAATGAATCATCAGTTGCAACAGCTATTGATATATTGATATCTTTTTTCTGGATAATTTTATCTCCGGCCCACATTGAATTCATCATCGGGAATTCTTTTAATGCTAGTGCAACGGCTTTTACGAAGAAAGCGAAGTACGTTAGATTGAATCCCTCTTTTTGTTTGAAGTCTTTTTTCAGGGAATCTCGATAACTTACTAAAGCTGTGACATCCACTTCTACCATCATCCATGCATGTGGTGCTTCGTGTTTAGATTTAAGCATATTTGAAGCAATTGCACGTCGAACACCTGTAACCGGAATTTCAATATCACCAGTCGCAAAAGGTACTGATGATGTTACCTGTTCCTTAACTACCTGAGGAGCTTGTTGTGATTCTTCGACCTTAGCTACTGGTGTAGATGAGGCAGTAGGAATTGTACCGTTATCAATTAGTGTTTGTAAGTCTTTACGCGTGATACGGCCATCTCTTCCTGTTCCTTCTACAAGCGTTAAGTCGATATCATTGTCTTGAGCCATGCGAAGAACTGCAGGTGAAAATCGTCCAGCAGCAGGTCCTTTCTCACGCTTTATAGCAGTTGAAGACTGTTTGGGAGTTTCAACAGGCGCTTCTGTTGAAACTGTTTCATTCACTTCAACAGGAGCTGTTTGTTCACTTTCACCTTCTACCTCAATTACGCAAACAATAGCACCTACTTCAAGTGTTTCCCCTTCTTTAGCAACCAATTCTTTAATAACGCCTGTAAATGAAGAAGGTACTTCGGCCGTCACTTTGTCTGTATTCACTTCTGCTAATGGATCATATTTAGTAACCGTATCTCCGGGTTTTACAAGCCACTTTTCAATCGTGCCTTCAGTGACACTTTCACCAAGTTGTGGCATCAGTATGTTTTCAATAGCCAATTAACTTACCTCCGTCCAATTAAAATTCTGCGAGTTCCCGAGCAGCTTTTTCGACTTTATCAGGGTTTACCATGAAGAATTTCTCCATTGTTGGGGCATAAGGCATAGCCGGTACATCTGGACCTGCTAAGCGTCTGATAGGGGCATCTAAATCAAAGAGACAGTTTTCTGCTATAATCGCTGCTACCTCACCGATGATGCTACCTTCTTTATTGTCCTCTGTTACAAGTAAAACCTTACCAGTCTTAGTTGCAGCTTCGATAATAGCTTCCTTGTCCAGTGGGTAGACGGTACGTAAGTCTAAAATATGCGTAGAAATTCCATCTTCCGAAAGACGTTCTGCAGCTTGTAAAGCAAAATGAACACATAGACCGTAAGTGATGATTGTAATATCATCCCCTTCACGCTTAACATCAGCTTTACCTATAGGTAACACATACTCTTCGTCAGGAACTTCTCCTTTAATAAGGCGGTATGCTCGTTTATGTTCAAAGAATAGAACAGGATCTTCATCCCGAATTGCAGCTTTTAATAACCCTTTTGCATCGTATGGAGTGGAAGGAATAACTATTTTCAATCCTGGTGTACTTGCAAACATGGATTCAACAGATTGTGAGTGATAAAGTGCACCATGCACACCACCACCAAAAGGAGCACGGATCACAATTGGGCATGACCAATCGTTATTAGAACGATAGCGAATTTTAGCAGCTTCAGAAACAATTTGGTTAACAGCTGGCATGATGAAATCTGCGAACTGCATTTCAGCAATCGGACGTAATCCATACATCGCCGCTCCAATTCCCACTCCTGCGATTGCAGATTCAGCTAACGGTGTATCCAGTGCTCGATATTCACCGAACTGATCATATAAACCCGTTGTTGCTTTAAAGACGCCTCCTTTACGGCCAACATCTTCCCCGAGAACGAATACTCGATCGTCTCGTTCCATCTCTTCTTTCATAGCAAGTGTAATTGCATCAATATAAGACATAACAGCCATTATTCGATACCCCCTTGTTCAGCATAGACATGGAGCAAAGCTGATTCAGCATGTGCATACGGTGCTGCTTCAGCATAATCGGTCGCTTCATTAACTTCTTTCATAATTGCATCTTCCAATTCTTTTTCTAACTCGTCTGTTAAAACTCCAACTTCTTTTAAATAAGAAGCGAATTTTGGAATTGGATCTAATTTCTTTTCATTTTCTAATTCATCCGCATCTCTATAGAGGCGATGATCATCATCTGAAGAGTGAGCTGTCAGTCGGTAACAAATCGTTTCAACAAGACTTGGACCTTCTCCACGACGTGCTCGATCTGCTGCTTCTTTAACAACTTTATACACTTCCAATGGGTCAGTTCCATCAACTGTAACACCTGGCATACCATAACCAATGGCGCGGTCAGAAACATTTTCGCATGCTAACTGTTTTTCAAGCGGAACTGAAATTGCATATTTATTATTTTCAACCATAATAACTGTTGGGAGTTTGTGAACACCTGCAAAGTTCATCCCTTCATGAAAATCTCCCTGATTGGAAGAACCTTCACCAAGTGTAACGAACGTTACAAAGTCTTCGTTTTTCATTTTAGCAGCTAGCGCAACACCAACTGCATGTGGTAGTTGAGTTGTCACTGGAGAAGATCCAGTTAAGATGCGATTTTTTCTTTGACCAAAATGACCAGGCATTTGTCGACCGCCTGAGTTAGGATCTTCAGCTTTTGCAAAAGCTGACAACATTAAATCTCTTGGAGTCATCCCGAAATGCAAGACGACACCCATATCACGATAATAAGGCGCAATCCAATCTTTTTCCTTGTTCAATGCATAAGCTGCACCAGCTTGTGCGGCTTCTTGACCTTGACAAGAAATAACAAAAGGAATTTTACCTGCCCTATTTAATAGCCACATCCGCTCGTCAATTCTTCGAGCCATTAACATGACTTTATATAATTCCATTACATCATCGTTTGTTAAACCAAGTTCATCATGACGATTATTACCCATTGTCAAATTCCCCTTTCTTACATATGAATTGCTATTCCATCTACAGCTAGTGAAGCTTCACCTATTACTTCTGATAACGAAGGATGAGGATGAATGACACTCGCAAGTTCCCATGGTGTTGCATCTAGCACCATTGCCAAACCTGCTTCGGATATTAAATCTGTAACATGCGCCCCAATCATATGAATACCAAGTATATCCTCTGTCTTCTTATCGGCGATAATTTTAACAAAACCATCTGAGTTACCGTTAACAAGCGCTTTTCCAATCGCCATAAAAGGGAATTTACCTACTTTAACTTCAAAACCTTGTTCTTTTGCTTGTTTCTCAGTTATGCCTACACTAGAGGCTTCAGGGCTAGAATAAATGCAACGCGAAATCTTTGTATAATCAATCGGTTCATTTTTCTGATTCGCAATATGTTCAATTGCCGCAATCCCTTCGTGGGAAGCAACATGAGCTAGTTGAAGGCCGCCGATAACGTCTCCAATTGCATATATATGATGCTCTTTTGTTTGGAAAGTTGGTTTTACTTTAATGAATCCTTTGTCAACTTCTATTTCTGTATTCTCTATACCAATTCCCTCAGTATTAGCTTGACGTCCAACAGATACGAGCATTTTCTCGGCAGTAAAGTGTTTCGTTTCACCATTCACTTCAGCTGAAATAGTTACTGAGGAGTCCGTTTTCTCAAGGGACTCCGGTAGAACTTTTGCACTTGTGACAAATGTAATTCCCTTTTTAGTTAATAATTTTCTCATTTCTTTAGAGATATCTTCATCTTCGGTAGGAATAATATGATCTGCGTATTCGACTACTGTAACCTCTACGCCAAAATCGTTTAGCATCGAAGCCCATTCGATACCAATTACCCCACCGCCAACGATGATGATGGATTTCGGTAAATCCTTCATCGCTAACGCACCATCTGATGATAGAATTTGCTGTTCATCGATTTTCAAGCCTGGTAATGAGCGAGGTCTAGAACCAGTTGCAATAATGAGGTTTTTTAAAATAAGCATTTCATTTTCCTCGCCGTTATTCATTTCAACTGATATTGTGCCCGGCATCGGAGAGAATATTGATGGCCCTAGCATTCTGCCTAAACCTTCGAAAATATCAATTTTCCCTTTTTTCATAAGGGCCGTTACACCATTGTGTAATTGGTTAACAATGTTATCTTTACGTGCTTGTACTCGACTGAAATCTAAAGAAACTTCTTTAGCGTCAACACCGAATTCAATTGTTTTATTTTTTGTTGTATCATAAATTTCAGCACTTTTTAACAGTGCTTTACTTGGAATACAACCATTATGTAAACAAGTACCTCCAAGGTTCCCTTTTTCTACTAACGCAGTTTTAAGCCCGAGTTGAGCAGCTCGAATTGCAGCAACATAACCACCGGTTCCCCCACCTAAAATAACAACATCATATTCTCGTGCCATTTCGATTGGCCTCCTTTATGTTGGTCCGTTAAGACGGATACATTTTGGCTGATTCTTCACCATTTAAAACACGGATTGCGCCTTCAGCAAGGGCTTGTAACTCATCTTCACCAGGATATACAACAACATCTGCAATCCAATTAATACGATTTGAAATCTCAGTGACAAACTCTTTACCGTATGCTAAGCCACCCGTTAAAATGATTGCATCGACTTTGCCCGTTAAGACTGCAGCCGCACTACCAATTTCTTTGGCAACTTGATAAGCCATGGCATCATAAACTTCTTTAGCTTCTGTATCTCCGCTTGCTATTCGTTTTTCTACTTCAACTGCATCATTTGTTCCTAAATACCCAACCAGGCCACCTTGTCCAACGAGCTTTTTCATTATTTCGTCTCGATAGTAATGTCCAGAATAGCAAAGTTCAACTAAATCCCCTGCTGGTACAGTTCCCGCTCGTTCGGGACTGAATGGACCATCGCCATGTAATCCATTATTAACATCAATTACTTTACCGTATTCATGAACACCGACAGTAATACCACCACCCATATGCGTGACAATTAGTCTGAAATCTTCATATTTGCCATTCATTTGTTTGGCGTAACGTCTTGCGACAGCTTTTTGATTGAGTGCATGAAAGATAGATTTGCGGTCGATATCCGAAAATCCTGATATACGTGCAATATCTGCTAATTCATCTACAACTACAGGATCTACTATATACGCAGGTAAATTGGTTTCTGCTGCAATTTGGTGTGCTAGTATTCCACCTAGATTTGAAGCGTGTTGACCTGAATAACCTTTTTTCAAGTCTTCTAACATCATAGAATTAACTTCATACGTTCCACCTTTTATTGGACGAAGGAGTCCACCGCGTCCACAAACGGCGCTCATGTCTTGAATTTTAATGCCTGCATTCGAAAGCGCATTTAGTATTGCATCTTTGCGTGCTTCATATTGGTCAATTATGGTAGAATATTTAGCTAATTTTTCCGCTGAATGTCTAATCGTTTCTTCCATTTCTAACTTATCATTTTCATAAACACCGATTTTTGTAGAGGTTGAACCCGGATTAATGACTAACACCCGGTAAAGGTGGTCCTTCACAATACGGCCCCCTTTCTAATTCCATTGAAAAATATTATTTCATTAATAATTAAGGATTTTATTTGTGATGTGTAGTTAGAATAGAGGTATAAAATGATACTCCCCGGCCGATATTCAGACCGTCTTTATCATCCTATACCTATTCTATCTTTACTAATTATCTTTTTGAAAGAACACTTTTTTCATTTTGAAGGAACTGACTGCGTGATTTTGCAACGCGTGCGATACGTTCTTCTGCTAAACGGTCGGCAGCAACATAAGTTGGAATCTGGTCACGTTTTGAGATTTCGAAGATTTTTTCAATTGTTTCATAAATACCGCCTACACGTTTCATAGCTCGTTCAGCGTTATAGCCTACTAATTCGTCAGCAACATTGATGACACCGCCGGAATTGATGACGTAATCTGGAGCATATGCAATGCCTAATTCATGAATTTTGTCACCGTGTTCAGCATTTTTAAGTTGGTTATTAGCAGAGCCAGCGATTACTTTTACTTTTAATTGTGGAATCGTTTCGTCGTTAATAACAGCACCTAATGCACATGGTGCAAAGATGTCCGCATCTTGAGAGTAGATTTCATTAATGCCAACTGCAGTAGCGCCAAATGCATCGACAGCTCGTTTAACAGCATCCTGATTAATATCAGTAACGATTAATTTTGCACCTTCTTTGTGTAAGTACTCACACATTGCATATGCAACATTTCCAACACCTTGTACTGCAACTACTTTCCCTGCAAGTGAATCGTTACCGAATGCTTCTTTTGCAGCAGCTTTCATACCTTTATAGACGCCATAAGCAGTTACAGGTGATGGATTCCCAGAAGAACCTGATCCAGCTGATGTACCTGTTACATAATCCGTTTCAAGGTGTATTAAGTCCATATCAGCTTCAGTCGTACCAACGTCTTCAGCTGTAATATAACGACCATTTAATCCTTCGATATAACGTCCGAAAGCACGGAACATTTCATCGTTTTTATCTTTTTTAGGATCTCCAATAATGACTGTTTTACCGCCACCTAAATTTAATCCTGCTGCAGCATTCTTATATGTCATACCTTTCGCGAGACGTAATGCATCTTCAATTGCCTCCTCTTCACTTGCATACGTCCACATACGTGTTCCACCAAGTGCTGGTCCAAGAGTCGTATCATGAATTGCAATTATCGCTTTTAAGCCTGATGTTTTATCCTGGCAAATAACAAGTTGTTCGTAATCGTGGCTTTCCATATAGTTGAAAATTTTCATTGTGTAGCTCCTCCTCGAGTTTAAAATCTATTATTTTACTGTAAGAATACCTATTGCTAATGAATATAACTTACTTTCTGCACTATCTGCTCTTGAAGTTAAGACGATGGGTGCAGCTGCACCTTGGATGATTGCACCAACTTTCGCATTGGCGAAATACATGAGAGACTTGTACAGGATGTTTCCTGCTTCTATATTAGGGACCATTAAAACATCGGCCTGTCCAGCTGTTTTTGTAGTAATTCCTTTTTGTTTTGCAGCATTAACTGAGATGGCATTATCAAGTGCTAACGGACCATCAATGATACAGCCCGTTATCTGTCCCCGATTATTCATGGCGACAAGGGAAGCAGCGTCTGTTGTAGGTTCCATTGCAGGATTGACTGTTTCAATTGCTGCAAGTGGTGCGACAATTGGTTCTTCAATACCACACGCATTGGCGACGGTCACTGAATTACGTATAATTTGGGCTTTCGTCATCAAGTCGGGTGCGATATTCATCGCAGCATCCGTGACAAATAGTAGGCGTTCATAATTTGGAACTTCAAATGCTGCGACATGTGATAATACGCTGCCCGTTCTCAAACCATAGTCCGAATTTAATGCAGCTCTTAGTATAGTTGCAGTTGCAATATTACCTTTCATTAATACGTTTGCATCCGAGTTTGAAACCGCTTTCACGGCTAATGAAGCAGCTTGCGCGGTATCCTTTGTGTGGACAATACTAAGTTTTCCACTATTCAATAATTCAGGAAAATGATTTACTAATAGATTTTGCAAGTGTAATTCATCATCAAACAGTAAGAATGACGCCAACTCTTTTTCAATTGCACTATTAACAGCACTTAAAACTTCAATGTCTGCTGCTGCTGCAACTGCAACAATCATACCTTTTCTTTGACTCGCTTTAACTACTAAATCTTGAAGTGTTATCAATAGTATTCAACCCCTATTCAGTACCTATATAAGATTAAACTTTTCTAATTTGTAATAAAGTGATCTAAGTGAAATGCCTAAGCGGTTTGCGGTTAATGATTTATTTCCGCCATTTTCACGAATGGCAGTTTCAAGTATTGTTTTTTCATAATCATCCATTATGGATGTTAATGAACTCTTTGCAGGTAAAAGTTGTTGAACTAAATTATTTTCGCGAGAGGATAATGATTTCACTACATCTTTAAGTTGTATTTCCATTTCCCCTGATTCCATATAAATCATAGTTCGACTAAGAACGTTTTCGAGCTCGCGACTATTACCTGGCCAATCGTAGTGCTTGAGTTTCTCTAGAGCATCTTTTGAGATTGTTTTAATATTCATGCCTAATTCTTGATTTAGTTTAACGAGTAAATGATTTATTATCAAGGGAATATCTTTTTTTCTTGAACGTAAAGGTGCGATATGAATTGCCATACGATTTAATAAATAGTATAGTTCCTCATCAAATTGTCCATCTAGCATAGCTTTTTCTAAGTTTTTTGATGTTGCAGCGATAACGCGTACTGATATTTCTTTAGGATCAGATTCTTTATGTGAATCTCCTGTTTGCTTTTGTAAGTATGCTAGCAATTTTCTTTGCATTAAAATCGGCAAATCTGCAACTTCATCGAAGAATACTGTTCCATTGTGTGCAGACCCAATTATTCCTTTTGATGATGCATGACCTTGTTTTTGTAAGTCATTAACTATGTCGCTAAATAGTTCATCTTCTATTTTATCAGAATCAACCGTTGAGCAGTTAAAACGAAGAATTCTATGTTCTTTTCTTGCGCTGCCATTATGTATGGCGTGTGCAAAGAGCTCTTTCCCTGTTCCCACTTCACCTCGAAGTAAAACAGGAACATCTGATTTAGCTGCAAGTTTTGCCTGTTCAATTGAGATCGATATATCTTGTGAACCGCCGAAAATATCATCGAACGTAAACGTTGATTCAAGCTTTCGAATAATTGTTCGTGCGTGGTCAAGTTCTTTCATCAAACCTCGGATTTCAGTCACATCGTGAATAACACCGACACTGCCCTTGATTTGATTGTTCACAATAATCGGCGCTACGTTTACAATTACTTCTCGATTGTTTTCTCCAATGCGTAAATTGACACCACGTAAAGGTTTTTGTGTTTCTAAAACTTTCATATGGATGCTATCTCCATGGTTAATATCAGCAGTCGCTGGTTTACCGATGACTTCATCCTTAGAGAGTCCGGTTATTCTTGTATAAGCAGGGTTGACCATTATTCCGTATCCCTTGTCATCCACTACTGAAATCGCATCATCACTCGATTGAATGATTGCTTCTAACATTGTTTTTACTTTATTTAAATCTGTAATTTCCTCAGCGAGCGAAAGTACTTCACTAATATCTTTAAAAACTGCAAAAGCACCTATGCGATCGCCATCCGAATTTAATAAAGGAAATCTTGAAGTAACAATTTTCAAACCGTTGCTAAGTCGTAATTCTCTATTAGATTCAGTATTACCTGTACGGAAAACGTTTGGTAATTCCGATGTAGGAATCACTTGACGTATTGGTTTCCCTAAAGCATCTTCAATCGATATGCCTGTCATTTTAGAAGCGCTTTTATTGAAAAAATTAACAATCCCCTCACTGTCACTGCCAATCATGCCTTCTTCAACAGAATCAAAGATTATTCGCTGTTTGTACATTTCAGTATGCAATTGTTTCGTATACGTTAGGTTTTCTTCAATTAGTTTAACTAGTAAGTTTGCAACAGTACCTGGAATGAGTACAGTTTGTGAAGAAATACTCTTTTGTATTTCTAAAAATACTGCTGGATCATCTGTCACATCAAATATAATTTGTAAGTCACCAGAAAGATACTTTTTCCAATCCCCTCCGTGTGGAATGCCTTCTATTTGCGCTCGTAAAATGCCAGGGGCTTGATCATTTGTATCGATAATGGCAACAACATTCATAGAGTGTAAATTTTTCAGAAGGTCCAGCATTATCGTACCACCAGTTCCTGCTCCAACAATTAGAACATTTTGCAAAGATATTCATTCCCTTTCTTTAAATTCATGCAAACATTTGCAATTACAATAATAGCATACATGATTCCTAACTTCTTGACAATAACTGTCCAATAGATAGAATTAAATATATAGTTAGGAGTTGTTGAGCATGGCTCGTCTTGCGGCATTTATTGTTTTACTAATACCTGGATTTGCTGCGGCAGGTGGTATAAAGTTAATGAGAGATTCATTATTTGGTGTTCTATTCAATCCATTCCCTTTCATATGGCTACAATTTATTATTGGTTTTCTTCTTTTTGCACTAGGTCTTGGCTTTTTTGCAGGATTTCTTTTGCGTAGAGATCGTCGAAAAGGTAGAGTTCAAACGAAGTTTAAATAACAAATGTTTTATGAAAAAAATAAAGATAGAAAAAGACCACAACTGTTTTTTTGCAGTGTTGTGGTCTTTTTTCTTAAAAGCGATCTGGATAGTCTGTAATCCAACCTTTTACGTAATGAGGTGGTGTAACAATATAACTTTCGTTACCGGTTACACCATAGACTCGAATGTTCTTTTTTGTATCAATCAATTGTTTAATATAAGGTTCTTTCATTAATCGTTTATGGATATGAAAACAGTCCGCAGCATGTAGGGAACTAAGATGACTCCAATGATCACTATTTTTTCGTATGAGTAATGCTGTTTCCATTTGAGAATCGTATGTCTTTACAATTTCTAACAATTCATAGTGAAATGTAGAAATATGGACCTCATTAATGACTGATAATAGTGCAAGCATATCTTTTATTGTATCTGGACTTTCAATTACGCTTTCCTTAAGTTCGACATTAAGAGCAAGGTTGTTACTCTGACAAAACAAAACAGCATCAAGTAACGTAGGTATACGATTACCTCGAAAGAGTCTTTTGAATTTAGTCCCCACTCGAATTCGTTCGATTTCCTTATAGGTTAATGTCGTAACAGATTTACGTACACCAGCAAGTCTTGAAAGCTCAAGATCATGAATTACAATAGGAATATTGTCTTCTGTCAATTGAACATCTAACTCAATGCCGTCCGCTCCCAATTCTTTAGCTACACGGAATGCAGCCATTGTATTTTCAAAACGAATGCTGGAAGCGCCACGATGTGCAAATACTAATGGCTTATACATTGAGTACCCCATCCACTACAGCAAATGTACCTTTCGTAGCTTTGTGTAGTGTTGACGACTTGGATCCAATTTGTATTATGGTGCCTGCATGAGCTTCTCTAGTGACCTCAATCTTTGTAGGTACAGTTGTTTTTAACTTTTTAAGGTCTAGTTGGATTTCTTCATCTAATTCCAAAATTTCCTTACGATTTGTGTCGATAGTAGTTTTCATTTTTAGAAGTGCCATTTTTTGTTGGGAATTAGTAGGTCCACCTGTTTGAGTAAATTGTTTAACATGTGTTTCTAATTTTGTAATTACTTCTTGACGCTCTTTCAAATCTTTTGCCATTGCTTGTATCTCACTAAGTAAGCGGTCTTTATCAATTCCTTTTGCTTGTAAAGTAGTTGTTCTCTCATGTGTATTGCCAGCAATTGCACATTCGATTGTAAACTGTGCTTCAATATGACCACCGATAATTTTGCCCCTGCTTTTATCGAGGATGACGTGTTCCGCAATTACATCTGAACCTAAAATATAAAGACCAGCATGAACTTCTTTAGCATATAATTTGCAGTTATTCGCATGTTTGATATAGATGTTTCCATACGCTTCAATTACTGATTCGCCACCACCAAAGATTCCACCTTTTATATAGACATCACCTTCGGAGGATTGGATGACTCTTGAGTTTGTTACACCTTCATTACCCTCTATAGATATATCTCCTGTCGCATTTATAGAGAAGCCAGCTAATACAGTACCCATTACAAGGACTGAACCATCAAACGTAATCGAACCAGTTTCGGGTCCTACATCACCCGTAACGACTAGTTGCTTTCCAATACTGAGAACACCGTTTGTTTGTTGTAATGCACCACCGAATTGTGCTCTTAAGACAATTTTCCCGTTTTCAAAAACTTCGGAAATGGCTTTTTTATCATATTCTAATGTTCTGTCCAAACCTTTTTCTGCAGCAATTGAATTACCGAATACATCGATACCTTCTACACCATCTTGCGCCGGGATTTTTTCTCCTAACCATTCTCCCTCGTTTACGGCTGTAACAAAATTCATTTCATAATAGTCAGCAGAACCATCTTCGCGGATGACCGGTTTTTTTTCTGGAATTTCAATATACTTGATGATTGCATCTGCTCCAACTTGTGGCTTTGTAGCTATTGCGGCATCACCTGGCACCGAAGAAGCTAGAATTGCCTCTTCTAAATTTGTTCTACCATGTATTATAGCTTTTTCATCAAGCGCTTCATTTATTAATTGGATAAACTTTTGTTTATTGTCAGTTATCTCAGATTGCGTTTCGTTTATAATATATTGAGCGGACATTTTATCTGCTGATACAGCAATTTCTACAATGGGTAGCCATCTAGCGATACTTGCTTCAGCACCTGGTTCCGTAAGCGCTTTCCTTAGTGCGGGGAATGACTGGATTTTAATTCTAGGGTATTCTCTCGTTATCTTATCGAACGATTTTAATGGATAACCAATTTTCTTTGTACGAATAAGAACCTTTTCCTCTTGTACTAATAAATCAAAAAATTCATTTTGAACTAACATACTCATTCACCTTTTTTCTTTTATTATATAATACGCTAACAAATTAAGGAGTTTGTATCAATACAAATAATTTGAAAAGTATAACTGATTGGATTTGTAGTAAGCTAGGACTTTTCTGATAGATATTTCTACTCACGTAGTTATGAAGACTTATTAAGTTTTTAGATTTTAATACTTTGTTAGTTCATTATATCCTATTTCTTCAAATAAAAGCATTCAATTTGTAGAACTTTTAACTTTATTATTTTGAAATAGTTAACTAGAACGTATCTAATTGAAAAATAGTCCAATGAAATGTTCTTCATTGGACTATTTAAGGTCTACATCAAAATCTGTTCTTAACTAAAAAAATAGTACAAAAAAACATCTGTAATCGCTAGAGTTGAGAGTACAACTAAACAACAAAGCGAGATATACAGATGCTTTCGTATTTATCAAAGATATGTGGGATTTAGCATAGTTAAGAATTGTTACAATCGAAAATAGATAACAAATTTTCATTGAAGTAATTCTTATGGATCATCTTTAAATTTGTCCGAAATGCACGTACAAACAAGCGTTAAGTGGATACGCGAAATCTTTGAACACCCAGCTATCGAGACTGTCTGAAAACGATGAAAAAACGGCAAACGGAAAATTGTTTTTCCATCAATTGCGCATTACCAACTTAGCAGCGAAAGGAAAAACAATTTAATTAAATCCATACAACGATACCGCTTTTTCTCGCGAAATCCACAGTGTAGTAAAGAGTAGATTGAGTATGGCAATTAGTCTAGCAAATGTTTTGCTAAGAGTTTCAACTAATTATATTAGTATGATAGCGTTGCCAATTTTATTAACTCGCCATGTGTTCCAAACGGATCTTATCAGCGATCATTGCGATGAATTCAGAATTTGTTGGTTTACTTTTCAGATGATGAACCGTATAACCGAACATTTTAGAGATGACGTCATAATTGCCGCGATTCCAAGCTACTTCAATAGCATGCCGAATTGCACGTTCGACACGTGATGGTGTCGTATTATACTTTTTTGCAATGTCTGGATACAGAACTTTTGTAACGGAGCCAAGCAAATCAACATCTGTGTACACCATTTGAATTGCTTCACGTAGAAATGCATATCCTTTTATATGTGCAGGGACACCAATTTCTTTAATAATACCTGTAATGGTCGTATCTAACATTTTTTGACTTACTGCCCCTTTTTGAATTTGTTCGCTTTGTATATTGTTTGAAATTGTGTTTTTACGTTTACCAGCAACTTGGAAAATCTGATTGGCTAATCGATCAAACTCAAAAGGTTTAAGCATGAAATATGAAGCACCTAGACTGGCAGCTTGAGCCATTACATCTTCTTGACCAAAGGCAGTTAACATAATAATATGCATATTTGAAAAGTCATTACTTCCGCCCAAAGTTTCCATTACTGCAATTCCGTCTAAATGTGGCATAATAATATCAAGCAATAAAATATCTGGTTTTCTTTCTTCTAATAGTGACAAACATACTTTACCATTATGCGCTGTCCAAATAATTTCAATTTCAGGAAGACCTTCAAAGTATGTCACCATTGTTTTTACAAGTTCCTTATTGTCGTCAACGATTGCCAACTTCAGCTTATCCATTCTCTCACATTCCTCTCCTGTACGTATGATGTAAGTGTGCTTTCTTTAGAAATGAAACGGAACTATAAATTCTAGTCCACAGGGAGATTTCGATAAATTAAAAGGTATTCCTCTTTTTTCTGACTAAAATGAATCTTTTGACATATGTTTTCTTCATGTTTCGACGAATTCATTTACTTTTTGGTTAATTGTCGAATTATACCTTAAGTTTAACACTACAAGAAAATTGCGCCAACCCATTTATTGGATTGGCGCAATTTTTATTTTTCACCTTGTATCATCGTTTGTAAATATAATCCTGCACCCTTTGTGGGATCGTCGACAAACATATGTGTAACCGCCCCTGCAAACTTGCCGTTTTGAATGACAGGACTCCCACTCATACCTTGCAGAATTCCGCCAGTAAACTCAAGCAATTTTGGATCAGTTAAGACGAATTGAAACTGTTCATTGTCAACTTCGGAAATTTGAATATCGAATTTTTCTACTTTTTTTCCTTTTACCGTTGTATAGATTTGGGCATCACCCGCAACTACTTCAGTTGATTGCATAATTTCTAACGGTTTAGCCAACACTTCTGTATAAGTGTTATTCCAAGTTCCGAAAATACCGTAGATCCCATTAGTTTTTATTGTTCCTAGAAAATCTTCGTCATCAACAATGGAAGAAATCTTATAGCCTGGCACACCAGGAACACTTTTTTTGATTTGATTTATTTCCGACAAAAAAATGGCACCCTTATTAAAAGATGGTGGTGATTTTAATGCACTATCGATAATTTGATGTCCTAAAGCACCGTAAGTTTTTTTATGTGGATCAACATACGTTAATGTACCTGTTCCTTCAGTTCGGTCCTTTAGGAATGGAATGAGACGTTTTATGGATTCTTTATCCACGCTTAAATTACTTTCATTACCATTTCGAATAACGTCCAAATCGTGATGCGTTTTTTCTTGTGTTAATGAAAGTATTTTTTCTAAATCTGCTAACGTTTTTATTTCTTTACTGTCGACTTGTTCAATTAAATCTCCGGCCATTAACCACTTGTCATCTCCAATCGAGACATCGTTAGTGATGAAAATGCCTGTCAAATCCATATGAATTCCAATGGATTGTCCCATGGGGATTAGTGTCTTAGAATTAGCCATCGCTGTTAACTGTGCAAAAGGCATGAACACCAGCAAGAGAGCAATTGTGACAGTTATTTTGAGTTGCCTACTCCATCCCATACTTCACCTCCTTACGAAAGATACCTTTGGTATGTCCGTTCGCGCAATTGTTATGACAGGTTAAAATAAGCAATCCGCTTACTTTTTATTTCCAAGTACAAAAAAACGCACATTATATAATGTGCGCATCTTGTTCTCTGAAAAGTTTTTTTCGTTCTTTACCGAGATTCAGTAATTCTTCTGCATGTTCTAAAGTTAGAGGAGTGATTTCAGCTCCTGAAAGCATTCTTGATAGTTCTCTCGCTCGATCCTTTTGCTTAACGTCATGAATGGAAGTAATTGTTCGATTAGCTTGAACATCTTTAGCGATTAAGTAATGATGGTCTGCCATAGCTGCAACTTGCGGTAAATGTGAAATACAAAGAACTTGGGAGTGTGTGGCAATTACAGCTATTTTGTCCGCAATCGCTTGTGCAACGCGTCCGCTGACACCTGTATCAACTTCATCAAATATTAACGAAGTTACGCCTTGGTGTTTAGAAAAAATTGTTTTTAAAGCGAGCATAATTCGTGAAAGTTCACCGCCCGAAGCTACTTTAACTAACGGTTTTAATGGTTCTCCAATATTTGCCGAGATTAAAAAAGTGATATCATTTAAACCGTTACTATCAAAAGATTCATCTGTTCTTTGTTTAATTTCTACTTTAAATGAAGCCTTTTCCATATGGAGTTGTTGGAGCTGTTCCATTATAGCGTTCTCTAATATTAAAGCTGCTTTTT
Source organism: Sporosarcina sp. (assembly GCA_029263895.1). Lineage (GTDB taxonomy): Bacteria > Bacillota > Bacilli > Bacillales_A > Planococcaceae > Sporosarcina. Next base: position 131,654 of record JARIDO010000035.1, read on the forward strand.
GACGTATAAATGTTAGTTCATCCGCTTCTACTTTTAAATCTTTAATAAGATGGTTTAATCTTTCTTTTTCTGCATCTACTCTCTCATCACGTGATACTAAGTCTTCTAGTTTTTCGGCTATTTCGTCACGATATATTAATATATCTTCGATAGACTTTCCATATTTTCGTTTTAGTGTTACATGTAAAGCTAATCTACTTTCGACAAATTCTAAACGACTAGGGTTAAATTCCATTCCATCAAGCGTGCTTTTAAGATCATGAGCTGTATCTTGTAAAGAATAGAAACTGGCAGCTACTGTATCAGAATGAACTTTTAAGTTTTCATCGACAGAAGAGGCATCTTCCAATTCTGTCATAGCAGATCCTACCCAGTCTAAAGCATGATTTTCACTACTAATTGCTTCATAAGCGGTATGTAAACTTTCATATAGCCTATGGAAATTTTGCAATAATAGTTGTTCTTCTTCGAGTGCTTGTTCTTCCCCGATTTCTAGACATGCTTCATCGATTTCTTTTATTTGAAAAGAATACAAGTCAATACGTTGAGCAACTTGCTGATCATTTTCGTTTGCCGTTTCTAATTTTCTTTTTAACTTGCGATATTGCTCATAGAGTTCACTATAGTTAGAATGAGCATTTTTTAACTGGTCATTTGCAAACTGGTCCAACATAAAAACATGTCTTTTTTCTTGCATTAATTCTTGATTTTCATGTTGACCGTGGATATCTATTAGTTGGGATCCGATTTCTCTTAGTATCGCAATTGTTACTAGTTTGCCGTTTATTCTACAAACATTTTTTCCGTTTGCATTGATATCTCTTCGTAATATTATGACATTTTCATCTACTTCAATTCCTATTTCAGCGAGTTTTTCGATAACTGAGTGACGTTCATTATCAATTCGAAAAAGACCTTGTAATTCCGCTTTGGATTCTCCATGACGAATATACTCTTGTGAACCTCTACCACCTGCTAGTAATTGGACTGCATCAATAATGATTGATTTACCGGCACCTGTTTCACCTGTCAAAACAGTAAGTCCTTCTTCAAAAGTTATTTCTAGATTTTCAATGATTGCGAAGTTTTTGATGGAAATTTCATTTAACATATCAATGCACCTCTCTCAAAGCATAGCGAGTAGTCTATCTTTAACAGTAACCGTCAATGATTCTTCTCTGCAAATAATTAAGCATGTATCGTCTCCACAAATTGTCCCCAATATATCTTCCCAACCGAGGTGATCAAGTAAAGAACCAACGGCATGAGCATTTCCTGGTAATGTTTTTAACACTAAAAAATAACCAGCACCATCAATACTCACGAAAGCATCTGTTAACATTCGATTCAATTTTTCTTGTGTATTGTATTTTTGAACTTGCGGTAAACTATATTTATAACGACCGTCCTGTAACGGTGTTTTCATTAAATGCATTTCTTTAATATCTCTAGAAATGGTTGCTTGCGTTATGACGTAACCTGCTAGTTTCAATGCATCTACCAGTTGATCTTGTGTTTCAATTTCTCGATTTGAAATAATATCACGAATGAGTACGTGTCTATGGCCCTTTTTCATCCTGTTCACTCCAATACTGTAAATAACAGTTCTTTATTTTTAACTTTACCATCGTTTATTTTAATCAACAACAAAAGCGCGCAATTTCTTGCGCGTTAAAGTAAGTTCGCATAGCTTAAATCAATTATATCGTCGAAATCTTTCATTTCGAACTCCGTAGTTGGTATGGCTTCCGATTTTAGATGAAAAAGGAATTCTATATTCCCCTCACCACCAGTAACTGGTGAAAAGGATATTCCTTTTAGACTAAAACCTTCAGTTACTGCCATAGCCGAAATCCTTGTTAACACTTCGAAATGTGTAGAGCGTTCTCTAACAATCCCCTTTTTTCCAACTTTACCTTTACCAGCTTCAAATTGAGGTTTTATAAGTGCGATAACATTGCCATCCTCTTTAAGAATTCGTTTTAAAGCAGGTAAAATGAGTGATAGCGATATAAAAGAAACGTCTATCGTCGCAAATTCAGGAGTCCCATTAGTAAACATTTCAGGTGTAGAATGACGAAAATTGGTCCGTTCCATTACTGTAACACGCGCATCCTGTCTAATTTTCCACGCTAATTGGTTATAACCGACATCTAAGGCGTAGCAATGTTTGGCGCCATTTTGAAGTGCGCAATCTGTAAATCCACCTGTTGATGAACCGATATCTAATACGATTTTATTTGATACGTCCACATCAAATGTTTCTAAAGCTTTTTCTAGCTTTAAACCACCACGACTAACATATTTAAGTGTTGGCCCCTTTACTGTTAATGGGGCATCAGAAAAGATTTTCTCGCCAGGTTTATCTAATCTTGTTTCGGCTGTATAAATAATTCCTGCCATAATTGAGCGCTTCGCTTGTTCTCTCGTTTCAAATAACCCACGTTCAACTAAGAGTACATCCACTCGTTCTTTTGGCATTTTATTGTTCATATCGTTTCCTCACGAGATTTAACCGTGTTTACAAAAGCACTCATTTTTAGAGCGATGTTTTGTGATGTCATCCCTATTTCTTCGAGTAACATATCAACACTACCGTGTTCAATGAATTGATCAGGAATACCTACTCTTTCGACTGGATGATCAACTTTACAACCATCGTTTATAAATTCTAAAACAGCACTTCCAAATCCGCCTGCCAATACAGCTTCTTCAACTGTCATAATCGGAATTTGTTTTGATACTAAATCTAGAATCATTGCATTGTCTAAAGGTTTTATAAATCGAGCATTAATGACTTTTATACATAAACCTTTAGTTGATAACATTTCTGCTGCTTCTAAAGCCATAGGAATTGTAGTACCAAACGTTAAGATTGCTGCATCAGTACCTTCTCTTAAAACTTCCCAAGAACCAATAGGGATAGATTTCAATTCAGAATCCATTTCAACGCCGTATCCGTTTCCGCGAGGATATCTTAATGCAATAGGACCATCATTATACTCAAAAGCAGTTTTAACCATATGTTGCCCTTCATTTTCGTCTTTAGGCATCATGATAACAAGATTTGGCATATGACGTAAAAAAGCAATATCAAATACGCCTTGATGTGTTTCTCCGTCTGCACCAACGAGGCCAGAACGGTCTATACCAATTACAACATTTAGATTTTGTCTAGCCACGTCATGGAGCATTTGATCGTATGCCCTTTGTAAAAATGTCGAGTAAATTGCTAAAAATGGTTTCATATCTTGCGTTGCTAATCCCGCAGCCATCGTAGTCGCATGTTGTTCAGCAATTCCCACATCAAAGAACCGATCTGGAAATTCAGAAGCAAAGCCTTCTAGTTTAGAACCTACTGGCATTGCGGGTGTAATTGTAACAATTCGACGATCGGTACGTGCTAATTTCGTAACAGTATTTGCAATAAGTCCGCTCCACGAAGGTGCTGAAGAAGACGATTTTACGAAATCACCCGTTTCAATTTTATAAGGTCCAGTTCCATGCCAAGTACCAATTCTATCATCTTCTGCTGGTCTGTAGCCTTTCCCCTTTTTAGTCAAAACGTGTAACAATACAGGTCCTTCTACTTTTTTTGCATATTGGAGTTGGCGTTCCAACTCATTAAAATCATGGCCATCTACTGGTCCTAAATAAGTAAAACCTAATTCTTCAAAGAAAATACCGGAAACGAGGAGGTATTTCAAACTATCCTTTACTCTTTCTGCAGCAGCTGCAACTTTCCCGCCAACTGCTGGAATCTTTTTTAAAATAAATTCCAATTCGTCTTTTGCAGAATTATATTTACCAGCAGTTCTAAGTTTACCTAAAATGGTGTGAAGTGCTCCTACGTTGGGTGCTATCGACATTTCATTATCATTTAATATAACTATCATATTCGTTTTTTTATGACCGATATGATTTAGTGCTTCTAACGCCATTCCACCTGTTAAGGCGCCATCTCCAATGACTGGTATTACAAAATTAGAATCACCTTTTACATCGCGCGCAACAGCCATTCCCATTGCTGCGGATAATGAAGTGGAACTATGCCCAGTTTCCCAAACATCATGGTCACTTTCATTTCTCTTTGGAAAGCCACAAAGCCCTTTGAATTGTCTTAGTGTATCAAATTCTTTTGCACGTCCTGTTAATATTTTATGAACGTAAGCTTGATGGCCTACATCCCATATAATTTTGTCTGTCGGGCTATCAAAAAAACGATGTAGAGCGATTGTTAACTCTACTACACCTAGGTTAGGTCCTATATGTCCGCCAGTAATCGATAATTTCTCAATTAAAAAACTACGGATTTCTTCCGCAAGTTCAATCATTTGTTCATGATCGAGTTTTTTAATAAAAGATGGATTAGTTATTTCGGTTAGATCCATCACTATCACACACCTTCATAAAATGATTGCTACCGTTCATATAGCGTTTTACTAATTATAACAAGAAGTATTTGGAGTACAACCTAAACGTTCTAATTATGTGGTTCTGTTAACAATATAATCCGCAAAAAGTTTTAGTAATATGGGTTCTTTGTTAAATGGTTGCAGCGCTTCAATCGCTAATCGGTGATGCGTTGACAGACGCTCTATAGCACCGTCTACACCAAGTAATGATGGGTATGTAGATTTATGACTTGTCGCGTCACTCCCAACAGTCTTGCCAAGTTGCTCTGTTGTAGACGTAATATCAAGGATGTCATCTTTAATTTGAAAAGCTAAACCTATATTTGAAGCGTATTTTTCTAGTTGTTTTGTTAGATTCTCACTTAAGCCCGCTAAAATAGCGCCCGCTTCTACACAGTAAGAAAGTAAAGCGCCTGTTTTATTTAAATGAACTATTTCCAAATCGTCAAGAGATAAAGATTTGGACTCACCTTCAATATCAAGAATTTGGCCACCTACCATACCGTTGGCCCCTGAAGCTTTTGATAATTTATTGATTAGCTTGAGTGAACTTTCTGCCGAGGTACTTGATAAATTCGTTAAGTTTTCAAAAGCAAGTGCTTGTAATGCATCGCCTGCAAGAACAGCTGCTGCTTCACCATACACTTTATGATTCGTTAACTTTCCGCGTCTATAATCATCATCATCCATACTTGGAAGATCATCATGTATTAATGAATATGTATGAATTAACTCGATTGAACACGCCACTGCAAGTCCATCTGTTGAATTCACACCAAGATCTTCTAATGTCGCTAGAACTAATAGAGGTCGAATTCTCTTGCCACCAGCTTTCACTGAATAGATCATAGATTCTTGGAGTGTATTGGCTATTTGCGCTTTTGAAAGCAGTTCATCTAGTTGCTGATCGATTAACGCTGTGTTTTTCTTTATGAATTCATCGAGCGTATTATTCATCTGTTTCTTGTCCTTTTGTTAAGTCAAACGGTATTTCTGTACCGTCTTTGTCAATGATTGATATGAGTTGTTGTTCCGCATCTTGTAACCTACTATGACAGTGTGAAGACAATTCCATCCCTTTTTTATATAAAGTGATAGCGTCTTCAAGAGGAACGTCGCCCGTTTCAAGTTTCCGAACAACTTCTTCTAACTCTACCATTGCTTCTTCAAAGCGTATTGTATCTTTTTTCAATTAAGATTCCTCCCTGTCTATTTTTGTGATTTCTTTGACAGTCGCTTGAACAATTCCATCTTGAAGATGTATTTTAACATCTGTGTTCACTTCAAGAGCATCGGTTGTATTCGCAACAACACCATCTCGATAAATAATTGAGTAACCTCTTTCCATAATATTTAATGGATTTAAAGCTTTTAACATTCTAAGAGATGCTTGAAATTGGCTGTTCTTCAGTTGGATTGTTTGTTGGCTTGCTCTTGTCAATCTTTCAGTAAGCATAAGCGTTGTTCTTGTTGCGTCTTGTGTTTTACGATTTGGCGAATAAGACGTTAGTAATGTTTTGAGTCGATGTAGTTCCACTGAACGCGTTTTTGTTATTTCAAAACGATTGCGTTGAAGTCGGTCATCTAACGCAATTAGTTTCTCAGTAAATGGTCTGTAAAGTCTATCTGGATATTGTAGCGGATATGCGCTTTGTAAAGATAAAAGGCGTTTCGTTTCTTGATTAATTTTATTTGAAAAAGATGCGTGTAAAGATCGTTTACGCTCTACTAATGTATTTATTATTTCAGTGCGTGCTGGCACTGCGATTTCAGCTGCAGCTGTTGGAGTAGGTGCTCGTCTATCTGCTACAAAATCAGCGATTGTTGTATCTGTTTCATGACCAACTGCACTAATTGTTGGAATGGTGCAAGAAAATATTGCCCTGGCAACTGACTCTTCATTGAAGGCCCATAAGTCCTCAATTGAACCACCCCCACGTCCTACAATTAACACATCAATTTCACGATGCATTTGAGCTTGCTCAACTGCTCTTATGATAGAAGGGGCCGCTTGCGCTCCTTGAACTACAGCAGGGAACAAAATGATTTTGGCTAAAGGATATCTTCTATTAATTGTCGTACAAATATCTTGTATAGCTGCACCAGACTGAGCAGTAATCACACCTACTGTGTTTGGATAAATTGGGAGTTCTTTTTTCCAACGAGTGTCGAATAATCCTTCATTACCAAGAGTTCTTTTTAATTGTTCAAAAGCAAGATATAGAGCACCGACACCATCGGGTTCCATCGTTTGTGCATATAATTGGTAGTTTCCGCTACTTTCATAAACACTCACATCACCTGTAATTAGAACATTCATGCCATTTTCGGGCTTGAACTTTAAAGTAGATGCGTTTGAACGAAACATAGCAGATTGAATTCTACTTTTATCATCTTTTAAAGTGAAGTAAATATGTCCACTCGGATGGCTTTTGACATTGGATAACTCACCTTTAACATAGACATTTCGTAAATGTGGGTCAGCATCAAATTTACGTTTAACATACTTAGTTAATGCTTGTACAGTTAAGTATGGATTAGACGTCACTCTATTACCTCCTCATTCAAGACGTATAGAGACGCTGTCTTTCGTAAGAAAAACAGCGTCTGCATATCATATTTTCTTTCATTTACAACTTCCTTGTGCGTAGTATTTCTTCGCACTGTGCAGTGTATTTTTAAGAAGCATAGTAATGGTCATAGGACCGACACCACCTGGAACAGGAGTAATGGCAGAAGCTTTTTCGATTGCTTTACTAAAATCTACATCACCACATAGTTTACCGTTTGCATCTCGATTCATGCCTACATCAATAACGACAGCACCCTCTTTCACATGCTCATCCGTTATATAATTCGCACGACCTATCGCTACTATTAAAATATCGGCTTGTTTTGTTAAAGTAGAAAGGTTTTTTGTTTTAGAGTGACAATAAGTAACGGTAGCATCCCGTTGAAGCAATAGTTGGCCCATTGGTTTACCGACGATATTACTTCGTCCTACAATGACGGCGTGTTTACCAGACATTTCTGTGCCTGTCCGTTCCAATAATTTGATAATGCCATATGGTGTACAAGATAAAAATGAATCTTGACCGATAATCATTTTTCCAACATTTATTGGGTGGAAACCATCCACGTCTTTTTCTGGGTCTATTGATTGAATAATTATATTTTCATCAATTTGTTTAGGTAAAGGTAACTGGACGAGTATGCCGTGAATTGATGTATCGTTATTTAATTGAATGATGTGGTCGAGTAATGTTTGTTGGCTGACTGTCATAGGAAGTTCTATTAGTTCTGATTTAATCCCAACTTCTGCTGAAGATTTTTGCTTGTTTTTAACGTATGTACGAGATGCAGGATTATCACCTACTAAAATAACGGCTAATCCTGGTGTGCATCCTTTTTCTATAAGTGCTGAAACATTTTTCTTAATCTCACTTCTAATTTCTTTCCCGATTGCAACGCCATCGATCAACTTTTCACTCATCGTATTGCCTCCAAACGCCGTTTGTTAACTCACGGCAAATTTTGATAAGACACCGTTGACGAAACGACCAGATTTCTCATCGCCAAATACTTTACATAATTCAATTGCTTCATTAAGCACGACTCGATGTGGGGTTTCAGTGTCGTATAGCAACTCATATACTGCTAAACGAAGGACTGTTCGTTCGATTTTCGGCAATCGATCCAGAGACCAATTCTCTAGTTTCTCTGCTATTGTATGGTCAATGACAGCTTTATTGTCAAAAGTACCTCTAACAAGTTTTTCGTAAAATACATTTTTAGGATCTTCAACGATATACATAATCGCCTCGTCAACACTTAACTGTTCTGTATTATCAAGTTGGAAAAGTGTTTGTATTGCTTTTTCACGTGCTTCTCTTCGTTTCATCTTCAATCTCCTCCACCTTACCATTAGAGCCTCATTGTAACATAAATAGCTAGCCTAGATAAAGTAGATTAAATTAAAAAGCACTATCCTTTTAGAATTGGATAGTGCTTTCCAATTTAAACTGTCTCTGTTCCTGCTTCCAACTGTATGCCAGTAATATGGATGTTAACTTCTTTCGTTTCCAAAGATGTCATGTGGAAAATTGCATCTCGTACTTTTTCCTGAATCTTTTTCGCGATTTCCGGAACCGAAAAGCCATATTCTATTACACAGTATACATCGATTGTAAGTCCTTCTTTGGACCACTCGGTTTTTACACCTTTACCATGCATAACCTTACCGAATTTTTCAGCTACACCTGTTGCAAAATTACCTCTTGTATTGGCAACACCTTTAATTTCGTTTGTAGCAATACCAATAATAACTTCAAGTACTTCAGGGGCAAGTTGAACTTTACCTAATTCCGCATCTCCTGAAGGTGTCATTCCAACAAAGGATGAACTATTCTTTTCAGACATTCAGATTCCCTTCTTTCTTAATCCATTATTTTATATTTTTCAAGAAACTTTGTATCGAAGTCGCCCGACTTAAAAACTTCATGATTCATTAGGTTAGAGTGGAATGGAATAGTCGTATCGACACCATCAATTATAAATTCATCTAAAGCGCGTCTCATACGTGCAATCGCTTCTTCTCTTGTGTCTCCGTGGACAATCAATTTTGCGACCATAGAGTCATAAAAAGGAGGAATTGTATACCCTGTATAAACTGCTGAGTCCACTCTAACACCGTATCCACCAGGAGCTACATACATTGTAACATTTCCTGGAGAAGGTATGAAATTTTTTGATGGGTTTTCAGCATTAATACGACATTCAATCGACCAACCGTTTAGTTTAATATCTTCTTGTTTATAAAATAAAGTTTCACCAGAAGCGATCTTCAACTGTTGTTTAATTAAATCAATTCCTGTAATCATTTCAGTAACAGGGTGTTCGACTTGAATTCGGGTATTCATTTCCATGAAATAGAATTTTTGATTGATATGATCAAAAATGAATTCTACAGTACCCGCTCCACGGTAGTTAACTGCTTTTGCTGCTTGAACTGCTGCTTCGCCCATTTCAGTTCGTAAAGCACTTGTTAAAGCAGGTGAAGGTGCTTCTTCAACTAGTTTCTGCATACGACGCTGAATCGAACAATCACGTTCGCCTAAATATATAGTGTTGCCGTATTTATCGGCAAGAACTTGAATTTCAATATGTCGAAACACTTCAATAAACTTTTCAAGATAAACGCCAGGATTCCCAAACGCTGCAGCAGCCTCCTTTTGTGTTATCTTAATGCCTTTTATTAGCTCTTCGGCATTTCTTGCGACTCGAATTCCTTTTCCACCACCGCCAGCAGTCGCTTTTATAATTACTGGAAATCCAATATCTGTTGCAATTTTAAGCGCTACTTCATCGTTTTCGACGATTCCAGTTGAGCCAGGAACAATTGGGACGCCTGCTTCACGCATTGTTTCTCGAGCAACGTCTTTTGTACCCATACGTGAAATTGCATCTGCTGTTGGACCAATGAATTCAATATTTACTTCTTCACAAAGTTCAGCGAAACTAGCATTTTCAGCAAGAAAACCGTAACCGGGATGTATGCCATCACAACCGGTCAATTTAGCAACACTAATTACATTTGAGAAGTTTAAATAACTGTCTTTTGATAAACGTGGACCTATGCAGTATGCCTCATCTGCAAGTTCAACATGCAATGCATCACGATCCGCTTCAGAATATACAGCTACAGTTTTTATATCTAATTCTTTACACGCCCGAATAATTCGAACGGCAATTTCTCCGCGATTTGCGATCAAAACTTTTTTCATAACTTTCACCTTCCTCAATCTACTTTTACAAGGAAGAGTGGTTGGCCATATTCTACTAACTGCCCATCTTTTACAAGAATTTCAACAATCTCCCCAGAGATTTCTGATTCAATTTCATTAAAAAGTTTCATTGCTTCTACAATACATACAATTGATTCTAATGTGATTTTATCACCCTTTTTAACAAAGGCTGGAATGTCTGGTGATGAAGCTGCATAAAAAGTACCGACCATTGGCGATACGATATTTTTCAAATTGGGATCAGTTGCTGCGTCTACCGAAAGTGCAACTGGCTCTTTTTCACCATTTTGTTCAATTTCTCGTTCAATTAATTGAGATTTCCTATCAGTTGACACTTCAACAACTTGTTGCGCTTGTTGAGTAGATTCCTCAGTAACTTTCCCCATATTCCCTTTAGTTAACTTTATTTTTGCACCTTCGAATTCGTAAGAAAATTTTTCGATTGACGATTGATCAATCAGTTTAATGATTTCACGTATTTCTTGAATTTTAAGCATAACCGATTCCCCTAACATCGTTTTTTAAAGTTCTTATCCATTTTAGACGTTTTCACTTCATAATGAAATAGAAAATGAATGAATGTATGTAAAATCATTATACATGATGAAATGTCTTAGCGACAAAAAAAGAACAAAAAAAAAGAAAGACCCTTGTAAGGGTCATCATACTCATAGTCCGTCAGAGAAATCAACTTGCACTTTTTGTGCATCTGCCCAGCTCGTTCTTACATAGTGAATAATTTCATCTGCCTGAGCCTTTGATTGACCTTCTGTCGACAAAACAGTTATCTTTACAATATCTTTTTCCGTTCTAACAAATGCTTCTGGATAGCCTAAGGATTTGATTTGTAATTCCATCAAAGCTTCTTCCGTATCTTGTTTGTCCAATAGAGCCATTTCTTCATATGCGCTGTTCTTTTGGACTGCTGTATAGTCTCCAGAATTAATTTTCGTTGTCAGTTGTTCTTTTAATTTACCGCGCTGATTTCTTACTTCCATTCTCATTTCCTCGAAATTAGCTGCTACTGCAAATGATACAGGTGTTTTTTCTCCATCTTTTTTTCCTTCTGGATTTTTCTCGGATAGCTTTATCGCATCCCCAAAAATCGTTATTCCATCAAACGGTGTTGCAGCTTTTTCCTTCAACGTGTAGATAGATATAACAGCAACTAAACTTAGTAATGTTAAAAACCACACAGTTCTTTTATTCGTTTTCATTAGTAATCCCCCTTTTCTTCATTTCGACAATGACGATACGATGTTCTGGAAGTTGGAGAACGACTGATAGGATACGTGATAATTCACTCCTAACTTTCAAATCCTCAGCACCTTCAGCAATTACAAGTATTCCTTTTAACTGATTTTGTTTCTTAGAAGTGCTTGTTATAGAAAAGTAATCAGTTAGGGGTTTTTGCGCTGCATTTTCATCAAAATGTAAATATAATGCAACTTCCCCAATCCCTTTGATTTTCATTAATGTCTTCTCCAATTGTTGCACTTCACTTAATTCAACATCGTCTCCTTTCTTAGTTCCAAAACTACTCATACCGGAATTGATGAAAATGATAACTACTACAATAGTTATTCCTAACAAAATTGTTTGAATTTTCTTTGAAGGTTTCTGCATATTATCACCATTTCCGCTAATAGCGTCAGTTCTTAACTGTCATCAATGAATCATTTTATGCTTTTTCAATTGAAACTATGCCCTAAAAACATCATAATTCCTCTAATTATCCAAATTGCCATTAATAACTTAATAATCGGTAATAGATCTTGCTGACTATTGTCCGGGAGGATAAGTAAAAGTGTAGAAGATAATAAAGAAATTAATAGAACACCTATTAAAAAGACTCCATAACACTCATCATCTCGCAATCGTGAATAGTTTAATAATAATGACAGAAAAGAGAGCTGTATAAATAAAAGCAAAAGAAATTAAGAACGAAATAGCGCAAAGTACAAACAGTGTTTTACCAATGTCGTCCATGATGCCTGTAATATCTCCGTGTGCAAAAGGTTCAATAATTGCCGCAGTCCATCTATAAAAAAAAGCGGTTAGCAACGTTTTGAGTGAAGGGACTAATGCAACCGTCCATATGGTTGTTATAAGCCATCCTCCTGCGAAAATACTTACCCCAGAAGAATAACGTCCAATCGTTCCCATACTTTCAGTTACAAAAGAACCGATAAGTGGCACGTTTTGACTAATTAATTCTTTAAGTGGTTCACTTGTTAAACCAGATAATGCCCAGGACATTGTTCCACCAGCTGTTATGAATATAGAATAGGCAGCAACAATTGCTGATACAGCTCCAAGAAGAGTTGTCCTAATTAGTTCTGACATTTTGGTCAATGAAACTTCTGGTAATATTCTTGAAGATAAATCGAATACAAATGTAGCTGTTAGTAAAGGTATAAGAATCTGTTGTGCAAAGACAACTGCACCATTTGCGAAAAGCAACATACTCGGTTGAAAGTTCAACATACTAAACGCTCCACCAGACGCCACCATCGCCGCAGTTAAAATAGGATAAACCGAAATGAACATCATTGAAATGGAGTTTGCTAAATCCCTTATTAAAATCAAATGATCGAATGCGGGTTGTAATACGACCGTTACTACAATGAAAAGCATTATCATTCTTGTCCATTTAGAGAATGACGGAAATAGAAAATCAACAATTAAAGCTAGTAGAACTGAAATGATTACAATGATAAAACTTGAAATGACCCCTCCGAGAACCGTTTCAACTAAAGACATCATGTAGGCTCATCCATTCAATTTTTAATAAGAGTAGAAAGAAATTCTATAATTGTAGATGTGTATTGTAGCCACATTGTCAATATTGAAATCTTAATAGCGAAATGACTGATTGTCGAAAGAGAACCGTATCCCGCTTCTTTTAACTGTTGTGCGATAACTTCTGAAATGAAGAGGATAATCGCACTTCCGACAAGCAATTTAGAAAACGGTTCAGGTATAGCATCAAAAAGACTGATGATTCTTAAACCAAATGGAAAAACAATAGTTGTCAGAAAATACAATAAAAAATAACTGAAGATTGCTATATACAGTAAAGGATGAAGTTTAGGCGTTGCAAATGAAATACTTAACAATAGGAGAACGAGAACGATAACTTGAAATAATGTAATCATTAAACGGACATAGATAACCATTGGAAGAATTCAGCGATTTCAGTGAAAAAGATTTTCAAAAATCGAATCATCTCAACAGTAATATAAATGTATGCGATAAAAAAAAGGAAAAACGAAAACTCTTTTTTTCCTGTTTGTTCAAAAAAAATGTGCAATAAACCTATTACTAAACCGATACCGGCAACCCGTAACAGATCATTAAGTTCCATCCGCTACTCCCCCCAATACCTTAATACTATGTTGAACCTAACAAGAATATGAAAAAGCACATTACGAGTTAGTAAACTCGTAATGTGCTTTTAGTAAGTGTTAAATATTGAAAGCTTGATTGTCCATTGCAGTGTGATTATGCTCTAGAAACATATTCACCTTCTGTAGTATTGATGATTAACTTGTCCCCAATGTTTATAAAGAATGGTACTTGTACAGTTAAACCAGTTTCCATTTTAGCTGGTTTAGAGCCACCACTTGCAGTGTCACCTTTAATGCCTGGCTCCGTTTCTGCAACTTCTAATACGACTGTAACTGGTAGTTCTACACCTAGCACTTCTTCTTTGTATTGGATAATGTGTACTTCCATATTTTCTTTAAGGTATTTTAATTCTTCTTCAATTTGTTTTTCTGGAAGTTCGATTTGTTCGTAAGATTCATTATCCATGAATACATGCTCATCGCCATTCGCATATAGATACTGCATACGTTTATTATCGATTTGAGCTTTCGCAACTTTTTCGCCAGCGCGAAACGTTTTTTCGTTTACGTTTCCTGAACGAAGGTTTCTTAGTTTTGAGCGAACGAAAGCCGCACCTTTACCAGGCTTTACGTGTTGGAAATCCATCACACGCCATATATCACCATCTACCTCTATTGTTAAGCCCGTTTTAAAATCATTTACTGAAATCATAATTCATCCTCCAATTTGTGTGTCTATCCTAGTATTTGTAATTCTTTTGTAGATTGGGTTAGACGTTCGTTACCCGTATCAGTCATCACTATATCATCTTCTATACGGACTCCGCCAATACCGGGCAAGTATATGCCTGGTTCAACCGTTACCGCCATATTAGATTCCAAAATTGTTTCTGAACGGAATGATAATCCTGGTCCCTCGTGAACTTCAAGTCCAATACCATGACCAGTCGAATGCCCGAATGCATCCCCATACCCTTTAGAAATAATATAGTCTCTAGCTATTGAATCAGCCTCAATACCTGTCATACCTGGCTTGATTTTAGATACTGCGAGTTGTTGTGCAGCAAGCGTTATTTCGTATACTTCCCTCATTTTTTTTGAAGGTTCCCCTACTGATACGGTTCGTGTAATATCGGAAATATAACCATTGTATAACGCGCCGTAATCAAGCGTTACAAGTTCTCCAGCTTCAATTACTTTATCAGTAGCGACACCGTGTGGCAAAGCGCCACGAACACCCGAAGCAACAATAATATCAAAAGAAGAAGATGTAGCTCCTTGTTTTCGCATATAGAACTCTAGTTCATTCGAGACCTCTATTTCGGTAACGCCCGGACGAATGAATGTACATATATGCGTAAATGCATCATCAGCTATTTTAGCAGCTTGTTTAAGAATCGTTATTTCATCGTCCGTCTTTATAAGCCTAATCTTTTCAACAATTCCAGATACAGGCTTTAATTGACATTGTACAAACTTATTATAAAGTTCATACATACCATATGTCATGTCATCCTTTTCAAATCCGATAGATGCAAGTTTCATAATTTTAACTTGTTCAGCTACTTCTTCAATAATTGTTTTCTCGTGTTTAACAATGCGAAATCCTGAAATTTGTTTTTCAGCTTGTTCTGTATATCGAAAATCGGTAATGAATACTGCATCCGTTTTGGATACTATCGCTAAACCCGCGCTACCTGTAAATCCTGTCATGTATCTTCGGTTATAAGAATTCGTAATCAATAGAGCATCCAGGTTATGTTCCACTAGTAATTCACGTAATTTAGTTAGTTTCATCGTCAATCCCCTTTTCTTTGGCTGAGGAAGTATCTGAAGGCCAATTCGTATCCAAACACTCCTAAACCAGTTACTTGACCGATACAAACAGGGGCGATTATAGACGTATGTCTAAATGTTTCTCTACTATGTATATTCGAGATATGAATCTCAACTACTGGAACGTCGACAGATGCTACTGCATCGCGAAGAGCAATACTATAATGACTAAAAGCGCCTGGGTTAAATACGATACCATCTCCACCAGAATCCGCCAATTCATGAATCTTATCTATTAAATCTCCTTCAGAATTAGATTGAAAAAAATCAATATCCACATTATGCTCCGTAGCAAGTTTAAGTATGTCAGATTCAATATCTACTAAAGATTTAGTACCATAGACTTCGGGTTCACGTTTTCCGAGCCTATTTAGGTTTGGACCGTTAAGTATAAGCAAGCGCACTGTCTTTTCCTCCCCCTGCGTTTTCTTTCCTATTTTATCACATCGTTCCATTGTCGCAACTCATTTTCTGTTTTCTAGAGAAAGTTTCTTCATGAATACAGCAGTTCCTGTTATAAATCTTGTAGCAATCGCTATCATGACAAAGAAAGGTATAGAAATTGACTTTATAGTGTTAATAGGTGTTTTATTTGATTCTATCGTCCATTCAACCAAAAATACAATTAGAATGCCGAGTAATATTGCTGTTACACTTGGAGGTATAGAAGCAGTGAACGAAACGATAATATATAGCAGTGCAAAAATAATAATAACGATGATGAATAATACAACCCACTGAATGATAAAATGGTGTGATGTGAATGAAAAAGCTTTTTTTATCCATTTCGTTGGTGACCATTGTATAAAATTAAAAAACTTTAAAAAACTTAAACTTATTGTTGTGTACGTCGCCGCAATTATCGTAGTCCAAAACCATGTGTTGTTAAACATTTAATCTCCTCCTTAAAGAAGTGTAGGGAGGAATTATTATTTTTAAACATAAATTCTGGAGTGTCATACCGTTTTTTAGTATAATACAATATAAATTCGATTTAAACGAAAGTGTGGGAATGAATATGGGGAAAGAACAACAACAGGCCACATATGGTGGGCAGGCTTTAGTTGAAGGTGTTATGTTCGGTGGGAAAAATGACACCGTTACAGCTATCCGTCGAAAAAATGGTTCAATTGACTATTTTCATTTACCTAAAGAACAAAATAAAACTAGAATGAAACTCAAGAAGATACCTTTTATAAGAGGCATCATCGCATTAATAGAATCGGCAGGAATTGGATCCAGACACCTTACGTATTCGAGTGAACGCTATGATGTAGAACCGGGCGAAGAAGAAAAGTCCCAAAACGAAGAGCAATCAAAACTTGCGATGATCATTGGTGTTGCTGCGGTGGGTGTATTATCTTTCCTATTCGGTAAATTCGTTTTTACACTCGTCCCTGTTTTCCTAGCCCAACTTTTACAACCTATTGCACCCGATAAAACAATCCAAATACTTATTGAGAGTTTATTTAAACTCATTTTACTGCTAACGTATATCAAACTTGTATCCATGACACCGCTTATTAAAAGAGTGTTTCAATATCATGGTGCTGAACATAAAGTCATTAATACATTTGAAAATAATTTGCCGCTAACCGTTGAAAATGTGCAATCTCAATCACGTTTACACTTCCGTTGTGGCAGCAGTTTCATGCTTTTCACTGTTATCGTTGGTATGTTTATCTACTTTTTTGTGGATGCTGACCCGTTTTGGTGGCGTATCGTTAATCGGATTCTACTCATCCCAGTCGTTCTTGGGGTTTCATTTGAAGTTTTACAAGTGACGAACTCACTTCGCAACGTTCCTATTTTAAAATACCTTGGGTATCCTGGACTTTGGTTACAATTACTCACAACAAAAGAACCTGATGATAGTCAAGTTGAAGTCGCAATTGCGTCTTTTGAAAAGTTAATAGAAGTTGAAAAATACGGATCAAGTATAATGGAAAACGAAATACCTTCAACTATTGATATTAAGAGCGAAACAATACCTATCAATTAATAAAACCGGAAGTCACCTTAACAGGTACTTCCGGTTTTAATTTTTATTTATGTTCACTTCTTATATGTCCAATCATCGGCGGCATATTTTGCTTCTTGAATTTCTTTCACCCGGTTCAATTGTTTGTCTGACAATTCCAGTGGTTCGAGTTTTATATGTAACGCTTTTTCAAATCCACTTGAAAAAGCTTCAACACATTCTTCTATAGTAACTTTACGATTAATTAAACGATCAATGGAAATAGCTTTCTCCGGAAGTTCCAATCGAATTTTATTTTGTCGCTCAATTGATTGGAATTTAAACAATGACACAAGTTTTTCTTCATCTAGACTTAGTAAAATTGCGCCGTGTTGTAAAATAGTACCTTTTTGTCTAGTTTGTGCACTGCCTGCAACCTTTTTACCTTCAACGACAAGTTCGTACCAACTCGGTGCATCAAAACAAACCGCACTTTTCGGTTTTTTTAAAATTTCGTTCTGTTCATCAGTCATTGGTATTGAAAACTCCGCATGTAACCCGAGATTTCGAAAGCCTTCTAATAAACCAGATGAAATCGTACGATAAGATTCCGTAACACTTTCAGGCATGGCAGGATAATCTTCACTTACAATAACGCTATATGTTAACTCATGTTCATGTAAAACGCCTCTTCCCCCAGTCGGTCTGCGGACAAGAGCTAGTTTATGTTTCTCTAATTGCGCTAAATCTATTTCCTTATGAACATTTTGAAAATATCCGATTGATAAAGTAGGCTGTTGCCATTCATAAAAACGAAGGACAGAGCCTATTTCGCCTACCCTGTTCCATTCCATTAATGCCTCATCCAGAGCCATATTATAAGAAGGTGAACACTTTCCTGAATTGATGAAATGCCATGTTTTAGATTCCATTAATGCTCCCCCTTTACTACCAATTTCTATTTTAGCACTCAATCTTGAAAATTAGCTATAGATATATAATTAAGTAGTCCCTTCATTACGAGACGATATTGTTAAGACATCTAGCTCTTTCTCATTGAACTCGTACGGACATGTCTTTATAATGAGAATGAAGAGAGAAAGGGGAATTTCTGTGAATTTTTATATTCTAGGAGCTGCAGTAGTTGTTCTAATCATTTATATGGTTGTAATGATGTTGCGTCTTCGTAAAGCAGTTACCAACTTAACGCAAGATGAATTTATTGAAGGTTATCGTAAAGCGCAATTAATTGATGTTCGCGAACCTAAAGATTTTGATGCAGGACATATTCTTGGCGCAAGAAATGTTCCATATTCTCAATTCCGCCAACGTTACAAAGAGATTCGACCTGATAAACCTGTTTATCTATACGATCAAAATGGAGGAAAGAGTGCACGGTTCGCTCTCCTGTTAAAGAAAAAGGGATACGCACAATTATTTCATCTACAAGGTGGATTCCGCCAATGGTCAGGGAAAGTAAAGAGTAAGTAATAAGAAAAGCTCTTTAACAAAAGAAAAATAGTACTCTCATTTTTAAAAAAGAACCTACAACATTGTTGTAGGTTCTTTAACTTAGTTATAAGTTATTCGTTAGTCATTTTTTTACTGTACCTTAAAACAGGTTGACGTGCAGCCTTTGTTTCATCTAGTCGATTAATAACTGTTGTATGTGGAGCATTTTGGACAATCTCTGGGTTCTCCTCAACCTCTTTGGCAATCTGGATCATTGCATCAATGAATGAATCCAATGTTTCTTTAGATTCTGTTTCGGTTGGTTCAATCATCATGCCCTCTTCCACATTTAACGGAAAATATATTGTTGGCGGATGATAACCAAAGTCTAACAATCGCTTCGCCATATCCAAAGTACGAACACCTAATTTTTTTTGTCGACGACCAGATATAACAAACTCGTGTTTACAATGTTGTGTAAATGGCAAGTCGAAATAAGGTTCTAATTTTCTCATCATATAATTCGCATTTAATACTGCATACTCCGTGACGGCTTTTAAACCATCTGGTCCCATTGAACGAATATACGTATATGCGCGTAAGTAAATTCCGAAGTTACCATAGAATGGTTTAACGCGACCGATTGACTGTGGTCGGTTATGTTCAAATGTGATTCTCTCTTTTTTCTTTACAAGAACTGGTTTTGGTAAATATGGTATTAACTCTTTTTTCACTCCAACTGGTCCAGATCCAGGACCACCTCCGCCATGTGGCCCAGTGAAAGTTTTGTGCAAATTCAAGTGAACTGCATCAAAGCCCATATCTCCTGGTCTAGCTTTTGATAACACAGCATTTAAATTTGCACCATCATAATACAATTTACCACCAACACCATGAACAATTGCTGCCATTTCAAGAATATCTTCCTCGAATAACCCTAATGTATTGGGGTTTGTTAGCATAAGAGCAGCTGTATCAGTACCTACTTTTGCTTTTAAATCTTCAATATCAACGAGACCATTGTCATTCGACTTAACCGTAACAGTATCAAATCCAGCAACAGTTGCAGAAGCAGGATTCGTTCCATGAGCTGAATCTGGAACTAATACTTTTGTACGATGCGTTTCCCCATTTGCTTCGTGGAAAGCACGTATCATCATTAAAGCAGTCCATTCACCATGAGCACCCGCTGCTGGTTGGAGAGTTACTTCATCCATTCCAGTAATTTCAACTAGATGTTGTTGTAGATCGTACATCATTTCAAGTGCGCCTTGAACAGTTGATTCATCTTGCAATGGATGAATATTTGCAAATCCAGGGAACCGAGCAACAGACTCGTTAATTTTAGGATTATACTTCATTGTACAAGACCCTAATGGATAGAAGCCACTGTCTACCCCATGATTACGATTAGATAGCGCCGTGTAATGTCGCATAATATCTAGCTCAGACACTTCGGGTAATTCAGCTTCCACTTGTCGGATATTCCCTTCTGGTAATAGATCAGATAAATCTAATTGAGGTACATCTAATTCAGGCAAGCTATAACCTATACGACCTTCTTTTGTAATTTCGAAAATCAACGCTTGATTGTCTTTATGCATGAAGGGCCTCCAATTTCTGTACATGTGTTTTTACTTCCTGTACAAGTACATCGATTTCCTCTTTAGTACGTTGCTCTGTAACAGCTATAAGTGCTCTATTTGTCATCGCTGGATACGTTAAACTTAGATCATAACCGCCGATGATACCTTTTTTGAATAGTTCTGCATTTAATTCTTTTACTGGATGCTTCAAATCCACAACAATCTCATTGAAATGAGCCCCGTTAAACACAATTGAAAAACCTTCTTTTTCAAAAGCCTCTTTTGCATATCGTGTCTTAACGATGTTTTGATAGGCGATTTCTTTTGTCCCTTTTTTTCCAAGTGCTGTCATCGCAACTGATGCCGCTAATGCATTCAAGGCTTGGTTAGAACAAATATTAGATGTCGCTTTATCCCGACGGATATGTTGTTCACGTGCTTGTAGTGTTAACACATAACCTCTACGCCCCTCATCATCCGTTGTTTCTCCAACGAGACGTCCAGGTACTTTTCGCATCAACTTTTTCGTAACGGCAAAATAACCACAATGCGGTCCGCCGAATTGTTCAGAGATACCAAAAGGTTGTGCATCCCCAACTGTAATATCTGCTCCGAGTTGTCCAGGAGGCGTTAAGATACCAAGCGCTAAAGGATTTGACGACACTACGAATAATGAATTGTTTCGATGCGCAACTTCTCCTATTGTTTGCAAATCTTCTATTTGACCAAAAAAGTTTGGATATTGAACAAGGACAGCGGCGGTATCTTCATCCATTAAAGAATTTAATTGATTTAAATCTGTCATACCATCTACTTCCGGTATCACGACAACATCAATGGATTGACCAGCTGCATATGCAATTACGACATCACGTGACTCAGGATTAACTGTTTCTGAAATAAGAAGTTTTTTACGGCGTGTATGACCTGCCGCTAAATTCCCTGCTTCAGCTAGCGCGGTACCCCCGTCGTACATAGAAGAATTAGCGAGATCCATACCAGTTAATTCGCAAATCATTGTCTGAAATTCAAATATTGCTTGTAATTCACCTTGAGATATTTCTGGTTGATAAGGTGTATATGCTGTATAAAATTCAGATCTAGAAATTACATGATCCACGATGATTGGTTTGTAATGGTCATATACCCCAGCCCCTAGGAATGAAGTATATAATTGAGAGTTAGCGTTTTTTGAAGCTAAATGAGATAGTTCTTTTAGTAAAGAAGACTCGGACTTTGCTTTTTTTATATTTAGTTCACCTTTAAAGCGAACTTTCTCTGGAATATCATCAAATAACTCATCGATTGATGATATTCCAATTGTTTTCAACATTTCTTCACGATCACTATCAGTCATTGGAAGGTAACGATGCTTCATATCCACTAGCCCCTTTTCTAAATATCTTTTATTTACGCTTATAAAATGGTGTTTCGACGATTACGGCTTGTAATCGTTTGTTTCGTATTTCCACTTCTACTTTCGTCCCGATATCTGCATGTTGGCGTTTTAATAGTGCTAAACCAATATTCTTTTTAAGAGTAGGTGACTGAGTACCTGTTGTAACTCGTCCTATTTCTGTATCATCTATAAAAACTTTGTAACCAGTACGTGGAATCCCTTTGTCAATCATTTCAAGACCTATAAGTTTACGTGGTATACCGTTTGTTTTTTGTGAAACTAAACAATCTTTACCGTTATAATCTTCTTCTTTATTTACTTTCACAACAAAGCCAATCCCGGCTTCTAACGGCGAAATATCTTTGGATAATTCTTGGCCATACAATGGGAGACATGCTTCAAATCGTAATGTATCTCTAGCACCTAGACCTGCTGGTATAACGCCTTCACTTTCCCCAGCTTTAAGTATTTCTGACCATAGACTAACTAAAGACTCTGGGGAACCATAAATCTCAAATCCATCTTCGCCTGTGTAACCAGTTCTTGAAATGAGAACCTTATGATCTGCTACCGCTACATTCTCTTTAAACCGAAAGAATTTAATAGTTTCAAGCGGTTCATCAGTTAATTTTTGAAGTACTTGCTGTGCCGCTGGGCCTTGCAAAGCTAATAATCCATATGAAGTAGATTCATCGATAATTTCGACATCGCTAGTGGCAAATTTATTCATCCATTCAAGGTCTTTTTCAATGTTGGAAGCATTGACAACAAGAAGATAATTATTTTCTGAACGTTTATAAATTAATAGATCATCAACTGTACCGCCATCTACGTAACACATTGCAGTATATTGAGCTTGTCCATCTTGTAATTTTGAAACATCATTAGTAACCATTTTTTGGAGAAAAGGTAATGCACCTTGTCCGCGAACGATTACTTCTCCCATATGTGAGACATCGAAAAGACCAGCTTTTGTTCGTACCGCTTCGTGCTCAGCCTTAATGCTTGAAAATTGAACAGGCAATTCCCAACCACCAAAATCAATGGTTTTACCACCATATGTAGCATACAAATCAAATAATGCAGTCCGTTTTAAATTTCCCGTCATCAATGGTTCCCCCTTATTAGATAAAGTCATAAAAAAAGACAGAAGTCCCCCTGTTAAAGAGAACCTCTGTCCTTGTACCTGAAAGTTTGACCTTGCGGCTTTCCTCGTTGGTGGCCGATAAAATACGGCACTCTCCAGAGTTGCGTCCTGTACGAGTCTTTTTACCTGAGAGATTCATAACATATGTTACTTGCTCCTTCGGCGACGCCCAAGCATGCTCTCCCCGTACAATCATTCGCGTTATTAAGATGAAATTAAATTAGAGTAATATTCAGATGATTAACATACTTTCATCTTATATCTTAACATTGGAAAGAGTTCTATGCAATTGTTTTTAACAAATGTGTTATTTGACGAACATTCAATGCTATTAATTATTAATTGTTCGCCTTTAGAAAAATATTTAAAATAAACAAGCATTGCAACTATAATTAACTTAGTAATCTGATCACTTGCGCATTAATCATCATGACTTCTCAATCGTTCTATTTGAAACATTATATAATTCGTAATTTCACGCAACGATCTTCTTTCTGTTTCAACTTTAAAGTGAGCTCCTTTTAAATAAAGCGGTTTTCTTTCATCGTACAATGCTTCAAGTTCTTCTCTTGTTGATCTTTGAACAATAGGTCGATTCCGATCAGTTGCAATCCTTCTCCATATATCTTTAAATGGTGCATTCAAATAAAACACTAATCCAGTTTTCCTCATAATTTCTCGATTAATCTTCCGCATAGCTACACCACCGCCGGTTGAGATGATACAAAATTCATCCCTAAACGTACGAAGAAAGTCAGTTTCCAAATCTCGAAAATATTCCTCACCGTATTGTTCAAAAATTTCCGGGATTGTCATACCTGTTTTTCTTTTAATTTCGGCATCCATATCATAGAATGGTATTTTCGTAGCAAAACTCAACCTTCTACCAATTGCACTTTTGCCACAGCCCATGTATCCGATTAAATAGATTTTCTTCATTTTACACCCACCCAGCAAATTGTAGCTTAACTACTTTGCTTCATTAATTTTTTCGTTTCATTGTCATAATACAATTCAAGTGAATCGTAAGTTCTATATATACTACCATGCCATGAAACGAGTGAAAAGAGAAAGAGACTAACGAAAAATAATGTAATAATCGCAAGTGCAAGTATCGCACCATGTTCATTTCGTAGATAGTCCAACTACTAAACTCCTCTTCTTTATAGTATTATCCTCCATTGTGGCTTGTATTGTAAGCACTTCTTGCTCATAAATGAATTGAATTGTTCTAATTCCAGTGAGTAATGGTAGATGACCTTCACCATTCTTTTGTTGACGAAGTACACTTCCTTTTTGATTAAATGAATATACGCTATTGTCCTTTTTAAAAGTGAATGAGGCGTCTTTTACGGATAAGTCAGTGACTTCAGCTAAACCAACCTGCATTTCTGTTAAAAATAATTCCCATTCGGTATTGGCATAATTCGTATATTGCATTTCAATTGTATATTTCCAAAAAAAGAACATTAAAAAAAGTTGTATAAACAAACAAGTAATCAATAATTGAAACATACTTTCTATTAATGTATAACCTGATTCATCTTTTAATTTTCGTGACTTATACATTTTTCTACCTCGTTATTATGTCTGGCATATGTCACACAAATAGTGTGTTCAGTGTAAGTCCATTCATAGAAAGTACGACCCACTTGACGCCTCCCGTTTAATTCCCCTTTATTTTTATGCAAAATTGCACCTTGAAACGCTGTTTCTGCAGCTATCATTGCTAACTTTTTCTCTTCAAGTTTTGTCGTTAATGACGAAGAAAAAGGAATTAGTGTTCCAAAAACAACCATTATTATCGTTAGTGTCAACATCGCTTCTGGCCAAGAATATCCTTTTTCATTCATATATAATAATCCTGCCTCGTACAAGTTGAAAGCGAATTTCTAAAATTTGAGTGTTTAAATTAAATGCCATGACGCCAGATTTTAATATGTTACCATTCGGCAAAAACTCAACGACTCTCATATTAGAATGATTGGAAAGTCTCATATCTTGCTGGAATGATCCACTACAAATAATTTCAAATCCGCTAGCTATTGAAGCGGCATATGTTGTACCGTTATTTTTAAACACTAGTTTAGAAGATACGTTATGAGCCATGGAGTAGGTTTGCATATTATACACACACGAAACAAAGCTATTTAAGTTATCCTTTTCTATCTTTTCTTTAAACCATCGATTCCCCAGTGGTAAAATAATTAAAGTTAAAAGTGACACTACTCCTAAAACAAGTACTAACTCAATAAAGGTAAAACCAAATGGATTATTTATGATTCTATTTGCTCTACTTACCTTCAATAAATTATGGGGCATCCACTTTACCCGAATCTGATATAGTGATTTTTTTCCCATTCGGACACGCTGGATTTTCTGTTAAATATGAATCTGCGACTAACTCCCCTACGGTAGGTACTCTATTATTATCAATTTTATAAGCTTCTACTTGGCCCTGAACCATTTGTACATAGGCTTTACAACCTTTTTTATCAATTGTTTGAGAATGCTTCGTCACATTTGGTATTGCGATCAAAATCAAAACGGAGATTATTAAAAGTACAATCATCATTTCGATAAGAGTAAAACCATCTTCATTCATCGTTTTCAAATTTAAACCCCTCCTTAAAATTGATCCATCATCCTATAAACAGGTAACAATAAAGCTAAATACGCAGCTAATATGCAAATTGCTATAATCGAAAAGAGTATTGGCTGGATCATGTTGAATACTTTGGACAATTTCTCATCAATGCTTGTTGTTAAATGATTGCTATAGAGTAGTAGTTCTTTCGCTAGATACCCACTATTTTCTCCGTGTTTCACAAAACGAAAAAATAATTTTGTGAAACCTGGTGTAATTTGTACTGCTGCATGAAATTCATCACCAAAAATAATACGTTCTTTTATGTTTTGTGCCATAGTACTAATCACACCATCTTGTTGTTGCGTAATTAAAACTTCTAATGCGTTTTGTATAGATAGACCACTATTTAATAGACTGCCGAGTTCACTTGCGAAGTCTCGTGTTCTAAACATGGGGAAAAAGCTCTTCAATACAGGTATTTTTAACATTAATTCGATTTGGTTAAGCGGACTAGTATTTTTAAGTCTATACAGAATGATGGACGAGATTACGACGGTTAAAATCAAAAGACCAAGTAAAACATCCGGTATTCTCGTAACTAATGATGGTAAAAGGTCAATAATGCTAGTACTTGTAGCCGGGCGGGAACTTGCTAGCAATTCTAAATTGGGTAAGAAATATTCTTTAAATGAGAGTAATAAAGCTGAAATAAAAAACAGCAATATGAATGGATAAGCAAGAATACTCATTAATTTTTTTTTACGTTCTCCCCTTTTTAGAATTCGCATTGCAAGGCTATTTAAAGCATCTGCTAAAGTCCCATCAATTTCTGCAATCGCTATTGGAAGTAAATCATCGGGAGAAAAACCCAAATTCTCGAAGATTTTAGTTGGTCCAAAGCCACTCTTAAAATCCACTAGCAACTGTTTTTCAATTGTCTCGTATTGACTACAGTGGTGAGGTATTAATAATCGTAAACTCTCTTCAAATGTATAGCCTTCAATTAATAATTCAGATAGCTTTTTCAAAAAGTCTGCTTGATTATTAATCTTTTTTTTATTGGTGTTGTAAAGGATGGGAAATGTATTATTCAATTCTGGAGGCATCCTGTAGCCTGTATTTTTGAACGAGAGTACCAATTGCTATATCTTTTGATCTTGTTATTTTTTCTCCTCTTGCAATACTATCTATGATAAGTTCTACTTGATTTTCTTCAATGATTTCAAAAACAGCTTTTGTATTTCCATTCGGATTACTGATGATACGTTGTGTTGATATACATACTACTGTTTGACGTAATTCTTCTAATGTAATGCCGAAATCCATCATTCTATATAAACTTCCGATTGGATCTTTTGAATGCACCGTTGTTAAAACGAGATGGCCTGTTAAGGAAGCTTGAATAGCAATTTGCGCTGTTTCTCTATCTCTTATCTCCCCTATCATAATGACATCAGGAGAATGACGTAAAATTGCTTTTAAGCCGGAAGAATAACTTATCCCGGATTGCTCATTTACTTGTACTTGCAATAAATGCCGAAGATTATTTTCAACTGGATCTTCGAGTGAAATGACTTGTCGATTTAATTCATTTACACAGTAAGCGGTTAATGAATAAATTGTCGTTGTCTTCCCAGAACCTGTAGGTCCTGTCAACAAAACAAGACCTTGTTCATTGGCTACAGCTATCCGTAACTTTTCTGACCATTCTTTTTCAAAACAAAGCTTGTCCAGATTAATAATCCGATTATGTTTTTGAATACGAATGACAACACTCTCCTTTAAATGAATTGAAGGGATTGTTGAGACACGAAAAGAATAGTTTTCATTAAAAATCTGTTTATGGAACGAACCGCTTTGTGGTGTTCTTTTCACACTGATATCAAGTGAGGATAAGTACTTATAAAAAGAAATCATACGAATCACTAGTTGTGGAGTTATGTTAGTAAAATGAGTTAATCTTGAATGGATTTTGAAAGAAACGTTATAGCTATCTTTTGTTGGAATCAAATGAATATCCGAAGCGTTAAGATGTATTGCTTTTTGTAATAGTTCAAAACAATTTCGTTCCACAACATTTTTTTCAGTCTGCATACTTCCTTCCACCTTCCGAAGTTGACTAAAGTGATACTAATAATTGATGGAAGACCGCTTCACATCTTAACGAAAAGTATAAACTAATAAAAATAAATAAAAACACATTTTCCTAAAGTCGAATTGTGTAGGGCTATAAACGACCAAAGTCGAATTGTTTAAATGTTTTTGTGCATTATATATACGATTCCTTGTAATACACTTCTTTGTCACAATGAAAGCAGGATTTAAGTTTACATCTACAGGTACTATCCTATATAATGAATAGGAGCTTATTGTAATGTTTTATTAAGGAGGGACGCACGCATGGATAACATGTTCAAGTTGATGGCTTTCTGGACAGGTATTTTTGCTGTAATGTTTTATATCGGTGACATGCCTCAGGCCGCACTTCTATTTGTAGCGAACACAGGGTTCTTCTTATTACTTGGATTCTTGAACCTAACTGAGCGTATGTACATGTACTTATTCGGAGCATATCTGATGATTTTTATGGTTGGTTTCAGCTATTACTCAACGTTTATACACGTACCAGGTGCTGGTCACTAAAAGTACATACAAAAAAACAGCCTACTATAGGCTGTTTTTTTGTTTCTAGAAACCGTTTAAATATGGATTCGTTTCCTTTTCAATAGCAATTGTTGTGGACG
This sequence comes from Sporosarcina sp., assembly GCA_029263895.1. GTDB lineage: Bacteria > Bacillota > Bacilli > Bacillales_A > Planococcaceae > Sporosarcina. Next base: position 159,937 of record JARIDO010000035.1, read on the forward strand.
ATCCATGGCCTGGGTAAATAATGATATCATCGTTTAAAGTTAATAGCCTATCGTGTATTGATTGGATTAATTCTTGTTGATTGCCACCTGGCAGATCGGTACGACCAATACTTTGCTTGAAAAGTGTATCCCCTACAATAGCAAATCCCTCTTCATTAAATACAAATGAAATACTACCTGGTGAATGTCCGGGCGTATGTCTGATTTCAAATTTAAAATCTTTTATTTGCATAAACCCTTCTTCTGAAATAAGTGTGTCGGCTAATTTCACTTTGACGATTGGTAAGCTTGGATATTTGGCGGAACCATTTAATTTTGGATTCTCTAACCATTCATTTTCATCAATATGAACATATACAGGTATATGGTAATAATCTCTTACCTTATCAACGGCGCCTATATGATCGAAATGTGCATGTGTTAATAAAATTCCAATGGGCGTAAGCTCTTTCTTTTTTAAGACATTAATAATTCTTGATCCTTCTTCTCCTGGATCAATCACTAAGCATTGATTATTTTCATCTCTAATAATATAGCAATTTGTTTCAATTGGTCCTAAAGGATATGTATGCACTTTTAACATGTTTTTCGCCTCCTGCAAATAGTTTACACAGTTTAAATATCGAATTCAAACAAACGTCACTAATTTTCCTCGACAAAATTCAATGTTAACAGTACAATAGAAGAGGAATAACACTATATTGGCATTCATTTTTTTGATTTGAAAGGAGTGTCTTCCTAATGAACTTATTAATGGTTATTTTCGGCTTAATTGCCATCCTTGCTGTCGTTGGTACTTTCCAAGCATTCAAGGAACGTAACGTATTAAGCATTGTTTTCAATGCTGGTGCTGCCGTTGTATTTGGTGGATTCACAATCCTAACGATTGTTTATCAAGGTTTCCCACCTACATTACACTAAAAATAAACGCTTCAATCGATACTTGTCGATTGAGGCGTTTTTTTATTCTCGTTGTATTATATCTGTAAAACTGCTCTATTGTACTTTATTCATTCATTCATTATATAAAGACATCCAACGCTCTTCACTGTGCGACTTCAACGTGTATACTATTTCACCATTACTACCAAATAAACAACGCTCACCATTCGGTGTACAAGATGAAAAAGAACTTATACTAGCTTCAGATATATTAACATTCTTATTCCCATTAAAATGTCTATGAACGTATACGGGATTACTGTCTTCTGAAAACTTAGAATCGTTTAAAATAGACGTTATTACTTCATCTTCTGATAACCACTCTATAGTCGGTTGTTGCGTACCCATCTCATCATTTGTTGTTTGAATAGACCAGCTATGTATGTCAGCACCATCTAAATTATAGATTATGAAGTTTAACACGCCATCCAATTCATCTATCGTCAGTAAACGTTCTTTATATGTATCAAACCATTTGGAACTAGTTACTTTTTTATCTTCAATTTCTTTTGAAGTTAAATTGTAAACTTTTAAGATATCATTACGCATTTCATTCTCATTTAAGTCACTGTAAATTATTTCATCTTTTCCTATCCATTTCGGAAAAGGGTTTTCAATTGTCAAAAGAGCTAGATCGGAAGTATCCATCTGATATAAAAATACATCATATGACCAATCTTCATCAAAAGCTGTTATCAACAAAAGCATTGGATCAAGATCATTCCATTCCACCGAAACTTCTGAAGACTCAACTGTAATTTCGTTAACAGGAGCGCCTGTCTTAGTAATGATTTTAACGGTCGCTGAGTGATTATCACTACCAGTATGTAATAATATATACTCTTTTGAAGAATGAACCAATACGTCAATTATGTACGAGGATTCTTTAAATAGAATGGTGTTTTTACCAGAGCTTAAATTAAAACTCTTCAATACAAAACTATCTCCTTGTTGTTCAACGTATAAAATTTCCTCGTTAGATAACCAACCTGCGGTATATCTAAACTTTTTTGAATCCACGGTTAAATTTCTAACTTGTTCTATCTTATCGCTTTCCTTATTGTTCATAGCTGTATCCTTTGGAACAACTTTTCCGGCTTGGCTTGTTTGGCTACAACCCGTGACTAACAACAGACATAAAACAATTAGAAATCTATTTTTCATCATCGCAACTCCTCCCCAGCCATTATTAGATCTATAAACACAACCCCCTAGTTAATACTTAAACGTTTGAACAATTTAATTCAATAGCATTGACATAACAAAATTGAACTAAAAAAATAGGTGTAAAAAGGGATAAAGTATGTATTTTTACATGATTACTTTAAAAAAAGACTGCACGGTAATTACCATGCAGTACTTTTTAATTATTTACTATTTGAATCCTTTAGTTCGGTTTCATTAGGATTTTGTTCGCTCTGCTCATCTTTAAAACGAAGAAGATCTCCATTGATAATTAAATCTGAATAATTTAATTCGACAGCAGCGCGTTCTATGAAAGGCTCACATTCTGCAAGGTCAGTTTCTTCACCAGTTTCTTTATCGTAACAAACTTCTTGTGTATACACATTCTTATCTGTCACAAGGCGTCCATCCCGGAAAATTAGGAACGGTTCATGGTTTGGTGAGAAGATATCAGCACCAAGCTGCATGTCTTCCTTCGTATCGATGCCAAGTAAATGAAGAATTGTTGGCCGTAAATCCATCTGGCCAGATAGTTCATCCATCTCTTTACCTTGCTCAATACCCGGTATATGAACAAATAAAGGAACTTTTTGAAGAATTGCATTGTCATAAGGAGTTATTTCCTTATCCATATACATACCCATTGCTTTATTATGATTTTCAGAAATTCCGTAATGATCTCCATACATCACAATAATAGAATTGTCATAGAGTCCACTCTCTTTCAATTTATCAAAGAAGACTTTTACAGCCTCATCCATATAACGAACTGTTTGGAAGTATTTGTTTAAAGCGTTCGAATTCGATGTATAAGCTGGTATTAGCATATCTTCTTCTTCTAAATCAAAAGGATAATGGTTTGTAAGTGTAATTAATCTAGAAGAAAACGGTTGTGGCATATCTTTCATTAATTCAACTGATTGCTCGAAAAATGGAATGTCTTTCATACCCCAGTTAACAGATTGACCTTCTTCAATCTCATAACTCTCAACATCGTAAAACTTCTGGGTGTCTAGCGAGTTATACATAATGTCACGATTCCAGAAACTTCTGTTATTCGCATGCATTACATTTGTAAAGTAACCATTTTCACCAAGTCGTTTAGACATAGACTGATACGTATTGCCGCTATTCGTAAAGAATACAGCTCCTCCATTACGACCAAATAACGAATTTTCAAGAATGAACTCTGAATCTGATGTTTTCCCTAAACCAGTCTGATGGTAAAAGTTATTGAAATAAAATGTGTCTTTATCCTTCGTTAATTCGTTAAGGAAAGGTGTAATTACATGACCATCCATTTCATTGTTGATAACGAAATTTTGAAGTGATTCTAATGATATGGTAATCACGTTACGTCCTTTTGCTGCTCCAAACATATCAGGATTTGGCTCTTTATAGTTAGCGTTGATATAGTTTCGAGCTTCAACTAGTTCACTACCATCAGCTAACGCACGCTGAGCATGTGATTTTGATTGGATGAAAAGATCATAGATATGATAATTATATGTTCCTATATTTTTAACCAATAGTTCTCTATCGAAACTTCTGGTTAGTAATTGTGGTCTTTCCATCTCGGCAAGCCCTAAGTTAACCATAAATAAAGCAGCAGTCATAATAAAGTAAAGTTTACGACCTACTTTTCTAGTAGTAGTTGCAGAGGTTTTTTCTTGAATCATACGTGTTGCTAAGTAAACAATTAATACGTCGGTGAAAAAGAAAATATCTGTCCAGTACATATTCGCAGTAACAGAGGACGATAAATCTCTAAAATTATTCGTCTGAAACAGTACAGGTAATGTTATAAAATCATTGAAAAATCTATAAAAAACAGCATTACTAAACATGACAATTGATGTTAAAATACTCACCGTTAGTAAATAAATATTTCTGCGTTTGACTGTTTTTATAAATAGCGCTATTCCGTAAACAAATAATAAAAAACTTAAAGGGTTCAAAAACAGTATGAACGCCTGCATTGTATTATCGATTTTCATATTAAAACTCGTTTTATAACCAACATATGTTGTTAGCCATGTTGCGACAATCGCAATGACGAGTACGGAATGTTTTGGCCACACTATTTTCTTCATTCCATCTCTTCCTTTCAAATATAGTAATTTAATCCAAGTTCTCATAAATCATATCACTTTACACTTAGATTAGACGTAATAGAACTCAAATAGTTTCAAATTCCGTTCAATTTAGTCCGTAAGGACTAGAAGAAGTGTTTCTTACTCTTCTTTTATCGCTTCTTGTCGAAGAATCATAATTGCCAGTAAGTAATCTTCTTTCAATAATAGATGATTATCGAATAGATCTTTCACTTCTGAATGCATTAACATAATATCATTTTTTCGATTACCGGTATATATATAGATGCCAAACCGCTTCAATAATTTGATAACACCGTATAAATCCTTCATCTATTTCGTTACCCCTTTTTGTAATGAATAATTTGTGTGGGTGTGTAAATTGTTTGAACTGGAATATCATGATTTTCAATAGCAAAAGTGTTTCTTATTTGTTGTTCAAAAGCTAAAGAGACAACACTTCCATTATATTGTTCTAAGTATCGATCATAATATCCGCCGCCGAATCCAATTCTATATCCCTCGTCATTAAACACAACTCCAGGTACTATTTGAATATCAATATCTGTTTTAGTTAAGGATATTGTTTCGCTAATTTTCGGCTCTAATAAATCCATGTAAACTGTTTCTAACATATCGAATGTATTTATACTCCGAAAGTCCATCGTTCGATCATTTGGATTACACTTTGGTATAGCAATACGTTTTCCAGCTCGCCATGCCGCTTCAATAATTTGTTTAGTGGCTACTTCTGGGAACCGAGAAATCGTAATACCGATTGTTGTAGCATTTGCAAATTGTTTTGAAGATATCAATTGTGTTGTTATTTCGCTCGATAAACGGTTATGTTCTATTAAGGTTAGGGAGCTCAAGCTAGATAGAACTTCATCTCTCAAATTCTTCTTTTTCAAAGTGTATACCCCCTTTTGAAAAGAAAAAACCAAAACCGTGAAGGTTTTGGCAAACAATCATTTCGTTTCACGGTGCAAAGTTTGTTTCATTTCACGTGAGCAATATTTTTTCATTTCAAGACGTTCCGGATTGTTACGCTTGTTTTTCTTTGAAATATAGTTTCGCTCGCCGCATTCTGTGCAAGCAAGTGTAATATTTACGCGCATTGTTGTCCCTCCCACTCATCAGGAATATAAAGTTTAATGTGAGCATTCTTTATACGACTTATTAATTGTACCACATTCATTCTGTATAGCAAATAAAAGTTTTTAAAATGCTTAGCTCTTTTTTTTGTGTTAAGATTACTTCAAATCTCAAATTAAGAAGGTGTGAAAAATTGAACGTACCTATCATTTTATTTATAGTAGGAATCATAACAAGCATTGCTTCTTTCTTCTTTGGAAAGTCTTCATCTAAATATGTAGATGAGCTGGAAAAGGTTTCAATTAGCCTTCATCAAGAAACGAATAGTTTGAAGAAAAGATTGAAAAACGTTGAAGAAGAACTAATGATTAGCGCTACACCAGTGATGTTTAATGACTCCATACAACAATCCCTTAAACCGAAAACAAAAGCAGTTCACGAAATAATCGTTAATCAAATCTTGTCTCTTCATTCACAGGGGTATTCAATTAACGAAATTGCTAACCGTGCTTCTTTAGCTAAGTCAGATGTCCAAACTGTTTTACAATCAAAGGGTGTGATAGCATGATGCGAACTCTCTTACGCTCAATCGGTATTGGTTGTATCGTAGCTGGCGCAATCCTATACTTTAGTTCACAAACAACTTCTGGAGTCGCAAAAGAGAAAGCAAAATTATCGGCAACAATTACACAATTAGAAACAGAATTAGCCACGACGAAGGAAGCGTTAGCAGTCGCTCAAACTGTAAGCTCTTCCGAAGAAAAGAATATTACTGGAAAAGAAACTTCAACTGATGCTGGTGGGACAGAGTTGGATGATTCCTCTGGAATTGTTAAAGCTGTCCTAATCATTGAAAAAGGTTCTAATTCAGCATCGGTATCTAAGTCTTTGCAGAAGTTTGGAATAATTGAAAATGCAAATGACTTTAACGACTATTTAGCAGCTCAAAAAGCAGCTGGCAAAATACAAATTGGTGAGTATAACGTTGATTCAACGATGAACTTTTCAAAACTTTCACAGATAATTACAAGAGGAAGATAACAAACCTACAAATACTATAAAAAAAGATCTTTTGCTTATGTCATAAGCAAAAGATCTTTTTTTATTCGCCTATCGTCAACGCTTCTGGTGTCTTAATCTTAACTGATGACGTTCCTTCTGATTGTTCAGTTGCTCTCTTTTGTTTTAATTCGAAAAATAAATCTGTTGCTGCCCTAGCGACTTCATTATTGGGGTGAGGTGTATTTTTAACATTTGCCGTTGCAACATGTGGGAAAACTACTGCATATGCAATTTCAGGTTTGTCAAACGGCGCAAAACCGACATGGGTTACAGAAATCGTGCGTGTTCCCCATAAATTCCGATCTTCACCTTCATAGTATCCAGCTTCTGCTGTACCTGTTTTTCCTGCTGCTTCATAACTCGCACCTTTAAATAATGAACCTGCTGTACCGTTTGGTCCATAATACGTATAGTACATACCTTGTTTTACTTGTTCTATTTCTTTCGCAGAGTTATTAATACGATTCAAGACTTTTACACCATTCTCTTCAATTAGAGAACCTAACACTTCTCCGTCTGGTGAAGGTTCATGTATTTCTTTTAATACACGAGGAGCAATTCGATATCCTCCGTTGGCAACTGTGGATACATATTGCACCATTTGTAATGGTGTATACGTATCATATTGGCCAATTGCTAAATCTAACAATTTACCTGCTTCTTTTCCTTCAGAAATACCAGTAACTTCTCCTGGTAAGTCTATTTCTGTCTTAGCCCCAAGTCCAAATGACGCATAACTATTCCGCATTTTATCAAATGCAGCTAAATCAATTCTAAATGGACTATTTCTAACATAACTATAATTCCCTATTCCCATTGCAATCTTAAACATATAAACGTTCGAAGAACGACCTATAGCTTGAATATCATTTGTTGGTATTCTTGATTCGCCTTTGTTAAATAGTGTTCGCTTTACTTTTGTACCTTTTAAATAAATCGGTTCATCAATCTTCGTTTCACCAATCTTTGCTGCCCCATACTCATAGCCGGTTAATAATGTTGCCAATTTTACGGTAGAACCCATTTCATATGATGTCCCAAAAGTTCCTATCGTATAATCACGAATTTCATTTTTTCCGGTATCGCTATTTTTAACAATTTTTTTCCCGACCATTGATAATACTTCACCTGTATTAGGATTCATCATCACAAGAAATGCACGGTCTAAAAATTGTGCATATTGACTCGTTTTTAATTCTAACAGTTTAGATGAAATTAATTCTTCCATACCTTCTTGTAATTCATTGTCAATCGTTAACACAAGATCTTTACCTGGTTCTCCTTCTCTTACGGTTTTCGTTTCAATAACACGGCCAGTACGATCTTTAATATTTTTCACAACTGTTTTTTGACCTTTTAGTAATTCCTCATAATAACTTTCAAAGTAACTCTTTCCAACACGATCATTCCTTGAATAATCTCTTGCTAAGAAATAATTCAAATCTGCAAACGGAATTCCTTCTAAAGGACTCGTCGTTGAACCAAGAATTGTATTTTGGGATATTTTCACTCTCTCCCAATCGGTCGTTGTATCTACTCCCTGAAGATCATTCAACCTTTCAGATACTGCTGCAAACTCTTCGTCTGTTACTTCCTCGTTTTTCACAATTTGAGGTGAGTATGCATACCCGGAAACCATTTCACGATAGATTGCCAACACTTTCAATTCTTGTTCTGAAAACGAATCTATTTCTTCTTCAGTTATTCGATCTCTTGTTAACTTATTTAATTTTCTAGTTTTTTCTTTCTGAGATAAGTCACTTTCATTTAAAATGGTAGTTTGTTCTTCTTTCGTAACTTTCTTTATTGCTTCTTTAGGATGTAAAAGAATCCAAAAGTCTTTCTTATCTGCTACATTCACACGTTTAGTATCTTTTTCAATTAAATCAGCTAATTTAACAGCGGTTTTGTACATATCTTCTGCTGTTGTTGATGTAGTTTTAGTATATGTAATTGCTTTTTGTGGGTTGTTCCCAACAAGTAGCGTTCCATTTCGATCGTATATTCTACCTCTTGGAACACTTGTGTTTACAGGGATTTCTTCTTTTCTTTCTAATTCCAGCGTATAGGTTTCACCTTTGACTATCTGCAAATAGCCTAACCGAAGTATTAATAATGAAAAAAGAATGAATATCGAAAAGAATAAAAAGTTCATACGAAATGCAATATGTTTTCGTTGCTTAATTTTTGGTTGATCTGCTTTACGCATTTGTTTTTTCATTGTTTCCCTCCGACCTTTGTACACGTTGCATTATACCACTGAAAATAGAAAAAGCACATATCTTGACGAACAAGATGTGTGCTTTGTTCCACTTCTATTCATAAAAGTTATTTAGAGAAGCGTTTTTCTACTTCATCCCAATTTACAACGTTCCAAAATGCAGAAATGTAATCGGGACGACGATTTTGATAATTTAAATAATATGCATGCTCCCACACATCAAGACCGAGTAGAGGCGTCTTACCATCCATCAAAGGAGAATCTTGGTTTGGTGTAGACATTAACTCTAGTTCGCCATTATTAAGAACAAGCCAAGCCCAGCCTGAACCAAAACGAGTTGTTGCTGCTTTGGCAAACTCTTCTTTGAACTTATCGAAACTGCCAAACTTCTGATCAATAGCTTGAGCAAGTGAACCTGTTGGAGTTCCCCCACCATTTGGAGATAGAAGCTCCCAGAAAAGTGAGTGGTTCGCATGACCGCCACCATTGTTACGGACAGCAGTTCTTACCGCTTCAGGTACAGCATCCATATTAGAAATTAACTCTTCTACAGACTTAGATAGTAAATCTTCTTGACCTGCAAGTGCATTATTAAGATTTGTTACGTATGTGTTGTGATGTTTCGTGTGGTGAATAGTCATTGTTTCTTTGTCGATATGAGGCTCCAATGCATCATATGCATAAGGTAGTTCTGGTAGTTTGTAAGTCATTTTCCATTCCTCCTTGAGATTATCAATAAGTACGCTACAACTTAAACTTTATCAAATAGAAAGAAAACGTACAAATATTTTGGACTAAGTTCTTTGAATTAGGAGATTCAATTTATAAAAACAAAAAACAACACAATCATTATAAGGAGTATTATTCCTTTCGTAATAACTGAAGTAAGAAAGCCCACAAGTGAGCCGAAACCTGTTTTAACAGCTTGTCTAAAAGTACTTTTTGAAACGATTAGTTCTGCGATGACTGCCCCTAAGAAAGGACCTATTAAAATTCCTGCTACCGGGATGATAAATGGACCCGTTAGAAGACCAATCGTACTTCCCCATAAACCAGCTCGGGAACCGCCAAACTTTTTCACTCCAATTAAGTTAGCAAGCATATCCGCTCCAAATAATAACAAAACAAATAATAATTCAATTGTCCAAAATAGCCAGTTCAATTCTTCAAATGACCATAGCCATCCATAAACAAAAAATCCGGTAAGTATAAAGAGTGCAGAAGGGATAATCGGATAAACAAGACCGGCAAAAGCAATTATGAAAAATACAAGACATAATCCTAAAGCTGTATATTCCAACTAAACACCCTCTTTACATATTTTTACCCTCTTGTACCAAGAACAGCTTCTGCAATATTTACAGCGTGGTCACCAACGCGTTCTAAGTTTGAAACAATATCTACGAATACAATACCCGCTTGTGCACTACAATCCCCGTCATTTAACCTGACAATATGATTTTTTCTAAATTTCCGTTCCATCTTATCAATTAAATCTTCTTTCTCTGTAACGGAACGCGCTAAATCTACATCACCTAAGTTAAGACATTCGACTGCTCTAGCGACTGTTTCAATTGTCAATGTAAACATTTCGGTAAGGTCATCCATTGCGCCCGTCGTTAATTTAACTCGGTTAACGTCTCGGAAATCAATTAATTCAACAATGTTTTCAAAATGATCACCAATACGTTCAATATCTCTTACTGTATCCATCAGAACCATATGTCGATTCGATTCTAATGGAGAAATGCTGTACGCAGAAATTTCAATTAAGTAATCGGTTATTTTTCGATCCAAATTATTAATAGCATCTTCTATTTGATACGCAGTTTCTGCATATTTTTTATTTCCTGTTTTTAAATATTCAAATGTTTTTTCTAATCCTTGCACACTGAATTCACCCATGCGAATGATTTCTTCCTTCGCCTGTCCAATTGCTACAGATGGCGCTTGATCAATAAAATGTCGATCTAAATGCTTCGGCTTGTACTCAATTGTTACATCTTCACCAGGTATGATTTTAGTTACAAAATACGCCCATGTCCCGATTAGAGGAAACTGAAGGATTGTATTTGCAACATTGAAAGAGCCATGTGCAAAAGCAATTTGCATTTTACTTTCAAGATGCAACAGTGCTGAAATCCATTCTACATAAGCAGTGAATGGTATTAGAAGTAACATAAAGACAACTGTTCCTACGATGTTAAAAAGTACATGTGCAGCTGCAGCTCGTTTAGCTGCAATTGATGCACCAATTGAAGCAAGGACAGCTGTAATCGTCGTACCAATATTATCACCAAACAAAATAGGCAATGCACCGTTAATGTTAATAAGGTTTTCAGCATATAAGCCTTGTAATATACCTACCGTTGCACTTGAACTTTGAACAACCAATGTAAAGATTGTTCCAACGACAACACTCAGCATTGGCTGGTCGCTCATAGAAATCATTAAATCTGTAAAACCTTGAAGACTTCTTAATGGTTTCATACCCTCACTCATTAATTCTAAGCCTAGGAATAGTCCACCAAACCCGAAAATGACTTCACCAAAGTTTCGCGTTTTTGTATTCTTAATAAAAAATATTAAAAAAGCACCGAACGCCATTATTGGAAGTGCATATGCGCCCACATCAAGACCGATAATAAACGCAGTAATGGTCGTTCCAATATTCGCCCCCATAATAACACCAATCGCTTGTCTGAGTGACATAAAACCAGCACTCACAAGTCCAACAGTAATAACGGTCGTGCCTGAACTTGATTGGATTAATACTGTAACGATAATCCCAACTAATACACCCATAAAAGGATTTGTAGTAAATCGATCTAAGATTGTACGTAATCGATCTCCTGCGGTCTTCTGAAGTCCGTCACCCATATACTTAATTGCAAACAGGAATATTCCTAGTCCGCCAAGAAATTGAAAAATCATTTCCTGCCAATTAATCTCCATTCAAGTGTCAACCTCCATTTATATGTAGTTGTTCTCCTTATTATGCAAATAACGAAAGTGAATTGTAAATAGGACAAACCCAATCTTTACATAGCCTTTACAATCGAAAGGATTTGACAATATTATGGATTCATTCACTAATCACCAATTTCATCAATTAAAATGGTAAACTGAAGAATAGTTAGGAGGTTTGTCTGTGAAGTTTCACCAATTATTTATAGCTGCTATACTCGAACCAAAAAAACTTGCAGCATTTCGATTATTACCTATCGGAAAAGTTATTCGATATGTTTTTTATTTTATTCTTTTCATGACTTTGCTTTCTATATCTCGCTATAGTCTCGATGACTATTCTATTTTTGATGCTTCCATGGAACTACAAGAATATATAGAGACAATTGGTTGGTTAATCTACCCTGTTGCATTTATTTTACAGTTAATCATTAGTACATTTTATATTTTCTTTCGAATTACATTTTTCGCTACCCTCGGTTTTTACTTATTGAAAGTTAATAAAAGACGTGGTGAATACCGCCATATATGGAGAACGTCCGCATTTGCAATTACGGTTCCACTAATCGTGTCAATTTGCTTAGACTTATTCTCACTTTTTCCGAATCAAATTATATGGATAACTTCAACCATCCATTTACTTTACATTGTTTTCGCACTCTATTATTATCCTAAAGTGAAGAAATAATGCATATTTATCTTTCTTAAGCATACATTTGTCTTGAGGAGGGGTTATATGAGAATACTATTATTAGCCATTTTACTTTTCGCAACAATCCATTTCGTTCGGCTAGACTTAGCTGAAGGCACCATAAAACTCGCCTCATTTGCAAATGAACCACCTCAGTGTGATGAGGAATTCAATGTGAAGTCTATCCCGATAACAACTGTCAAAGGGGATTCAATTGAAACGCTATTTGCCCTGTACCCTATTGAAAATTCAAATTTCATGGAACGATTAACTTTGTTTTATAAATTAAATCCACACTTGCAAAATCAACAACTCATTGGGGGTCAACAAATCGACTTGCCTTTAACGCTCGAACAAATCCATAAATGTAGTAATACTACGAGATAAGGGGTGTCCCTTGTCTTTTTACTATATAAGTTGATAAAATAGAAGAAGTTGTATTGTACGGTCAATGCTAAATACAGCATTTGCCCATTAAGGAGAGAGTTAAGATGAATGAAATGTTACACAGATCAAAGACCCGTCCTGTCCGAGTTGGAAATTTAACAATAGGCGGAAGTGACGAGTTATTCATACAAAGTATGACTACAACAAAAACCCATGACGTTGAGGCGACAGTAGCAGAAATATTACGTCTTGAAGAGGCTGGTTGCCAAATCGTCAGAGTCGCTTGTCCAGATGAACGTGCTGCCTACTCAATTGGGGAAATTAAAAAAAGAATTAATATTCCACTCGTTGTGGATATTCACTTTGACTATAAGCTTGCACTAATAGCCATCGAACAAGGTGCCGACAAAATCCGCATAAACCCTGGAAATATCGGACGTCAACACAAAGTAGAAGCAGTTGTAAATGCTGCAAAAGCTAAAGGTATTCCGATTCGTATCGGCGTAAATGCTGGTTCTCTTGAAAAGAAAATATTAGAAAAATACGGTTATCCAACAGCGGATGGTATGGTTGAAAGTGCCCTTCACCACATAAAGATTTTAGAAGATCTAGATTTTCATGATATTATCGTTTCTTTAAAGGCATCAGATGTTAACTTAGCTGTTGAAGCATATAAGAAAGCCTCTGCTGCATTTGACTACCCTCTTCACTTAGGGATAACTGAATCTGGAACTTTGTTTGCAGGTTCTATTAAAAGTGCTGCCGGTCTAGGTACGTTATTGTCTGCTGGCATCGGTAATACAATGCGCGTTTCGCTTAGTGCTGATCCTGTTCAAGAAGTCAAAGTTGCACGCGAGTTATTAAAAGTATTCGGCCTTTCATCGAACGCAGCAACGTTAATTTCATGTCCGACTTGTGGTCGTATCGAAATCGATTTAATCGCTATTGCAAATGAAGTTGAAGAATATATATCAACGATTAAGGCTCCTTTAAAGGTAGCTGTTCTCGGTTGTGCTGTGAACGGACCTGGTGAAGCTCGCGAGGCAGATATAGGTATCGCAGGAGCTCGTGGTGAAGGCCTCCTCTTTATGAAAGGGGAAATTGTTCGTAAAGTACCGGAAGCAACAATGGTAGATGAATTAAAGATTGAAATTGATAAACTTGCAGCTGAGTATTTTGAAAATAAACGACAAGAAGAATTATTACTCCAAAGTGGACATACAGAATGAGACAGTATCGGTTCGGAATTGATATAGACGGAACTGTTACTTGTCCTACATCATTACTTCCACATATTAACGCACACTTCGGCTGTGAATTAATACTGGATGATATTAAAGAATATGATCTAACAAAAGCATTCCCTGTCGAAGAAGAAGATTTTTATACATGGTATAAAACAGTAGAAGCATCTATCTATGCTTGTTCTCCTCCACAAGAACACGCTAAATATGTTCTTGAGAACTGGAAGTCGCAATTTGAGTTGTTTTATATTTCCGCAAGAGGTAATCACGTCTATGACGAAACCATTGAATGGTTTAATCGCCAAGAGATTCCCTATGACCAAATCGAATTAATTGGTAGTCATTATAAAATTGAAGCGGCAAAGAAATTCAATGTGGATGCTTTTTTTGAGGACAAGCATGACAATGCTGTTGATATTCACGAAGAACTCAATATCCCTGTCCTTCTCTTTGATACGCCCTACAATCGCATGCCTATTCCTGAGGGTGTAATTAGAGTTTACGATTGGAAGCAAGCTGATGAAGAAATCGGTAAGCTCTTCCCGCTAAATATTACTTCTTAAATGTTAAAAAGAGAACAAACCTCTTAAGGTTTGTTCTCTTTTTCATAACACGCAGTTTGGACAGGTTCCGTAAACTTCAAACTTATGCCCTTCTATCTCATAGTTAGGAAGATTTAACGCAATCATTTCCATCGGACAATGAGGGATGCTCTTGGTTTTACCGCAAGTTCTACAAATAAAATGATGATGATGAACGCCCACATTACATTGCATTCTAAAATTCCTCTCACCATTTAAATCTGTTTCTTCCAGTATTCCTAATTCTACGAACGTTGCTAAATTTCGATATATTGTATCAAAACTAATACCTGGATTGTCAGGCTCTAAAAAGTTCCGTACTTCTAATGCAGTCATATATCGATCATTTGAAGAAAAAAACTGAAGGATTGTTTCTCTGTTTTTCGTTCGTTTAAACTGACTATCTTGTAAAATACGCCATGCTTCATCTAAACTCACAGAACCCCCTCCTTACTCAATAATTTACGAGGTTTTTGTTGTAGTCTTTTCCATCCCAATACAAACATCAACATCATTATTGAAGTAATCACAATGGTACCACCTGGCGCAATATCCATATAATATGCAGCTATTAACCCAATCACGACAGCTGATTCACCAAAAATGATTGAGTAAATCATTGCGCCTTTAAAGCTTTTTGCAATTTGAATTGCAGCGGCTACAGGAATCGTCATTAAAGATGATACTAGCAATATACCGACTATACGCATGGATGCACCAATAACAAGTGCAGTTATTACCATAAAGCCGATTTGAATATATTTTGAATTAACTCCAGCAACTTTTGCGTATTCTTGATCAAATGAAATCGCAAATAACTCTTTTGAAAAGAAGTAAATATAAAGAATAACTACTAGCGCTATAACAACAACAATGAATAAATCCTGTTTGCTAACTGCTGATACTGAACCAAACAAATAACCAATTAAATCTGAACCGAATCCTTTAGACAAGGAAATAAAAATAGCACCGAGACCAATACCCGTCGATAAAATAATTGGAATTGCCAATTCTTCATAATGTCGATAGGCTCCTCTAAGCCTTTCAATTAGTAAAGAACCGCCTACAGCAGATACAATCCCTAAATATACAGGGTTTAATGCTGCAAGAAATAAAAACTGTTGACTCAAATATAAACTACCCGCTATACCAGCGAGAGCGACATGACTCAATGCATCTGCAATAAGCGCAAGACGTCTAACAACAATAAATAAGCCTAATAAAGGAGCAATAATACCAATAATTAATCCGGATAAAAATGCATTTTGAAGAAATTCATATGTCGTCAAAGCATGAATCATGATTGTACCTCCTTATGGCTTTGATGGACACGTCTAACCGGATGTCCGTACCATTTTGAAATATCAACCTCATCCATTTTTGTATAATCGGCTTGTATCCCATGAAAATGCATCGTTTTATTTAAACAAGCAACATGAGTTGCAAGTTCAGTTACAAGATCAATTTCATGTGTAACGATTACAATAGCGAGACCGTGTTCCCTATTTAACTCATTAAGCATAGAATAAAACGATGCAACATTTTGCTGATCTATTCCAACTGTGGGTTCGTCCATAATTAGTAGTTCCGGGTCACCTACAAGCGCACGTGCGATAAAGACTCGCTGTTGTTGTCCACCGGATAATTCCCCGATATTATTTTCCGCAAAATTAGACATACCGACAATTTCTAGCGCTTCCATTGCCTTAGCAATATCGTTCTTGTTAAACCGTTTATATAAACCTTTTTTTCGAGTTAATCCACTTCTAACAACTTCTACTACTGTTGCCGGAAATCCAGAATTAAACGAGTTCGACTTTTGAGAAACATAACCGATTCGTTCTCTCTTCTTAAATGATTCAAGTGGTGCACCAAATAGCTTAATAGTACCACTACTAGGTTTTAGTAATCCCAAAACAATATTGAGTAACGTAGACTTACCAGATCCATTAGGTCCAATTAACGCCCAAAATTCGCCCTTATTTACCGTTAGATTAATATCTTTTAATATCGATGACTGTCCATAATTAAAACTAACGTCATCTAGTTGTATCAATAAGTTATTCATTCAAGTAGTCCTTTCTTAAATAGGAACGATTACGATTCACTTTGTAAATTATAAGCTACAGTAATAGGAATTACAAATGATTAAGATTGTAGAAAGGATGGAAAAGTGGATTATGCTCATTTTTTAAATGAAGTGAAAACTAAAAGTGACCATGAAGTACAACAATTAGCCATGAAATATGGATTACCTCTCACTAGTAAAGAGATTAGAGGACTTAGACCTTTACTAGATCACATTTCCTTTCATTGGTTATTTACAGGAGTACCTGACAGTTTCATATCCAAAGTTGAGTCAGTTTTAGGTAAAGAAAAAACGGATTATTTATTTCGTAAATATATGGATACAATTTAAATATATATTCACCATAAAAAACCACCTTTTAATTTGTTAATCAAAAGGTGGTTTTTGCATTATTTTCTTAATGCGTCGATCTTTTCGGGCTGAAATTTATTCGATTTAAACATTTCAATTTCAAATTCATATGGTGCTTTTTTATTTTTAGGATCTTCTCCTACAAATGGTGTCTCCAAAATTTTTGGTATAGATACAAAATCTTCATGATGGACGATATAGTTTAGAGGATCAAATCCTATTTGACCAAAACCGATATTTTCGTGTCGATCTTTCATAGCCCCGCAACTATTTTTACTATCATTTACGTGGATGACGGAGATGCGATCTTTACCTACAATCTGATTGAATTCTTTGAGAACACCTTCAAAATCATTAACGATATCGTAACCAGCATCATGAACGTGACACGTATCAAAACAGACTGATAGCCGCTCATTGTTTTTTACTCCATCAATAATTTGGGCAATCTCATCAAAGTTACGTCCACATTCAGTCCCTTTACCTGCCATTGTTTCAAGCGCAATACGTACGGGATAATCTTGTGAAAGAACTTCATTTAGACCTTCGATTATTTTTGCGATTCCAACATCTTTACCTGCCCCGACATGCGCACCAGGATGAAGTACAATTTGATTTGCTCCAAGAGCGGCAGTACGTTCAATTTCCTTTTGTAGGAAATCTACACCTAATGCGAAGGTTTCAGGTTTAGTTGTATTTGCAATGTTGATGATATATGGAGCGTGAACGACAATATTAGATAGGTCATTTTCCTTCATATGTGAAATTCCAGCATCAATATTTAATTCTTCGATAGGTTTACGTCTAGTGTTTTGGGGTGCACCTGTGTAAATCATAAATGTTTTTGCTCCGTAGCTTGCTGCTTCTTCACTTGAGCCTAATAGCATTTTTTTACCACTCATGGATACATGTGAACCTATTAAAAGTTGTTTAGAATTACTCATTTTTTTCGTGTAATTCTCCTTTCCCGTTTCTTGATTTTAGCAACTTGTTCAGCCATCTTCTTTTTATAACCGGGTTTTACTTTAGCAGGTTTTTGTACGATTGAATTCGCTTTTTTATCAATTGAATCTTCTTGTTTAACACGATTTTGACGTGCATGACGTTCTTTTACCTCAACCCATTCACCATCTTTAACTTCTTCGTGTACAAAAGGAATACCCATTTTTTCAATGCGGACAACTTTATCATCTTCAGAAGGTTCGTATAAAGTAATCGCAGTTCCTATATTACCAGCTCTAGCTGTTCTACCCACACGATGAATAAAAAACTCAAGATCATCTGGAAGTTCATAGTTAATTACATGACTGACTCCTGGGATATCAATGCCCCTTGCAGCCAAATCTGTTGCAACAATGTATTGAAAATCAAGATCCCTAATTTGCTTCATCATTCGTGTACGTTCTCTTGGCGACAAATCACCATGAATCCTTCCAGTTTTAACACCATGTTCAGCTAGATAGTTCGCAAGTGCATCCGCATTTTGCCTTGTGTTTGTGAAAATAATTGCTAAGTATGGATTGATACCAGTCATAACCTGTAGCAACTTTTTTCGCTTATGCATGCTACGTACAGGAACAAGTGAATAGTGCATTCCTTCGGTTAAAGGCTTTCGTTCACCAATTTTCACGTGAACAGGAGAATTCATATATTTTAATAAAAATGGTTTTAATTTTTCAGGAATTGTCGCAGAAAACACATACATTTCTAGATTTGCAGGCATTCTAGAAGCGAATTTATCAATGTCCTCTACAAACCCCATATCAAATGCAAGATCAGCTTCGTCAATAACTAGAATAGAGGCTGTATGAATATCTAGCGCACCATTTTCAGCCATATCATTAATCCGTCCAGGGGTTCCAACAATAATATGAGGATTCGACTTTAACTTCACGATTGATCGTTGTTTATCTGTTCCGCCTATTAAAAGAGTACTTCGAACAGCAGTACCTGTTATCATTTTTTCTAGTTCATTAAATAATTGTGTTGCAAGTTCCCTTGTTGGTGCAGTAATGACAGCTTGAAGTTGATCAATCGTTTCATTTGTTCGCTCTACAACTGGTATAAGAAAACTATGTGATTTACCCGTACCTGTATGGGCCTGTCCAATTGCATTTGTCCCTTTTAAAATAAGGGGCATGATTTCTTTTTGGATCGGTGTCGGATTTTCAAAACCGAGCCTCCCGATTGCTTCGCGTAAAGATGGTTTAAATTGATAATCTGTAAATTTCGACATACTACTTCCTCCTCATATATAACTCTATTGTAGCATGATTCCGTTCCACCGTATGCCATTTTTGCATAGTATACAATGTGAAAGTATATTTCAAACGTAAGAAAGGGGTTAATTATGAGATATGAGTCATTTTATCCGTTTACAAGAGAGCAATCATCGCCGTTCTCTTTAGGACAACCGAGCTTTGGACCTCCACCTCAAGGTAATCCGTCCCAACCAAATATCTCTCCATTTCAAGGGGGAAATGCGCCTGTCGGTAATGGTTTTGGTAGCCCGGCACAAGGTTCTTCGAGAATGGAGACCTATATGCAAACAGCAAATCGGTTTTTAAATACTGCACAACAATATGCTCCAGTAGTTCAACAATTCGCTCCAATGATGCAGAACTTACCCGCTATGTGGAAATTATATAAAGGATTCCAATCGCTACCAACGTCAGGTGCAGCATCTAGCGCCACTCAATCTAGTATTGCATCTAGTTCTGGAATTTCAATTCCCCGGATTTTTCAACCGCCCAATTGAGATTTTTGAAACAAGTGCCTCACTCCGCTATAATGTATAAGAGATACGTTTAGAGGAGTGGAACAAAATGAAAGTGATGAAAATTTCGCCCAGAGGCTATTGTTACGGTGTAGTCGATGCAATGATTATTGCTAGAAATGCGGCACTTGATAAATCGTTGCCAAGGCCAATCTATATATTAGGTATGATCGTTCATAACAAACATGTAACGGATGCATTTGAAGAAGATGGCATCATTACACTAGATGGAGAAAACCGTTTAGAGATTCTTGAAAAAGTTGAAAAAGGTACAGTGATATTCACAGCGCACGGCGTATCCCCGCAAGTACGTGAGTTGGCAAAACGTAAAGGTCTTGTTTCAATAGATGCTACTTGCCCTGATGTCACTGTCACGCATGATTTAATAGAACAAAAAACAGCTGAAGGATACGGTATAATTTATATCGGTAAAAAAAATCATCCAGAACCTGAAGGTGCAATAGGTGTGGCACCTGATGACGTTCATTTAATTGAAACACTTGAGGATGTTGAGAATCTTTCAGTTGAACACGATAAGTTGCTCGTAACAAACCAAACGACAATGAGTCAATGGGATGTCGTTCACATTATGGATGCACTAAAATTGAAATATCCACATATTGAAGTTCATAAAGAAATTTGTTTAGCAACACAAGTACGGCAAGAAGCTGTCGCCGAACAAGCGGGTTCAGCTGATCTATTGCTAGTGGTCGGTGATCCAAAAAGTAATAACTCAAATCGACTAACACAAGTATCCGTTGAAATCGCGAACACTCCTTCATATCGAATTTCAGATGTATCTGAATTAGATATTTCATGGTTAGATGGAGTTGAAACAGTGGCTGTAACTGCAGGTGCTTCTACACCAACATTAATTGTAAGGGAAGTTATTGCATTCCTTGAAAACTTCGATGTATCTAATCCTGATACGCATGAACCTATACGGAAATTTGAAATTAAAAAAATATTACCGAAAATAAAAAATCCAACACCCGTTACACGTATTGAACCATACACAAATCGTTAAAAAACGGCCATCCGAATTTTTCGGATGGCCGTTTTTCATATAAATCGAAAGGGTTCGGTATTCACTTCTGATTCAACAAAACGCACGTCGAAACCAGCATTTTCACATGCTTCACGCATGTAGGTGGCAACTCCTTCAATCATTACTTTTTCAATATTATGACCTGGATCTACAACAGCTAATCCCATTGCTTCTGCATCATGAGCAACATGATAATATAGATCCCCTGTTACAAGAACATCTGCACCACTTCTCTTTGCCGCGTAAATATATTTGTTACCATCCCCACCAAGAACGGCTACTTTTTCGATGACTTGATCACCATTGCCAACATAACGTAATGCTGTAACATTAAATACTGTTTTTACGTGCTCAGCAAACTGTTGCAATGACATCGGCTCTTTTAGTTTCCCAATGCGTCCTATGCCTAATGCATCTGAAGGTTCATCAAGCACAAAAACCTCGTATGCCGGCTCCTCATATGGATGTGCTATTAGCATAGCTTTTATAACTTTATCTTTGTTTTTTGATGTGATTAGAACTTCAATACGTGCTTCATTGACTTCTTCATTGGCACCTATTTGTCCAATTGATGGCACCGCTCCTTCTATTGGTGTAAAGCGACCGACACCTGTGCTTGTAAAGCTACATTTTGCATAATTCCCTAATGTTCCAGCACCTACACTAGCTAACGCTTCCCTAACAGTTGCAGCATCGGTTGTAGGGCAAAATACAACTAACTTCATAAGTTGTTCTTTGTATGTTTCTTCAAGAATTCGTGTGTCTTGAAGGCCAATCTTCTTAGCAATAAGATCATTTACACCTCCAGTAGCTACATCTAAATTAGTATGTGCAGCATAGACGGAGATATCATTCTTAATGCACGTTTCAATCATGCGACCTTGAACGGAATCTGTAAGAATGCTTTTTAAAGGTCTAAATAAAGGCGGATGATGTGCGATTATGAGGTTTGCTTTGTGCTTAATAGCTTCTTCAATAACTTGCTGGTTAACATCCAATGTTACGAGAACAGTCGATGTGCTTCTATTTAACTGACCTATATGTAAGCCGATTGGATCACCATCCATCGCTATTTTTTTGGGTGACCATTGTTCAAAAAGGTTTATGATCTCATGTCCGTTTACTTTTTTCAAGTTGACAACACCTTTCCGATTAGTGCAAGATTGGTGATTAACTGCTCTTTTTTTGATTTAATCGCCATCGTTTCTTCTGCATTTTCCAAGGATTTCAGTACACGTCTCCATTCGTTAGTTTCTCTCGTCCATTTCTCAATAAAGGCATCATTTTTAGATGAAATTAAAAAAGGCCCGACAAGAAGTTCTAGCTCGTTATATACTTCACTACCTTTTTCTAATACAACAATCTCATAAATTTTATCATCTTCATTCAAAATATCTTCCGCAACAATTTTCCACTTATTTTCTACAGCCCACTGTCTTATTGCTTGTGCGTGTAGATTAGGTTGCAGAATTAATCTGCTCACATTCCCTAAAAGTGCTATTCCTTTATCCAATATTGTTGATATAAGCGTTCCACCCATACCAGCAATTATGACGGTATCTACATCATCAGATGGTTCTATTGCAAATAACCCATTCGCAAGGCGAACAGAAACGTGTTCTTGTAATCCGTTCTTTTTTACATTTCGTAACGCTGATTCGTATGGACCACGGACAACTTCTCCAGCAATCGCTTTATTTACTTTATTGTTTAAAACTAAATAACAAGGTAAATAAGCATGATCACTACCGATGTCAGCAATCACAGCATCTTCTTTTACATATGAACATACTTTTTTTAATCGATTAGATAATTGTATACTATTCAATTTAGTGACACCTCTTACTCCCATTGTAAATCAAAAGAACTCATTTCACATTATATATGTATGTTTTTCTTATAGCATTTTAAGAATAGAAATAGCTGATTGTCTGAGAAGTTATTCTACAGACAATCAGCTAATTGCAAAGACGATGAATTATTTCAGTGATAGGATATAATCAGCCATCGCGTCAATATCAGCATCCGCAGAAATTAAACCCGGAGGCATAATACCTTTACCGTTTTTAATAACTTCGTGGATTTTTTCTTTAGAAAGCTTTGTTCCAACTAATGCAGGACCAGCTCCGCCTTCAAGATTTCCACCATGACAACTAATACATTTAGACTTTGCTACCGCTTCAGCATCAAAGTCAGCAGAAGCCTCTTCTTTTCCAGCTTCTTCAGTTGTTCCTTCGTCATTCTGTTTAGCGATTTCTTCTTTTTTATCAAGCCCATAGAGGGACATGAAGAAAATAAGACCAAGACCAAGCGCGAAAATCAGAATATAAGGCACTATAGGATTTTTACTCAACGAATTACCCTCCTTTTAAGGAATTATTCTGTAATGATTACAGTATACCCTTTATATTGTACTGTATCTGTAACAAAACTAAAAGGGTTATCGATTATGTTTTCTCCTATTGTGACAAAATCGACATTTTTTTGACATTAACATCCTATTAATCTCGCAATGACCATTCTTTGTACCTCTGAGGTACCTTCACCGATTTCTAGTAATTTAGCATCTCGCAAATATCTTTCCACTTCATATTCTTTCATATATCCATAGCCACCATGAATTTGGATCGCCTCATTTGCAACTTGCATAGCAATTTCGGATGCGTAAAGTTTACACATCGATGCTTCTTTTGAAAAGGGTCTATTTTGATCTTTCAACCATGCCGCCTTGTAAACCATTGTTCGAGCCAATTCAATTTTCATAGCCATATCTGCTAGCTTAAACTGCGTAATTTGAAACTCTGATAAGGTTTTACCAAATTGTTTTCGTTCTTTTGCGTATTGTAGCGCACGATCAAACGCTGCTTGAGCTATCCCGACCGCCATAGCGCCAATTCCAATTCTTCCACCGTCTAACGTTACAAGAAACTGTTTAAAACCGTTACCACGTTTACCTAGTAAATTCTTTTTAGACACTCTCACATTATCCATTACTAACTCCGTTGTATTTGATGCATGTAAACCCATCTTTTCATATTTGTCTAATACAGTAAAACCTTCTGTATTCGTTGGTACAATTATTGCACTAATTTCTTTTTTTCCATTTACTTCTCCAGTAATTGCAGTTACCGCTAAATGTTTTGCGTAGCTAGCGTTTGTTATATATACTTTTGAACCATTTAGTATAAAGTCATCCCCATCTTCCACTGCTGTCGTCTGCGTCCCCCCCGCATCTGAACCAGCGTTTGGTTCAGTTAAACCAAAAGCACCAAATGATTCCCCCGAACAAATTGGTGTTAGATATTTTTGTTTTTGTTCTTCCGTTCCGAAAAGATGAAGTGGTGCACCACCAAGTGAGATATGTGCTGAATAAGTGATGCCCGTCGAAGCACAAGCTCGACTTAATTCTTCAGTAACAATCGCGAAACTCATTGTATCTGAATTCGACCCACCGTAATCTTCAGAAAAAGGTAACCCCATCATCCCCATTTCTGATAGTTGCTTAAAAATTTGAACAGGAAATTCTTTTGTTCTATCTCTGTCAATAGCCCCTGGTGCAACGACTTCATTTGCAAACTCTTTCATCATCTTTCTAACCATTTGCTGTTCTTGTGTCAAATCAAAATCCATTCGTTTCATCCCCTTTGTTGTAAACGCTTACAAAACAATTATATAGAATATATAGTTATTTTGATAGATTTATAATAAAGTTTTTTAAAACCATAGAAAAAACCTTTATATAGAATATATAAAGGTTTTTCAAAACGATGGACAGAATGAATAGTGGTTTATAAAACTATCAGATTAATACTAATTTAAAAAAGCACATTAAAAAGATACAAATAAAAAACCAATAATCAAAAGTAAACCGATTGTTCCGGAAATAGTGAAATAGAGCAACTTCAATAAACGACCAGCGAATAACCATAATGCCGAATTTAACATGAGCAATCCTAATAAAAGCATTGTATGCCCTTCAAAATAAGTAAGCCATACCTTTAAAGACATTCCCAATAATAAAAAAGATGACAGTATATAAATAAATTGGTTGATGGTCTTTTTAGAAGCTTTTCGAAAGGATGAAAACATAAGAATAAGTGCTACGGTTGCAGCAAACAACAGTGTACTAACGGGATAATTAGTAATGACAAACATGCTAGCACCAGCCAAAAGAGCAAGCAACGTATACCCTAGAAACGTATATGATAGTATTCTTTTTTCTCTTCCTAAAACGGAAACACTACTTGTGGTTTCTGGTATTATTTCATGTTCACCTTGAGCATAAAGCGTAATAAGAAAATCACAAAAATGTGCTGGTAAAAGTTTATTGCTTTTCCAATACCTTATTTCCGAAATAATAATTTGTTTTCGCTTTTCATTCATACATTATTCTCTCCCTGGCAATGGCAAAAAGCACCGACAAGTCAATTGCCGATGCTGTCCAATCATTCAAGAAAATCTTTAAGCCTTTTACTTCTAGAGGGGTGGCGTAACTTACGGAGTGCTTTCGCTTCGATTTGACGAATACGCTCACGTGTTACTCCGAATACTTTGCCCACTTCTTCTAATGTACGAGTACGACCATCATCTAAACCGAATCGTAGTCTAAGTACATTTTCTTCACGATCTGTTAATGTATCGAGTACATCCTCAAGTTGTTCTTTTAATAATTCATAAGCAGCATGATCTGATGGTGATTGCGCTTCGGAATCTTCAATAAAATCACCTAAATGTGAATCATCCTCTTCACCAATCGGTGTTTCAAGTGATACTGGTTCTTGTGCAATTTTAAGGATTTCTCGAACTTTTTCAGCGCTTAGTTCCATCTCTTCACCAATTTCTTCAGGTGAAGGTTCACGTCCAAGATCTTGTAATAATTGACGTTGAACACGGATAAGTTTGTTGATTGTTTCAACCATATGAACTGGGATACGGATTGTACGAGCTTGGTCAGCAATGGCCCGCGTTATTGCTTGGCGAATCCACCATGTCGCATACGTACTAAACTTAAATCCTTTTGTATGATCAAATTTTTCAACTGCTTTAATCAGACCCATATTCCCTTCTTGGATTAAGTCCAGGAATAACATGCCACGTCCAACATATCTCTTTGCGATACTAACAACAAGTCGTAAATTTGCTTCAGCGAGTCTTTTTTTAGCTTCTTCATCACCCGCAATAATACGAATGGCTAATTCAACTTCTTCTGGGCCTGTTAGAAGATCAACACGGCCAATTTCCTTTAAATACATACGAACTGGATCATTTATTTTAACCCCAGGAGGGACACTTAAGTCATTTAAATCAAACTGCGTTTCTTCTGTAGTCGGTTTTGCGCCATCTCTAGTTGGTTCTTCATCGGCTTTACGATCCATTTCAATACCTTGAGCTTCAACTTGGTCAAGAAATTCTTCAAATTGTTCCGGTTCCATTTCAAATACAGCTAATTTTTCAGTTACTTCATCTAACGTTAGTTCACCTGTTTTTTTACCGGCTTCCAACAGGTTAGCTTTTGCTTCCTCAATTGTATGTTCAACTTCCATATCACCAGATAATTCTTTTTTAGTCATCTTACCCGTTCCTCCTTAGTACACCGGAATACGCCTATAAGGCTGTAAATGATTTCCGGAGCTGAATTATTTCCCTGGCCAGCTCCAGCGCCCGGGTATGATCTTTCATTTTTTCTGCTTCTTTAGATTCATGCATCTTTGTTTCGATTAATAATTTAATCTTATAACGCTCTAAATGATGGATGCAATCTTTAATCTCTTCATCTACATGTTCCGGATCTCTTTCGACCATAGCTGCCTCTAATACAATTTTTCTTAGATCACGGTTTTCTAATGATTCAGCGAATCTGTGAAAATCAGGTGTTTTATGTTGCTCATAAAATCCTGCTAAGTGCACGAAAATTGTTTTGTAATCATCCCGTACAAAAGGAGATTCATTAGAACTACACAACCTATCAAAAAGTTCACCATCATTTAGCATATGAAATAATAGCAATCGTTCCGCCCGTTCAGTGCCGGTTAACTTACGCTGTGGTACCGCTTTGAAATCTGATTTTTGGCGAGGTTCATTCCGTTGATTGTATTTTTCTTTAGTTGCTTGATGGCCAGCCAATTTTACCAATTGTTGTTGAATAGACTCAATTGTCACACCCGTTTCTTCAGAGAGTTGCCGAATATATAAGTCTTTTTCAACAGGCGAAGTTCGTAAAACCAATTCTTCGAGTACTTCATGAATATATTGTAAAACATCATTCTCATACGACAAATTCTTGTTACGTTTTGCATATGACATGATGAAAGACATAAAAGAATGTGGATTTCCAATTACTTTTTCTTGAAAAGCTTCTCCACCATATTGAGAAATATAATCATCGGGATCCATTTTTCCTGGTAGTAGTGCAATTTGGACATTCATATCTTTCTTCGCAATTAGATGAGCAAAGCGCTTTGCGGCTTCCCAGCCAGCATCATCACCATCGCAACAAATAATAACCTCTTTTGATATTCGTTTTAACTTTACTAAATGCGTTTCCGACAAAGATGTCCCCATAACTGCAACTGAATTTGTTACACCAATTCGATCGGCAGAAATGGTATCCATAAAACCTTCAAACAGTATTACTTTACCCGTTTTCCTTACGTTAAGACGTGCATTGTGAAAATTGTATAAAATTTGACTCTTTTCAAATATGGGGGTTTCTGGACTATTTAAGTATTTAGCTTCATTTTTAGTCTGTTGAAGCGTTCGTCCAGAAAAACCAACAACGTTTCCGTTGTCATCTCGTAACGGAAACATTATCCTACCCCGAAAGCGATCGAAATAGCCTGTCCCATCTTCTTTCATAATAGCTAGACCTGCTTGTTCCATTTCTTTCATGTTAAAGTTCTTCCTCTTTAACAAAGAAGTAAGCGCCTCTCTATCGTGTAGTGACCATCCGATACCATATTTTTCGATACTCTCTCTTGTAAATCCTCTTTTTTCAAGATATTCAAGTGCTTCTTCGCCTTCGATTGTATTTAACAGCAAATGATTATAGAAATTCGCTGTTAAATCATGGGCTTCTAATAATTTCTTGTGCTCATGATTTTTGGGCGTTTGGGCTATCTGGCTTATAGAATCATCAATTTCAATGCCTGTTCGATCGGCAAGTTTGATAACAGCATCTGTGAATGGAGTATTTTCAATATCCATTACGAAAGTGATAGCATTCCCACTAGCACCACAACCAAAACAATGAAATATCTGCTTATCTTCAGAAACAGAAAATGAAGGAGAATTCTCACCATGGAATGGGCATAATCCAAACCAATTTCTACCTCTTTTGGTCAACTGGACATATTCACCAATTAAATCCACAATATCAGTGTTCGACCGAACAGATTCAATTATTTCTTCCGGTATCCTCGTCATTCCATCACCATTTCTTAGTATATCTAATTAAATTCTAGATATCTTTCAATAATCCTTCTAATTCGACAAATTTCTCACGTTTATTCTTCGAAACTATTATATTACATGAATAACCCGTTAAATGATAGTATATAGCTTTATTTAAACATTCCTTTTTTTTGCGTAAAAGAAGAACCAATCTGTCATAGACAGCGGTTCTTTTTAATCATTATTTATAGCGCGTAGAGATTTCTCCAAGAATAATATTTGCCGTTTCTTCAACAGCTCGGTTTGTTACATCAATTACAGAGCAACCTATCTTCTCAACCACTTTTTCAAAATGAGTGATTTCATGCTTAATTCGGCTAACCTGTGCATAATTTGCATCATCTTTCAATCCTAGTGTGATGAGCCTCTCACGACGTATTGAATTTAACTTGTCCGGTGAAATGACTAATCCGAAACATTTCCCAGCTTCCACACTGTAAAGTTCAATGGGTGGGTCTACCTCAGGTACAAGTGGTACATTCGCTACTTTATACCCTTTATGTGCTAAATACTGAGACAACGGCGTTTTGGATGTCCTTGATATTCCTACAAGTACAATATCCGCTTTCGTTATACCTCTAGGGTCTCTACCATCATCGTATTTCACTGCAAATTCAATTGCTTCAATCTTTTTAAAATAATCATCATCTAATTGTCGAACTAAACCGGGTTCTTCAAACGGACTTTCGTTTAAAAAGCTTCCAAGCCCTTCAAATAGTGGCCCCATTAAATCAACAGAAAAAACTTGTTGAATCTCGCATTGTTCTTTCAGCTTTGCGCGCATCGTTTTTTTAACAAGTGTATAAATAATAACTGCATCTTGCTGTTGGGCTAAATATGCAATTTCGTTTAGTTGTGACTCATCCTCAACATGAGAAAAACGTTTCATGGATATCGTTTCCAAGTCACTTCTATATTGACTTGCCGCTGCTTTAGCTACTAAATCTGCTGTCTCCCCTATTGAATCCGAGACGATGAATATTGTTAAATTTTTCATGGTATTCCCCCTATAATTCGTGATCATCTGCTAGCGATAAAAAGGCTGCAGTAATATTGGTCTTTGTCACTCTTCCAACTACTTCTAGACCATCACCTTTAGTTACCACGACAGGGAGCGAATCAATTTGTTTTGCCATCATTTTTTTCGCGACCTGTAAAAGTGTATCCTGCTTACCGCAATATGTGATATTTGGCATACGCGTCATAATGACATGTACAGGGATTTTCTCTAATTCGTTTGTACCAATACTCGTTCGTAATAAATCTTTTCTAGATAATACTCCTGTTAGTAAAGAGTCCTTGTCTACAACAAAAAGGGTTCCTACATCTTCAAGGAACATATGACAAATCGCATCATAAACGGATACATTTTCCGCAACTACCACAGGAGTGGACTGAAAGTCTTTCACCTTCATGCCAATCATACTGTCAGCAACAGATTGTATTGATTTTTTTCCGGAATAGAAATAGCCTACTCTTGGTCTCGCGTCCAAAAAACCTGCCATTGTCAAAATTGCTAAATCAGGTCTGATTGTCGCTCTTGCAAGATTTAATCGTTCTGCAATTTGCTCTCCTGTAATTGGACCATCAGCTTTTACAATTTCGAGAATTTCAGTCTGTCGCTTATTGAGTTCCATTTTAGTCACCGCCCTAAGCGTTCAATTCGTTCTACTCGACTAGTATATACGAATTTAGTCAGTATTGCTAAGAAAGTTGAACCATGCTATACTAATTTACAATTGAATAGGTAATGATAGGACAATAACTAGCGTCAATTAAAAGCGAACGGGCATAGTGAGAGACCGTACTGATGTGAAAAGGCACCCTTGAACCAATTATTCATTAAAGTGAGCTTGTAGCTAAGCTAAACAGGGTGGAACCGCGGGTATTTATGCACTCGTCCCTGGACAACATGTCCAGGGATGAGTGCTTATTTTAATTGGAGGGATTATTATGTCGATGGAACAAATCGTAAATTTAGCAAAACAAAGAGGTTTTGTATTTCCAGGCTCTGATATTTATGGAGGTTTGGCAAATACATGGGATTACGGTCCCCTTGGAATCGAGTTAAAAAACAATATAAAAAAAGCATGGTGGTTGAAATTCGTTCAAGAATCACCACATAACGTCGGTCTTGATGCTGCAATTTTAATGAATCCTAAAGTATGGGAAGCATCAGGTCACATTGGTAACTTTAATGACCCTATGATTGACTGTAAAAAATGTAAAACACGTCATCGTGCTGATAAACTAATTGAAGATGCGCTCGACGAAAAAGGAATCGAAATGATTGTTGACGGTTTATCTTTCGATAAAATGGCGGAATTAATTAATGAACATAATGTAAAATGTCCATCATGTGGTGCGATGGACTACACAGACATACGTCAATTCAACCTAATGTTTAAAACATCTCAAGGCGTAACGGATTCATCTTCTAATGATATCTTCTTACGACCAGAAACTGCACAAGGAATCTTTGTTAACTTTAAAAATGTACAGCGATCTATGCGCAAAAAAATGCCTTTTGGCATTGCACAAATCGGGAAAAGTTTTAGAAATGAAATAACACCTGGTAATTTTACATTTAGAACACGCGAATTTGAACAAATGGAACTGGAATTCTTTTGCAAGCCCGGTGAAGATATGGAATGGTATGCATTCTGGCGAGATTTTTCAAAAGAGTGGTTGCTAAAACTCGGATTAATTGAAACAAATATGCGTTTACGTGAACACGATGAAGATGAACTATCCCACTACTCTAAAGGAACAGTAGATATCGAATATAAATTCCCGTTTGGGTGGGGAGAACTATGGGGCATTGCAAATCGAACAGATTTTGATTTAAAACGTCACATGGAGCACTCAGGTGAAGACTTTAATTATCAAGATCCAATTACAAATGAAAAGTTTGTACCTTATTGTATCGAACCGTCATTAGGAGCTGATCGAGTAACACTTGCGTTCCTATGCGATGCATATGCGGAAGAAGAGCTTGAAAATGATGATAAGCGAACAGTTCTACGCTTCCATCCAGCACTGGCACCTGTTAAAGCAGCTATTCTACCCTTATCAAAAAAGTTAGCTGAAGGCGCGGATGACGTCTATTCTGAATTACGCAAGCACTTCGTTGTTCAATATGACGACGCACAATCTATCGGTAGACGCTACAGAAGACAAGATGAAATTGGTACTCCTTTCTGCATCACATATGATTTTGACTCTGAGGAAGATCGTCAAGTAACAGTTAGGCATCGCGATTCAATGGAACAAGTTAGAATGCCAATTGACGACGTAAAGGACTACATCGCAAAACATCTTCAATTCTAATATGAGCCAACCAATAAAACGGAGAAAAAGGATTAATCATCCTCTTTCTCCGTTTTTCCGTTGTTTGGCAATAATGCTGGTGTGTTGTTCAATTGATCTAAAAAAGTTTTAGACTTTAAATGTATTCCAACTTGTTCATCATATACGGTACGCGTGAGTTTTTTCATGAACTCTTTTGTCTCTTTTTTTAATGATAAATTTCCAATGGCCAAAATCGGCACTTTGTAAAATGTTCGTAAAAGCTTTACTTGTGTTGGCGATAATCGAACTAAATAATGATCTAAATGAAAACATCTGTGACAAAGAAAACCAATTTCTTTAAAAGAAAATCCAAATTCCCCTTCTGTCGAGCCACAACGAGCACATTGATGTAGCGTAGGATAAATACCAGCGACTGGAAGCATCTTCCACTCGACAAATAATGTAATTGCAGCCGGATCATATTCTTCGTTAATTGCATGAAGAGAGCTTTCTAATAACTCAAATAGTCCGTGTCTAGCATTATTTTCATCTGTTAAACGATCGATTAACTCCATAATATAACTTGCATAGGCAGTAGCTTCCAGATCAGTTCTAATATGTCTATAAGAATCAATCTGTTCACCTTGATCTAAAGTTCCCATTCCACGACCACTTCGAATCAGAAAATGCCCATGTGTAAAAGGTTGCGTAATTGCAGCTAAACGACTTGCGGGTTTCTTTGCACCACGAGCCATCGCTGTAACTTTTCCAGCTTCCTTCGTAAATATCGTTACAATTTTGTGAGATTCACCATAAGGGATACTTCTGAGGATGATACCTTCCCATCGATTTAGAATAGAAACCATCCTCCTTTATAAAAAGTAGTTACTAATGCTGAAGTACTAATTAGTATTCATCTTCCCTAAAGCCAAATTCTTTTAGCTGCCCTGGTTTATTGCGCCAATCTTTTTGGACTTTCACCCAGAGTTCTAAGAAAACTTTAGTTCCGAGTAACATTTCAATATCTCTTCTAGCTTTTGTCCCAATTTCTTTAAGTAAAGCACCTTTTTTACCAATTACAATTCCCTTCTGTGAATCTCGGTCTACAATGATTGTGGCCATTACATTCACCATGTCACGGGATTCTTCCCTATCTATCTTTTCAATGACAACAGCAATCGAATGCGGAATTTCTTCTCTCGTTAAGTGTAATACCTTTTCTCTAATTAACTCAGAAATGATGAAACGCTCAGGATGATCTGTCACTTGGTCATCAGGATAATATTTTGGCCCAATTGGCAAGTATTTTGTCAACGTTTCCATTAAGCGATCAGTATTGTTTCCATTGAGTGCAGAGATTGGTACAATTTCCGCAAAATCATATTCAGCCGTGTATGTCGTTATAATTTTTAATAGATCATCTGGATGTACTAAATCAATTTTATTAATGATTAAAAAAACTGGTGTTTTAGTGTTTTCAAGTAGATCAATAATGAAACGATCTCCACGTCCAATTGCCTCGTCAGCATTTACCATGAACATAATGATATCCACTTCTTTTAGTGTATTACGCGCAGATTTAACCATAAAGTCACCAAGTTTATGTTTCGGTTTATGTATACCTGGTGTATCTATAAATATGAACTGTGAAGACTCTGTCGTCACAACACCTTGCACTTTATTTCGTGTTGTTTGTGGTTTATCACTCATAATTGCAATTTTTTGTCCGACAACATGATTAAGAAACGTTGACTTACCAACATTTGGACGACCTACAATTGAAATGAAACCCGATTTAAAATCATTATTGTTTTGCTGCATAATTTAAATCCTCCTTGGAAAACGCACCAGGAATTAATGCTGCTACCGTCGTCTCCTGTACATCCCCTTTAAGGTTTGTTAGATAGACAGGCATCGTTCCCTTACAAAATTCTGCAATAACTTGTCGGCATGCGCCACAGGGCGACACAGGCCCCTCTGTATCTGCGACAACCGCAAGAGCCATAAAATCGTGTACCCCTTCGGATACAGCTTTAAAAAAAGCAGTTCTCTCTGCACAATTTGCCATACTGTATGCGGAGTTTTCAATATTACAACCATGATAGATTTGTCCGTCTGCCCCTAACAATGCTGCTCCAACCGGGAATTTAGAATAGGGAACATATGCATTTTCTCTAGCCTTTTTCGATTCTACCAATAATTTTTCCATTTCCATAAAAACACCTCGTCATATTAATTAAACAATTAAAACCATTTGGGTATAAAAAGCATGAGACCTATAATTGCACTAGTTATTGCAAAAATCAATACTGCTCCTGCGGCCAAGTCTTTCGCTAATCCTGCTAATGGATGGTGCTCTGACGTCACTAGGTCGACAACTCTCTCAATTGCAGCATTGACCATTTCTAATGATAGCATTCCCGCGATTAGAATGATGACTATGAACCATTCCAGTTGAGTTAGACCTGTAAGCAGTCCCGTCGACATTACAATTATGGTAGCAATCAAATGCACCTTGAAATTTCTGTCTTTATTTGAAGCATGAAGGATTCCATTCCAAGCATAAACAAAAGCTCGAAAAAAATTGCGCATTACTGGCTCACCTCTCCAGCCCAAAAGATGCTAATATTTCATTTTGTCTACCAAACATTTCCGCCTCTTCCGCCTCGTTCATGTGATCATAACCGAGTAGATGGAGGAAACCATGTAATGCGAGGAAGCCTATTTCTCTATGATAGTCATGTCCATACTCCTTGGCTTGTCTCATGGCAGTATCAACCGAAATGAGAATATCGCCTAATACTCTAGGCATTCCTTCAATTTCCTTAATCTCGATTTCACCTTCAGATGTCTCTTCTAATGCAAATGAAATGACATCCGTAGAAGCATTTTTACCTCGATATTCTGCATTTATTTGTTGAATTTCACTATCCGACATAAATGTGATTGAAAGCTCTAATTCACCAATTAATTTCTCTTCAGTGGCAGCATGAAGTAAAAGTTTTGTTATTAATTCCTTTGTTACATCATTCACTCTTGACACTTCATCATCAAAATAAATCTCTAGCATCTCTTCACTCCTAACACGTTTACTCTGGATATTCTATTCGGTTATGGAACGTTCCGTTTAGCGTTTCACAAAATACACGTTCTGCTTTCTTTAATTCTTTCATTGATATGTCACATTCATCAAACTGACCATCTTTCAGTTTTTCTGAAATAATCGATTTAACAAGACTTGCAATTTTATCAGTAGTTGGCTCTTTCATTGATCTTACAGCGGCTTCAACACTATCTGCAACAGAAATAATAGCTATTTCTTTCGTTTGTGGTTTCGGACCAGTATACCTGAAGTCATGTTCATCTACATCAGGGTCTGTTTCCTTCGCTTTACTATAAAAGAATTTTAATGTACTTGTACCATGATGTTGTCTCGCTATGTCAATAATTTCAGAAGGCATCTTATGCTTCTCCAAGATCTTCGCCCCATCCTCTGCATGGGCAATAATAATATCACGACTTTTTTCTGGTGGCAATAAATCATGCGGATTTATTCCTGCATGTTGATTCTCGATGAAAAATCCAGGTCGAACTGTTTTCCCGATGTCGTGATAGTAACTCCCAACTCTTGCAAGTAAGCCGTTGGCACCAATTTCTTCACACGCAGCATCAGCCAAGTTTGCTACCATAATACTATGATGGTAAGTACCCGGTGTTATAGTTAAAACTTTTTTCAGTAAAGGATGGTTAGGATTCGATAACTCAATCAACCTCATGTCTGATAATAGCCCAAATGCTGATTCAAAAAAAGGTAATAAACCTATTGTTAAAGCACCCGAAAGAATACCTGAAGTTGTAGCTGCAATTAAATAAAAGACTAATTCTGATACATTATAGGATGATTGTGTCATTAATAAGTAAAAAGCTAAAAATAGTATATTAGAGATAGAAACACTAAGACTAGTTCTCAAAATACTCGAACGTCTACCATTACTCCCCAACAAGTACAAACTAACAAGACCACCAAACAGAATATATAATGCAACTTCCATTTGAATAATAGACGCATAACCTTCTTGTAACATCACACCCGCGGTTGCTGCTGTTATAACCGTAACCATAAGTGCCAAACGCTCATTCGTTAAGATCTTAACTAACAATGGAGCTAATGCTGTTGGGAAAAGGAAAGCTAATAAAACATCAAAGTCTTTTTCAATAATAGACAATAATTTCATAACGATTACTAACATGAAAAATACTGACAGAACAATAAATAAAGATTTCTTTTTAACAGATACGGATTCATTCCATGTACTAAAATGCAAGTAAATAATTGAACCAATAAATAAGACAAATACAACTAATCCTAACAACGGTTTAATAGAGGTTTGATTTTTCAACAGTCCCGATAATTCTAATTGTCGATAAATCTCTTTATCTATGAATTGACCTTCCCTAACAATAACTTGTCCTTGAAGTATACGAGTTGGCTCGACAGCTAATCTCGCTTCCTCTTTTCGTACTTTAGTTAAATCCTCGTTTTCAATTTCTGTTTCAACTATTAATGTTCGTGCAATCGGAAGAACGTATTGCAATTCTGGCGAAGGTATAACATTTAATTGTCGCAATTTCCTTTCCACTTCGTTTTGACTTGCGGTTATATTTTCTTTTTTTATAGGATTACTTAGTTCATCGCCAACTATTTCTACAATATTCTTTTTAATATTCTCAAGTGTTGCAACATCTAAAGCTAATAATCTTTCAATTGTTTCGTTACTCATCCTTAAGCCAGGTTCTTTTCCCTCAAGCTCAGTTAGTCTTTTGTTAACTAGCGTAACTTGTTCTTTCAACGTGACATCTTGCGCGGTATCTTGATCTATCTCTTTATTCTCTAGCGTTTTTGACTCTAGTAAAAAATCAAAAAGTGAGGCGGCAATCGCTTGTCTGTTTTTTGATACCTCTTCTGAAAATTGGTATGCGGTCGCAACTTCAGAAGCTGCACGTTCCCTCTCCTGCTCAGTTTTAACTGAATCTTCCAC
The DNA here is from genome assembly GCA_029263895.1 of Sporosarcina sp. GTDB lineage: Bacteria > Bacillota > Bacilli > Bacillales_A > Planococcaceae > Sporosarcina. The sequence continues at coordinate 196,448 of JARIDO010000035.1, forward strand.
AGTTTTTAAAGAGCGAATCGTATTCGTAGCAATTTGAAATTCAGACAGTTCATAAGTTTCCTTTTTCACACTACCAAACATTAAAAAGAATAACATAAAACATGACAACACGATAAGGAATAACGATAAGTAAGAAAATTTTAGTGACTTAATAAGTTTCCAAGCCGTACGCATTTCTAACACACTCCCCACATTGTAAATTCAACTTCTATGTAATGACTGAAAAAGCAGTCAAGTTAAGATGACTGCTCTTCCTCGTAAGCTTCAATTATTTTTGCGACTAATGGGTGTCTCACAACGTCACTTTGTTCTAAGTATTGAAAATGTATATCCGCTACATTTTTTAATATCATTTCAGATGCAATTAAACCTGATTCTACTCCCTTTGGTAAATCAATTTGGGTTTTGTCACCAGTAATCACCATTTTAGAACCGTAACCAAGACGTGTTAAAAACATCTTCATTTGAGCCTTAGTAGTGTTTTGAGCTTCATCTAATATAACAAAGGCATCATCAAGTGTGCGCCCACGCATATATGCAAGAGGAGCGATTTCAATCACACCTCTTTCCATTAATCTGTCAGTTTGTTCTGTTCCCAAAACATCATGTAACGCATCATATAAAGGACGTAAATAGGGATCCACTTTTTCTTTTAGATCTCCTGGTAAAAAACCTAAGCTTTCACCCGCCTCTACTGCAGGTCTTGTGAGAATAATTCGTTTAGTTGAACCCATTTTCATCGCTTGAACTGCTAATACAACTGCCAAATAAGTCTTACCAGTACCCGCTGGACCGATGCCGAAAACTAAGTCCTGTGAACGAATCGCTTGCACATACTCGCGTTGACCTATTGTTTTTGCGCGTATCGCCTTACCTTTTGTATTACGTGTAATCTCTTCATCATACAGTTCTGAAAAATACTCTATAGTGCCGGATTTCACCATTTCAATCGCTGAAGAAACATCACGTTGGTTAATATTAATACCTTTTCGAATTACAGATAAAAGTTGCTCAAGTAGTATCTTTGCAGACTCACGATCTTTTTCAGAACCTTTTAAAGATATTGCTTCACCTCTCGTTAAAATAGAAACGTTTAAACTAGCTTCAATAAGCTTCATATTCTGATCGGAAATACCTAAAAGCATTACTGCTTCATTTGGATTTTCGATATGTAGTTGTAATAATTGATCGTCCAATAGTTTCAGTCTCCTTGAGGTATCGGTTTTTTTATAGCGATATTATCATTCAGTTGAAATAGTATTGTTCCCTCAACTTTATCATTATCGAATGTAACGTGCAAAATTTTCTCTTCAACGATTACTACGTTATCGTTTTTTTCTGAAAGCACTTGTTCTTTCAAGAGTGGTGCAAGTAGAGTTTCTTCCATACCTGGTTTAATCGTTAAGTTCCTTTTAACTTCATCAATACTTCTATCTAAAGAAAACAGCGACCACTTTTTCTTTGGATTGTCTTTTACTACCGACTTGCTTTTTCTATCCAAAGGATTGTGAAATCTAAAACGAACAGTTTCATCACCTTGAGACCTATAGCTAATTTTTCGAGGTAAACTAAATGAATACTCAACCCAATAATTCGCATATACAGATCCTTCTGCTCCAACTACTGTTGTCTTATTTCCCTGTTCCAGAATCCCACTTGCAAGTAATTCACCCTTCCTAACAGTTTGATGAATTCGTCCGACTCGTTCCCCACTTTTTAATTCAAACCGAGTAATAACACCTGCTGTTCTTGCAACAAGATGTGAAGGCTTACTTCGTTCTTTACCCGCTTCACTTGAAATTGGTGAAAGCATTGGAATAATAGTTAGTTTAGTCCCAACACGTTTAAATCTAACCCAAGATAGAGACGGATCATCTAGCATCAATAACTGTCTAATGTCTTTTTCATCGGGAAGTTTTGTTAAAGGAGTAAACGGAACAATAGACGCCGACTTCAATTTGGAATCGATTCGATCTGTAACTTCTGGCATAGTTGACTCTATTTCAATAGTCCATAGAAATAACGAAGCGCATAATGGAATAACGCAAGCGATTAAAAAATAATAAGATGATAGTATTTTAGTTGTACCATTTTTATACTCTACTGAACTAATTTTAACTTGCACATCATAACGTTTACGAATCTTCCTTATCTGTCTAACGCCTTCCTTATCAGTATAAAATCTAATACAATCTTCAACATTTGAAAGTTGAAAAATTTTTGCTTTTGTAGTTGATAATTTACGAAGGAATGCTGCCTTATTTCCTTTTCCAGTAATTATAATTTCATAACGTTTACCTATCATTCGCGATCTCGTCTTCGTCTGCTAGTAAGATAGATAATGACGTTATTGAAGAGAAACGTAAAACTGCTACCTCTTCAGATAAAATATCGACTAATAAGTCATTGCCTCGAACGTTAATTACATATTGCATATTTTTTATTGAAGCATAGTCTGGTCCTAATTTCACCAATGAGTACGGACCGTTAATTTGTACAGAAGAATATTCTTCGATTTGAATAGAAGCACCAGTTGCAAATAATTTTTTCAATAGAAAAACCCCCTAATCATATCGTATGAAATGAATAGGGGGGCAATGCTTATTGCTTTGACTTTGGTGGACTTAAAATTTCAGAAAACACGATACCCTTAAGTAGATCGTGTCTATCTTTTGGTAGTAAATTATTCTTCTTACCATCTGATTGAGTTTCGATTCGACCACCATGTGCAGAAAGCCTCCCACGGTGCGCCTCACGAACGCGAGGAAACCTTGATTGTACAGGTGTCGAAATCTCTTCCTGTACCGATTGAGCAACAACAGGCTTTCTCGCCGCGTGTTGTACTGTGGCTTGAGGAATCGTTTGTCTACTCGGTGGTTCTGAAGGCACATCTTGAAATTCTTTCTGCAATTCGTCGTACATTTCTTTTGACAACTCTTGTAATTTCTTCACAGGATTTCCGGGTATTCGACCGTTTGCTGTAAAAGGTTTTGGTTGTCCATTAGCTTGTTCTGGTTTCTTTTTCTTAGCACTAGCTAACGCGCCAATAATAGCAAAGATGATTAATGGAATATATTGTTCCATTTAACACATCTCCTTTCAAGAAATGCTGTTGAAGCATCAGTCTTGTGTTTCATCTGTTGCGTGGTGATCTCCGCCGACTTTACTAATGGAATCACGCATTCCTGTATCAGCTTGTATATTTTTGTAGTTCATATAATCCATTACACCAATATTTCCACCGCGAAGCGCTTCGGCCATTGCTAGTGGAACTTCAGCTTCAGCACTCACAACTTTAGCACGCATTTCTTCAACTTTAGCTTTCATTTCTTGTTCGCTTGCGACAGCCATTGCGCGACGCTCTTCTGCTTTTGCTTGCGCAATATTTTTATCAGCCATTGCTTGCTCAGTTTGTAATTCTGCGCCGATATTTTTACCGATATCAACATCCGCGATATCAATAGATAGTATTTCAAAGGCAGTACCAGAATCTAATCCTTTTGCTAGAACTGTTTGTGAAATCATATCTGGATTTTCTAATACTTTCGCATGATCAATAGACGAACCAATTGTCGAGATAATTCCTTCACCTACACGCGCAACAATTGTTTCTTCACCAGCACCACCAACTAAACGATCAATGTTGGCACGAACTGTAATACGTGCTTTTGCTTTCACTTCGATACCATTCATCGCGACACCCGCAATGAATGGTGTTTCGATTACTTTTGGATTAACAGACATCTGTACTGCCTCTAATACTTCACGACCAGCAAGGTCAATCGCTGCGCCACGTTCGAATGTAAGTTCAATGTTTGCGCGATGAGCTGCAATAAGTGCATTGACAACTCTGTCTACGTTACCGCCAGCTAGATAATGACTCTCCAACTGATTAATGCCGATATCAAGTCCAGCTTTGTGTGCCTTAATTAAAGGATTCACAACCCGACTTGGGATAACACGACGAAGTCGCATTCCAATTAAAGTGAAAATACTTACGCGAACCCCTGCAGCCATTGCAGATATCCAAAGTGTAACTGGAACGAGTGTGAAAAATAAAGATAAAATGATAATCGCTAAAAATACAAGCACGATTATCCCGATTGTTCCTCCTGCGCCAATTAATGCATTCATGAATGATTTTCCCCTTTCTCTACTGATTCCCTTACTACAATACGGGAACCTTCAACCTTAACTATTGTAACATCTTTTCCACGGTCAATGTATATTCCTTCAGAAACGACATCTATCCGTTCACCGTCTAACTCAATCGCACCTGCAGGTCTTAGAGGTGTTGAAGTTTTTGCAGTTCTTCCTAATAATTCTATACGATTTACATTAGACACATAGCCACTATCCGTATCTGTTGCGTCCAATAACACCATCTTATTCAGTAAATATAATTTCTTACCGAAAAACTTCATAATGATCACCATCCCAATAATTGCTATGCCAATCGCGATAAGTACTGAAACAGCCATGTACAAAGGATTAGCACCGGCCATAATGATGCTACCTATTACTGCAAGTGAACCAATAACTCCCGCAATACCTCCTGGCAAGAAAAATTCTGCAACAATAAAACTTATTCCTAAAATGAAAAGAATAATCGTTTCGTATCCTGCTAGACCCGCTAACAAATGACCATAGAAAAAGAGCATTAACGCAGAAAGACCCATTGTTCCAGGTACACCAAAGCCAGGTGAATATAGCTCCAGTACTAAACCTAATCCCGCTACTGATAGTAAAATCGGTACAACGATCGGATTAGTAATGAAGCGTGTAACTTTTTCAGTAATAGTTTCATTCGTCACTACGATTTCAGCATTTGAAAATCCGCTCTTATCTAATACTTCTTCAAAAGATTTCACTGTACCTTCGCTATAATTCACACTGAATGCTTCATCTGCGGTTAAGGTTAATAAGTCACCTTTGCTAGCTCTATAGTCAGGTAAATCTATGTTGGGATCAGCCATCGCTAGAGCATATTGAGGATTTCTGCCTGAAGACTTAGCTGCATTCATCATGGCAGCTTTCCATACACTATGAGCTTTAGCATCCGCAGCATTTCCGTTACTATCAATTACTTGCGATGCGCCAATAGAACCTTTTGGTGACATGTAAATTTCATCAGCATAAAGTGCAATAAAAGCGCCTGCTGATAATGCATTATCATGAATATAGGCAATAACTTTCATGTTCTTTTTAGTGTCTTCCATCAATCTTGCAATATCATCGGCAACATTTGTAAAACCGCCTGGTGTATTCATATCAAGGACAACTGCTTTAGCACCAGCATTTTCAGCTTCTTTAAAAGAACGATTTAAAAAAGCGTACAGTCCTTTTTCCACTTCTTTAGTTAAAGGAACCTTATAAACAACATCGTTGGCAGCCTTTGTTTCTATGAATGGAGTTAGAACCAACATGAATAGAATGAGCAATAAAAAAGTTCTTCCGATTATTTTAGGCATTTATATTTCACCTCTCTTTATACAATCAATTATATCTCTTTATACGTACAAATAGCTCGGAAGTTTCATTTTCCTTTAAATTATTTTGTAGTTTTAAAACAAATAGACCGAAAAACCCAATTCAGGATTTTTCGGTCTATCAAAATTTCGATTGACTGTAATTTTCGAATTCGTAGCTACTAAAAATTAGAATTTACGTTTTCTTGCAGCTTCAGACTTCTTCTTACGCTTAACGCTTGGCTTATCATAAAACTCGCGCTTTCTTACCTCTTGTATTGTCCCACTTTTGGATACAGTACGTTTGAAGCGGCGAAGAGCATCTTCAAGCGATTCGTTTTTACGAACAACAGTTTTCGACATATCTCTTGTCCCTCCCTCCAAACACACTTAGGAACACGACCAAGTGCCATGTACTCAAAAATTATACCTCATAAATTCAAAGAGGTCAATATAAAACTTTCAAATTAATAATCTGAATCAGATTCTAAACCTTGCATAATTTGCACTCCAGAACTAGCACCTATACGTGTAGCCCCAGCATCCATTAATTGTTTCATATCTTCGAAACTTCTAACGCCGCCAGAAGCTTTAACACCCTTTTCAGGTCCTACAACCGCTCGCATTAACTTGATATCTTCAACAGTTGCACCACCCGTTGAGAAACCGGTAGATGTTTTAACAAAATCGGCACCTGCTAGCACTGCTAGTTCACAAGCATGTCTTTTTTCAATATCTGTTAATAGTGATGTTTCAATAATAACTTTTACAATTGCTCTTCCAGCAGCAGCTTTTACAACTGCTACAATGTCATTTTGAACTATTTTGTCATCACCATCTCGTAACGCACCAATATTAATGACCATATCAATTTCTGTTGCACCATTGATAATCGCATTGTCAGTTTCAAACGCTTTCACATCTGAAGTAGTTGCACCAAGAGGAAATCCAATAACCGTACAAACTTTTACCGGAGAACCTTGTAATTGTTGTGCCGCAGTTTTAACCCATGTCGGATTTATACAAACAGAAGCAAAACTATATTTACGCGCCTCTTCACAAAGTGTAATTACTTGTTGTTTTGTCGCATCAGCTTTTAATAAAGTATGGTCAATCGCATTCGCAAATTTTGTATTCAAATCAATTGCCTCCCTATAGATGTACGTACTTCTATCATCATATCAATAAGCGCTTGCTTTAGCACGAAAAACTTTTCCATCTAACAATTAGATGGAAAAGTTTCATTTATACGCTTAATTCTTGTTCTTCTATAATGCGAACAAACTGGGCTTCGTTGTATGGGTAACCCGCCTTCGTAATTTTAACACGCACTAATTTACCTACCATTGACTCGTCTGCTGGAAAAACAACTTTTAAATAATTGTCTGTGTAACCTTCATAGAGATCACCACTTAAATCCAATTTATATTTTTCTTCCGGAATGACTTCTAGTACTTCATTTTCGAAATTTGAAGCGTATTGTTTAGCAAGTTGATTGTTCAATTCGATTAAACGGTGTACGCGTTCGTTTTTAATGTCCTCATCAATTTGGTCTTCCATTCTAGCAGCGGGTGTTCCTGTCCGCTTGGAATAAGGGAAAACATGTAATTCAGAAAATCCATGATCTTTAATAAAGTTATATGTTTCCATAAACTCTTCTTCTGTCTCGCCAGGGAAGCCAACAATCACATCAGATGTAATTGCAAGTTGCGGTAGCGCTTCACGTAACCGCGTTAACCGTTCTGCAAAAAATTCCATCGTGTATTTTCGTCGCATTCTCTTTAAAACAGTATTTGAACCTGATTGAATCGGAATATGTAAATGCCGAACAATTGTTGATGATTCGTTCAAAACATCAATAACCTCATCAGTGAGTTGACTAGCTTCAATGGAACTAATGCGCAAGCGTTTAAGACCTATCACTTTTGTTTCTAAATCCCTTAATAAACGAGCCAAATTATAGTCTTTTAAATCTTCTCCATAACCGCCTGTATGAATACCCGTGAGTACAATTTCTAAGTATCCTGCGTCTACTAATTGTTGTGCTTGACGTATTACTTCTTCTGGATCACGAGAACGCATAAGGCCTCTAGCCCACGGAATGATACAAAATGTACAAAAGTTATTGCAGCCTTCTTGGATTTTTAAAGATGCACGTGTTCGGTCAGTGAAAGCAGGTACATCAAGTTCTTCATATACTCTATTTTTCATAATATTACGAACGGCATTGATTGGTTGACGTTCAGCACGAAACTCTTCTATTAGCCCAAGTAACTTTGTTCTGTCCTGTGTACCAACGACAATATCTACACCAGGAATAGCCATAATTTCCGCTGGTGAAGTTTGCGCATAACAGCCTGTGACACAGACAACCGCATCAGGATTTTTACGAATCGCACGGCGGATAACTTGCCTGCTTTTCTTATCTCCCGTATTCGTAACCGTACACGTATTGATCACATACACATCGGCGTTCTTTTCATATTCTTCACGAACATACCCAGCGTCTTTAAACAACTGCCAAATAGCTTCTGTTTCATAATGATTTACTTTACAACCTAGCGTATGGAAAGCTACGGTTTTCGTAAGCTCGTTGTTCCCCATATTTATTTTTCATCCTTTCATTAAACTCAATAAAAACAAGACTTATCCTATAATATCACAATCATGCTTAATGGGCATAACTAACCTTACTAGAAAGAAAAAAAGGTCTTGAAGCTTCCATAAAGGACTGCTTGTTGGTCGCTATTATATGACAGTTAAACCTTATTAAAAAATTACAAAGAAATTAACGTAAAGATTCCATTTATAGAGGAAAAAAGATGAGTTCCAATATATTTATTATTTCACTTCATTAATGAAATTATTAAACCAATTGAAATTTTCCTTTCGCAAGCACTCTTTTTTTCTTTCACTAGCAATTTCATTATGTCAATTTGATTCTTCACATTTTATATGTACTAGTCAATCGCGAAAATCCTTAACTGTTTTTGCTGATTCTTATAGTAAAATCAAGCACACTATCAAATAACTAATCAATATCACAATCTTAATATCCCTTAATTCAGGAGTAACTTGACTAAAACTCAAACAGAAGTGAGAATCAGGATGCAATTAAGCAGTCTGCCCTTCTCTTTTTTCTATTTTATAGTTAAGAACACCTAAAGAAAAAGTATTAAAACGATTATGGGTGCTTCGATAGTTTATTGGACACGTCTTAGTTAAACTATTATATTAAAAGCTGGGGTTTCTCAAGTTCTCGTCTGTTTATAATACGGTTATTCGTGACGATTATATCACAGTGGTCATTTGCTTGAACTAATAAATTAAATGTAGATTAGTAATTGTTGAATAATTTTATAAAGTCATTTATAAAAGAGGAGGTTTATTCAATGGAGGACGATGAGCTTATATTAAGGTATAGACGTCAAAAGAAAAATTTTAATATCCTACTTATTTTTTTCGGTTTGATAGTATTTTTAAATTTAATAATTTTACCAGTTTCCATTTTTATTGGAGGAATGGCTACAGACTCCCCTGGTAGTGGGTTTCGAGAATTTGTAATTGGATTTTCATTTGTACAGATATTGCCGCTAGTTATGTTCTTAGTAATAACTTCGATAATCATTGTTTTTTTAAGAAGAGTAAAAAGATTGGATTTCATGAAGAGTTTTTTTAAATTAATGATTGTGTTGAATATAATTATTATGCCAGTTTCTATTTACATTGGAATAAATGCGATGCATTTTCATGATGGTCAACCTCTTGGATTTATATATGGCTTTTTATTTATACAGACAATACCTCTGCTTATAACCTTAATAGGAATACTAGGATTCAAAGCTTTAATTAACAGAGGAAAAGTTGAGGAACAAATCATTAAAAATGACAAATAACAATTATGCTACCCCGAATGAAAAAAATATAAAACAGTCGTCATAACGATTCATATATTAGGATTACTTTTAAACGGTTATTAAATGATTTTCCACTAGATGGATGGCCATTTTATTATTAAGCGCCTCTTTGTGTGCTATTTTGGCTTTATAAAGCGCTATGTGAATTGTTTTGAATACAATTTGACATTTTCAGCGAGATTAGCAATATGATATTTGGATGATAAGGCCACTTTCTCTTTACTGAAGAGTTCACAGGAGCACGTCATTCGTGTCAAATAGCATAAGAAAAGATTGAACAAGATCTTTTCGAACTTTTTTAGCGTCCGCCAATAGCGTTCATCTAGAGTGAAGAAAAAAGGGATACGTAAAAATTGTATATAAAAACAGGACTACCACCCATACTCAGTTAAACTGAATCTGGAAGCAGTCCCGTAACAAAAGAAATAAATATAGATGATTAATAAACTTTGCCTAAGTTAATGACGAAAACCACTTTAAATGGTTATTTAAAGTGGTTTTCGCCAAGTACCTTAACATTCGTCCTTACTTTAGGCTTCAGACGCAATTCTAACTATGTTTAATTGCCTCAAGTGTAAAGTTAAGGATAACATAGTTTACTTACCTTTTTCATTCGAACTCGTACGACATGACGGACAATAAATAAAGTGGCGCTGTCTCCGTCCGTAAAATACGTTTACCTAGAGCTGTAGAAAGAAATCCTGCTTCTAAAAGAACGGCAGCTTCTTTTCTTGAAAGACCACCTTCTGGTCCGAAAACAACTAAAATGGATTGGTCAGGATGCACATTTTTTAATCGGTCTGCAATCCGATTTGGTTCTGCAGTCTTTGCATCTTCCTCATCTGCAAACAGAAGAACATCATAATCTTTTGAAGCATCTATTAACTGAGCAAAAGATACGGGATTATTCACTTGCGGGATAATCGTACGATGACATTGTTCAGCGGCCTCTTTCGCAATTTTACTAAGTCGCTCCACTTTTTTATCCACTTTTTTGATATCCCATTTAACAATTGAACGTTCAGCATCAAACGGAATCATTGCAACCATACCAAGCTCAGTCCCTTTTTGGACGATTAAATCAAGCTTATCCCCTTTGGGAAGGCCACATGCGATCGTCACATTAACAGGCATTTCATTCGAAGGTAATGGTTCATTCTGTTTTCTAATATGGACACCAGTTTCAGTAATTGCTGTAATTGCAGCAATAAAGGCTTGACCTTTACTTACTGCAATCACTTGATCATTTTCTTTCATCCTCATTACTTTGGTGATATGTTTCTCATCGTCACCTGTGATGATTGCTTCTGCCTCTTCATTAAATGGCGTATCCAGAAAATACCGTTGCAAATGATTACACGCCCTTCTTCTTCGCTACAATGGCTACCCAGTCTTCCATTAGAACAGATTCAATAATCTCGAATCCTTTATCAATTAAATCATTTTTCACCAAATCACGTTTTTGACCAATAATACCAGAAACAATAAATAACCCATTAGAAGGTAAAATTGTATATGCGTCTTGAGAGAATGACATAATCACTTCAGCTAGAATATTTGCAACAATAATATCTGCAGGCGCTTTAACAGAAGTTAGTAGATCTCCTTGTTTTACATCAACAATATCTTCAACTTTGTTAAGATTAACATTTTCTTTTGCAGCACGAACAGCGACTTCATCCAGATCTAGGGCATGGACTTTATCCGCTCCTAAAAGCGCTGCACCAATAGCCAATACTCCTGAACCAGTTCCGACATCAACAATCTGATCACCATGTTTGACATACTTTTCTAGCGCTTGTAGGCATAATACAGTAGTTGGATGTGTTCCTGTTCCAAATGCCATGCCGGGGTCAAGTTCGATAATAAGTTCGTCTGATTCAACACGTTTGTATTGTTCCCATGTAGGAACAATTGTAAAGCGTCCAGAAATTTTAACGGGGTGATAATATTTTTTCCATGCCGTTGCCCAATCTTCTTCGTCAATCTCATTTGAATGCACAGCATTACTACCTGCATCTAAACCAAACGAAGATAAACCTTCAATTGATAATTTAATTTCTTGCACCGTTTCTATTAAAAAACTATTCACTGGTAAGTACGCCTTTACAATGACGCCTTCTGTAGGGAAATCATTTTTATCAAGTTCATAGATTTCCCCATATCGGTCTTCATGTATTCGATCAGGTTCTGTCGAATCTTCTATTACAACACCACTAGCCCCTGCTTCATGAAAGATATTCGCAATCGCTTCAGTTGCCTCATGCGTTGTATGAATTGAGATTTCGGACCACTTCAAATGAGTTCATCCCTTTCAGTCACCTTTTATAGATCGTTTAATTTTATCGAACAAGGAACTAGAGTATTCTTCAGGAGCATCACCGGCAATACCTGCAAACTCTCTCATCAATTCTTTTTGTTTTTCTGACATCTTTTTTGGTGTTGCAACTTTAACCACTACATGTTGATCACCAATTCCACGGCCGTGGACATTTTTAATCCCTTTGCCTCTTAATCTAAATTTAGTACCCGTTTGTGTTCCAGCCGGAATTTTTAACTTTACATTTCCTTGAACAGTTGGTACTTCAATTTCATCACCTAGTGCAACCTGAGGGAACGATAAATTTAACTCCAAATATATATCATCATCTTGTCGAATAAATTTCTCATGCGGTTTAACTCTGAATACAAGATATAAGTCACCTGCTGGACCACCATTGTGTCCTGCTTCACCTTGTCCTGATACACGAAGTTGTTGCCCGTCATCCACACCTTCTGGAATCGTCACTTTGATTTTTTTGCGTTTCGTCACACGACCATCACCATGACATGTTGTACATTTTTCTGGTATGATTTTACCCGTTCCTTGGCAATGAGGGCAAGTTCGTCTGTTAACCATTTGACCAAGAGGTGTATTTTGAGTAACGCTTATTTGACCCGTTCCATCACAATGTGAACATGTTTTCGCAGAAGTACCTTTTTTGGCACCTGAACCATCACATGTTTCACATAGTTCCTCTTTAGGAACCTCAATCTCCGTTTCCTTACCAAAAACAGCTTCCATAAAGTCAATTGTCATCGAATATTGTAAGTCATCACCTTTTCGAGGTGCATTTGGATCTCTTCTACGACCTCCACCACCGCCAAAGAAAGAACTAAAGATGTCTTCAAATCCGAAGCCGTCACCACCACCGCCGAATCCTCCAAAACCTTGGTTTGGATTCGAATGTCCATATTGATCGTAGTTTGCCTTCTTATTGTCATCACTTAACACTTCAAACGCTTCTGTTACTTCTTTAAACTTTTCTTCAGCACCGGCTTCTTTATTCAAATCCGGATGAAACTTTTTTGATAGAGAACGATATGCCTTACGTATTTCTTCTTTTGTCGCTGACTTGGACACACCAAGTACATCATAATAATCTCTTTTACTCATTATTTCACTCTCCCGAAATGCATTTAGATGTTGTCTATTGTACCACGTGATTGAAAAAAGGTTCTATATAAGAAGCAAATTGTATCACTCATTTATTGATGTGAACTCTTTCATCAGCTTCATAAATTCTATTATAAAGAAAAAGCCAAAGCCGGAATATCGGACTTTGACTTTTCCGTCAACGTGCATTATTTAGTATCTTTGTCATCTACTTCTTCAAAATCAGCGTCAACTACGCCATCATCCGTAGCACCTTCTGTAGATTCAGCATTCTGTGCATCTGCTGCCGCTTGCTCATATAATTTCATTGAAAGTTGTTGAACGAGCTCTTCAAGTTTGTCTTTCTTCGTACGAATATCATCGTTATCACCAGCTTCTAGAGCTGTCTTCAACTCTTCTTTAGCTTCTTCAACACTCTTAACTTCTTCTTCAGTCACTTTACCTTCTAGATCTTTAACTGTCTTTTCAGCCATAAATACTAATTGGTCAGCTTCATTTTTCAATTCCGCTTCTTCTTTACGTTTTGTATCTTCATCAGCATTTGCTTCAGCATCTTTTACCATGCGTTCAATTTCATCATCACTTAAACCTGAACTAGATTGAATTGTAATGTTTTGTTCTTTTTGTGTACCAAGATCTTTCGCTTTAACTGTTACAATACCATTTTTATCAATATCAAATGTTACTTCAATTTGTGGAACACCGCGTGGTGCTGGTGGAATATCCGTTAGTTGGAAACGACCTAATGTTTTATTGTCAGCTGACATTGGACGTTCACCTTGTAATACATGGATGTCAACAGCTGGTTGGTTATCTGCTGCTGTTGAGAAAACTTGTGATTTACTAGTCGGGATTGTTGTATTACGTTCAATTAATTTTGTAAATACATTTCCCATTGTTTCAATCCCTAGTGATAATGGCGTTACATCTAGTAATACTACATCTGTAACATCTCCGCTAAGAATAGAACCTTGAACAGCCGCACCCATTGCAACTACTTCATCCGGATTTACACCTTTGTATGGCTCTTTACCAGTTTCTTTTTTAATAGCTTCTTGTACAGCAGGAATACGAGTAGAACCACCAACAAGAATGACGCGATCGATTTCTGATGCAGATAATCCAGCATCTTTAATCGCTTGACGTGTAGGAACCATTGAACGCTCTACTAGAGAAGCTGTTAACTCATCGAATTTCGCTCGAGTAAGTGTAACTTCTAAGTGAAGTGGACCAGCATCTCCAGCAGTGATGAACGGTAAAGAAACTTGTGATGATGTAACACCAGATAAGTCTTTTTTCGCTTTTTCAGCTGCATCTTTTAAACGCTGCATTGCCATTTTATCTTTAGAAAGGTCGATACCATTATCTTTCTTGAATTCTGCTACAAGATAGTCGATGATGATGTCATCAAAGTCATCTCCACCTAATTTGTTATCACCTGCAGTAGAACGTACTTGGAATACGCCGTCTCCAAGTTCAAGGATAGAAACGTCGAATGTACCGCCACCAAGGTCATATACAAGAATTGTTTCATCTTCATCTGTCTTATCCAAACCATAAGCAAGTGCTGCAGCTGTTGGTTCATTAATAATTCTTTCCACTTCTAATCCTGCAATCGTACCAGCATCTTTTGTCGCTTGACGTTGTGCATCATTAAAGTAAGCAGGTACCGTAATAACAGCTTTCGTTACTTTTTCTCCTAAATACTCTTCTGCGTAGCCTTTCATATACTGAAGAATCATTGCAGATACTTCTTGTGGTGTGTATTCTTTGTCTTCTGCTGATACTTTGAAATCAGTACCCATATGACGTTTAACTGACATGATTGTATGTGGGTTTGTAATTGACTGACGTTTCGCTACTTCACCAACTTGACGTTCACCATTTTTAAATGCGACAACTGATGGTGTTGTTCGGTTACCTTCTGGGTTTGGAATTACTTTCGCTTCTCCACCCTCGTATACTGCTACTACAGAGTTTGTTGTACCTAAGTCAATACCAATAATTTTGCTCATTTTAGAATTCCTCCTAGAAATAATAGTTAATTTACTTTAGTTTTTTATTCGTTAACTTTGACCATGGATGGTCTAAGAACACGATCTTTTAACATGTACCCTTTTTGCATATCCTCAAGCACTACTCCAGAAGCTTGCTCTTCATCGTTACCGGTCATAATTGCTTGATGAAAGTTCGGGTCGAAATCTTTACCAATTGCTTCAATTGCTACTAAACCTTCTGATTCAAGTGCTTCCAATAGTGAACGATATACCATTTCGATACCAGTCATCATTGATTTAGCTTCTTCTGTCGTCGCCTCTAAACTTAGCGCTCGAGAAAAGTTGTCCAATACAGGAATCAAATTAGTTAAAACGTTTTGCGCTCGATATTTTTGTTGCGATTCTTTATCAAGCGTCGTTCTTCTTTTAAAGTTTTCATAATCAGCAAGTAGACGTAAACGTTTGTTTTCTTCTTCACGTAATTCTGATTGTAAACTTTCAATTAATTTTTGTTGTTTTTGCTCTGTCGTTTCTTCCTCACCAGTTGATGAAGTATCAGTTGACGTTTCAACTTCTGACTCTTGACTTTGCAATTGCTCTACAGTCATTTCTTCGTTGTCTTTTTCTAGTTGTTCTACATCTTTCGCATTCATTTCATCAGTCACTATTCTTTCCTCCTAGCTGACCATCAACAAACGTTAACCTGGCCAGTTCTCTAGATAAATCCGCGCTTAGCACATCGAGCATCGTTATAATCCTTCCATAGTCCATGCGCTTAGGTCCAACAATCGCTATCGAGCCAGTCATATTATTTCCAGCCTCATATGTAGCTGTAATAACACTAAAACTATCCATAGCGTCATGTCTATTCTCCGAACCAATACGAACGCGTATCCCAACATTCTCATCTTGAAAAAAGGTTGTAGCAGGTGATCCTTTCTCCATGAGTTCAAAAAAATCTTTCATTTTTTGAATGTCACTGAATTCGGGTTGTTTCATCATGTTCATTTTGCCGCCAAAAAACAAACGGTCTTCGGGTTCAATTGACATCGCCTTTTGAAAGGACGAATACAGTTCGCCTGAATGGTAAACATGCTGTTTTAACACCATTTCAGCTTCCGATACTAACGTCTTTTGTAAATCGTTCAATGGTGTACCGACAAGTCGCTCATTTAAGATATTGACCATTTTCTCAATATCCGAAGGTGTAAAACCTTCTGGAACTGTGAATAATCGATTTTCAACCCGGCCGTTATCGGTCACGATAATCGCAACAGCTTTTCGTTGATCCAGAGGAACAATTGAAAACTTTTTCACTGCATGAGACGAAGTATCTGGCCCTAAAAGAACAGAAGTATAATTTGTTAAATCTGAAAGGATTGTTGCAGACTTTCTGATTAACTCCTCTGTTTCAACCATTTTCCCACGAAATACTGAGCGTAGTTGCATACTATCTTGCGTATTCAGTTTTACAGGTGTTAATAAATGATCAACATAAAACCTATACCCTTTTTCAGATGGTATTCTACCAGACGAAGTATGCGTCTTTTCTAAGTAACCCATTTCTTCAAGGTCAGCCATTTCATTCCGAATTGTCGCCGAACTAAAAGGCGCTTCCGGTTTTTTGGATAGCTGCCTCGATCCCACAGGTTGGGCGGACTCGATGAAATCGTTAACCGTCAGTTGCAATATAAGTAATTGCCTGCTTGTCAACATCGTCATCACTCCTGTTAGCACTCTGAATGAGTGAGTGCTAATACTACTGATAATTTATCAAATTCAATTCTACATGTCAACGAATTAACTTCGTTTTATTTAAGAAATTCTTGAAACACATCATTTCCTCTAAACACACCTGCTTTTGTCAACTTAAAATGTTCATTAAAAAGTTCTACTAAATCCCTATCTATTAACGTCTTTAGTGTTTCTCCATATATATCAGCAAGCTTTCGATCAAATTTCTTTTCAAAAGTTTTAATAGAAACACCATCCGCTTTACGTAAACCTAAAAACATTTCCTCTTCCATCGATTCAATATTCGTTACTGTATTCGTTTGGAAAACAGGTCGTTTAAACTGATTTACTTGCTCCATATATTTACCAATCGGACCGATATTTGAGTATCTTTGTCCGTTTAGATAGCCATGGGCTCCTGCACCAACCCCTGCGTACATATCGTTCTCCCAATAAATTAAATTATGTATGGATTCAAAACCTGGTTGTGCAAAGTTACTGATTTCATAACGCTTTTTC
This sequence comes from Sporosarcina sp., assembly GCA_029263895.1. Taxonomy (GTDB): domain Bacteria; phylum Bacillota; class Bacilli; order Bacillales_A; family Planococcaceae; genus Sporosarcina. The sequence goes on from JARIDO010000035.1 coordinate 213,519, forward strand.
CCGAATTTCTCCATGTGATCCATCAGCATAGAGAACATTTCAGTTTCAACGTCTTCACCAGGCAAAGGGAGTTTTCCTCTATTCATGAGATTATAAAAAACCGTTTTCGGTTCTACGATTAAAGAATAGCCTGAGTAATGCGGCAGATCTAATGCAGTTGCTTTAATGAGCGTATCCTGCCATTGTTGAATCGTTTGGCCAGGCAAACCATAAATTAAATCAATGCTCATATTTTCAAAACCAACTTTACGTGCATCTTCAATTACTCTTATCGCATCATTCGCTCCGTGGGTTCTACCTATCTTTGTTAGTAAATCGTTATCAAAGGATTGGACACCGATACTTAACCGTTTTACTCCACCCTTTTTAAGTACGACTAACTTTTCATATGTTAACTCGTCAGGATTTGCTTCAGTAGAAAATTCTCTAAGTGCTTGCACATTTACATAGCTATGGACTATTTCAAGAAGTCTATCCAATTGTTGTGCAGATAAGGAAGTAGGTGTTCCCCCACCAAGAAAAACGGTTTCAACTTCATGAAAGGAAATTCCTTGTTGTTTCATAATTTCGAGTTCCATACCAATGGCCTCGATATATTCGTCAACCGGTTGGTTTTTAAAAAACACCTTATTAAAGTCACAGTAGTGACAGATTTGATGGCAAAATGGGATATGTATGTAAATACCTCGCACAATTATTACTCCTTCCTAAATGGGAAAAAGAGGGCTGTAATGCCCTCTTTTCATAGTTTGCGTTAAAAATTCTTAAATCTAATAATCGTAAATCTGATTATCGATTGTTTACAACTTATAACCTCATCCAAGCTATTTTTAAAGAATGGATGATGGTTTTATTAAATAACGAACAGCGTTCAAATTTCTGTTAATCTTCGTCCATTTTCAGTACTGCCATAAATGCTTCTTGAGGAACTTCAACAGAACCCACTTGTTTCATTTTTTTCTTACCTTCTTTTTGTTTCTCTAACAGCTTACGTTTACGGGATATATCTCCCCCATAACATTTAGCTAAAACATTTTTACCCATCGATTTGATTGTTGAACGAGCAACAATCTTTTGACCGATAGCAGCTTGCACAGGTACTTCGAATTGTTGTCGAGGAATTAGTTTTCTTAACTTTTCAACGATTGCTTTTCCACGATCATAAGAAAAGTCACGATGCACGATGAAGCTTAACGCATCAACTTGTTCGCCATTTAACAAAATATCCATTTTCACTAATTTGGATTCTTTATAACCAATCAATTCATAATCAAGTGAAGCATAACCTTTTGTACTGGACTTTAATTGGTCAAAGAAGTCATAGACAATTTCCGCTAGTGGCAATTCGTAAATAATATTCACGCGTGATGAATCCATATAATCCATTGTGACAAAGTTACCACGCTTATGCTGACATAATTCCATAACGGAACCGACGTAATCATTCGGAACCATAATGGATGCTTTTACATAAGGTTCTTCTACATGATCCACTTTTTGTGAATCTGGCATCATTGCAGGATTGTCCACCTTCAGCTCCGTACCATCGGTTAAGATGACGTTATAGATAACACTAGGTGCTGTAGTGATAAGGTCTATATTGAATTCACGTTCAATACGTTCTTGGATAATTTCCATGTGCAATAAACCTAAAAACCCACAGCGGTATCCAAATCCTAATGCTTGAGAAGTTTCAGCTTCATATTGCAAGGCAGCATCATTTAGTTCTAATTTTTCAAGCGCTTCTCGTAAATCGTTATACTTTGAAGTATCAATTGGATATAGCCCACAATAGACCATCGGGTTCATTCGACGGTACCCTGGTAATGGCTCTAACGCTCCATTTACTGCATTTGTAATCGTATCACCGACTTGTGTATCACCAACATTTTTTATAGCAGCTGATAAGTAGCCCACGTCTCCTACAGTAAGTTCTTCCCTCGGTGATATATGAGGTGTAAATACACCAACATCAAGTACTTCAAACTTTTTACCCGTTGCCATCATCAAGATTTTATCTCCCGGCTTAACGGTACCTTGCATTACCCGGATGTTTACAATTACACCTTTATAAGGGTCGTAATGCGAGTCGAAAATGAGTGCTTCTAATGGAGCTTCTGGATCACCTTGAGGAGCTGGAACTTTCTCAACAATCTGTTCCAAAATTTCTTCAATACCGATACCTGCTTTTGCAGATGCATGCACAGCTTCGGATGCGTCTAAGCCGATAACATCTTCAATTTCCTTTTTTACTTTTTCAGGATCAGCTGCCGGCAAATCGATTTTATTCACTACGGGTAGAATTTCTAGGTTATTATCGAGTGCTAAATAAACATTCGCTAATGTTTGCGCTTCTATTCCTTGAGCCGCATCTACGACAAGAATAGCTCCCTCACAAGCCGCTAGACTTCGAGAAACTTCGTATGTAAAGTCGACGTGCCCTGGCGTGTCGATGAGATGGAATGTATATTCCTCCCCATCTTTCGCATTGTACGTCAACTGCACAGCATTTAATTTAATTGTTATTCCACGTTCGCGCTCTAAATCCATTGAATCTAGTGTTTGTGATTTCATTTCACGCGAAGTTAACGTTTGAGTTTGTTCAAGTATCCGATCAGCCAACGTCGATTTACCGTGATCGATATGCGCAATGATAGAAAAGTTCCTTATATTTTTCTGACGAGCCAATCTCTGTTCTATATTCATCGTAAGTTCACTCCTATTTAAGCTATGTTGAATTATAGCAGTGAACTGCCAAGACTTCAATATTCGGTTGTAGTAGAGTTTGCTAAAATTTTTGCAGCAGCTTGAGCAATGACGGCGACTGTACGATTTAGTTCATCTTCCTTATTACCAATTCCTCCTAGTTCAATGAGAACTGAAGAAGGATGAAGATCCTGATTATACTTTCCATCTACATGTGCACCGCTCTTCATTATTAAGTTCCTTGTAATCCCTGGAACTATGTTCTCCAACTCACTTTTAAATGACAGTGCCATTTCTCTATTTTTTAAGTAGTTTGTATGCTCTGTTCCAATGACAAACGCAATTTTCGCATATCTTTCACCATTATATTCAATCGTCGTCTTATCTGAGCGAAGATTATCGCGATGTATGTCGATGATTAGGTTATAGCTTTTTTTAGTAATTTCTTTTTCCACATAAGGTCTTATATTTTTGTAAGCACCTGTATGTTGAACTTGCGCTTTAATGATGTCCGTTTCGATTCCGTATAATGATAACTGGTTCTTTAACTTTTCCCCAAACTTTGTAATGTTTTCAGTTTGATGCGATACAGATATTTTCCCTTCCACTGCTTCTGTGACTGGTTCGTACGCCTCGTGATAATGCGAAAAATACAGAAGTACATTGCTAGTAGTGGGAACTGCTAGTTTTTCTTGAGCAATATTCGCCGCGTACACTATCATTTTAGGTTCTTTGACATACTTATTAGAGTTGACAGACGTTTCACTAGCCATCTTATTCATGATGACAGGAAAAAGAAATAAAAATAGTACGACTAATCCCCAGATTTTCACTGTTTTTTTCATGAGCATCCCCCCGTCATCCAACTATATGTTTTGAATGACGGGCGCATGCCTATTTTTTATTATCCGAAAGCCAAGAATCTAACGTCCCTGATAACGCATTCGCATATAACGATACCCACGAATCTATCTCTTTTGGCGATATGAACGTACGGAGCTCATGATTTGTTAAAACTTCTTCAAATAATTGTATACGCTCCTCATGTGTCCAAGAAGCCCAATCACCAAAAATAGGCAATAACGTTGAGCGATCTGCATCTTTATTTTCCTTATGAAGCCACGGTGAAACCGAAAGTCTTGATGAAGGGCTAGATTCTTCACTAATCTTTGAAGCGATAAATCCAAACATAGAATCAATTGCATCCGCAATCATCACCGGTCCATCAACAACTGTAGGAATACCGATTGCAATAACAGGCACACCAAGCGTCTCTTTTGAAACCTCTTTTCGACTATTCCCTACACCTGATCCCGGATGTATTCCCGTGTCCGTTAGTTGAATCGTTCTACATAGTCGCGAACTATCTCTCGCAGCTAATGCGTCAACGACAACTAGTAAGTCCGGTTTAATTTGATTGGCTACTGCATAAATAAAATCAGCAGTTTCTAGACCCGTCTGAATGGTTACACCAGGTGCGTAAACAAACACCTCTCCTCCAGCATCAGAATAATAATCTGGAACAACATCGCGTAACTTGTCCATTGTAAGTGGACCAATCGCATCAGGCGTAACATCTCTATTTCCTAGACCGATAAATAAAATTTTCCCCATTTTTAATGTGTTCTGATTTTCAAGCATTTTATTTAACTGTTTAAGTAATTCTGCTGAAAGCTCATCAATTCCATCTTGATCTGCCGAATGTAGAGCGGGGACGGTCAATGTAACATACGTCCCTTCTTTTTTATTAATTCGTTTTTCACCGTCCTTGTCTACTACTACTGATGTGATAATGACGCGCCCATTTCTGTCTTCTTTAATGTCGATGCCACCCGAATCTGTTAATATCCCACGTTCTGCTTCTGTGCGATGACGAATCATCTCTTCACTCTCATCAAGTAAATCCGTTCTGTAGAAATTATGCTTTTCCAAATTTAATCACCTCACCATCAAGTTTGTGCGTTGTGTCAAGGAAATATTCTTTCCATCTTTTTATTGCAATTCAGCATCCTTTTTGATAAAATAATGACTGTTGTATAGAGACATCCGAAATTACGTGGAAACACTCTTGCCTTACATGAAACTGGAGGTGAACGAATTGCCAAACATTAAATCTGCGATCAAACGTGTTAAGCAAAGCACAGCTGCAAACGAACAAAACTCGCACACAAAAGCGACTATGCGTTCTGCTGTACGTAAAGCTGAAGTTGCACTTGAAGCAAAAGATGAGAATGCGTCTGTACTTTTAAAAGATGCTATCAAAAAGATGGACACGGCTGCACGTAAAGGTCTTATCCATAAAAACACTGCATCACGTCAAAAAGCTCGTCTAACTAAAAAAGCACTATGATACAACGAAAGACCGTCCTGAATAGGACGGTCTTTTTAATTTGCCATTGGCTCCATAAAAAATAATTCTAGTAATCTTTCCCTCTTACCGCTTGTCGACTTCAACTTGTAGTCAATTTCTGCTAGGTTTTTTAATAATTGCATTAAACGATCAGCAGAAGGAATATTTCTATTTTCCATCATTAGCTTTACACGATAAGGATGCACATTTAACGATTTAGCAATTTGTTGTTGCTGATACCCCTTTTTTTTCAGAGTAAAAACATGCACCATTAGGCGAATATGGCTTGCAATTAATGATGTCAACATAATCGGTTCTTCACCATTACGAAGTAAATCACGATAGATTGAAACAGTTTGTACAACGTTTCCTGCTATATAGGCATCTGTAAGCCTAAACACATCAACTTCAGGTGTTCTGGCAACTAATAAGTTGATTATGGATTCAGTAATTTCGCCTTCTTCATTCATATACGTGGACATCTTTTGGATCTCAGATGAAAGAATATTTAAATCATCCCCTACGACCTCTATTAAAAACAAAGCAGTTTCTGACGACATTTTCACGCCATTAGTACCTGCCATCTGTTGAATCCATGTTGAAAGATCTTTCCCTTGAAGTCGTGCTGCTTCAACAACTGTTGCTTTTTCTTTCATCACTTTTGTTATCCGTTTTCTTGCATCAAGTTTTTCATAGGGTGCAAGAAAAACAACGATGGCAGTTGGTGAAGGATTCGCAAGCCATCGTTCCAATTGCTCCAAATCATGAACTATTTTTTCTCTACTTTTCTCTGCAGCTTTTAAAAAGGAAGCATTTCTTGCAATAATTAACTTTTTCTCTTGTAAAAAAGGAAGCGTGTCAGCTTCTTCGAGTATCATCTCTACTGGTGTCTCTTCTAAGTCAAAGCGAATAACAGAACCTTCATCTATATCAGGTAATGCTTTCTTTAAACGTAAAATTGTTGAATCCAATATATGTTGTTCAAGACCCGTTAACAGATATACTGAGTCAATATCCCCTTTTGAAATTTTAGACCAAACTGCAGAAGCCATTTTGTTCATCATCTCCAATCATCTACTATAGTTAGTATACAATACTGAACAAAAACTGTATGAACAAAATGTGTCTGTTCAAAAGAAGCCAATACAAATAATCAATTACTATGGATTTTCTACCTATAATCATCTATACTATAATGGACTTAGGAGGTGTAGCAATGAACGAATTTGAACATGACGTGCAGTCAAAACGTAATGATCTTAACGATTCTATGGTCGGTTTCATCGTCGCATTTATAGGTTTTTCAGCAATTTTTATTGTTGCTACAATTATCGACGTCGTAGCTGGCTAATAACCAAAAAAAAACAGTCCGTACTTTCTTTAGCGAAAGTATATGACTGTTTTTTTATATTTTGTTTATTAATGTTGTCAATTTTACTCTTTCATTCTTTCATCGTTTTTATGACATAGCCATTTTGGGAAACAACTACTGTAATTGAGCCTTCCTCTTTCGTAGAAAGGGTTTTAAGGTTTAAATCATTGAAAGTTTGTAGGACATCTGGATGCGGGTGACCATAACGGTTTCTCTTCCCGGCCGAAAAAATCGTGAACTTAGGCATTAACATCGAAACGAATTCTTTGCTACTTGAAGTCTTACTGCCATGATGACCTGCTTTAAGTATTATTGTATTCCAATCAACATGCTTGAAATTGCTTACAAACTCCATTTCTCCATTCTTCTCCAAATCCCCTGTAAATAAAAATGATAACTTATCAGCCATTAACAGAAGCACGAGAGAACTATCGTTGCCGGAATACGTATCACCGTTTGGCCAAAGATATTGCAGTTCATTGTCTCCCTCTTTCCATGCGTATCCTTTTTGCATAGGAATGATAGCAATCTTTTCTTTTTTTGCCAGTCGCAAAACAGATGTCATGTTTTTTTCTAGCTCGCTTCCAGGAGAAATGTGAATTTCTTTTACATCAACTTCTTCCATCACTTCGTCTGCACCTTCCATATGGTCGCTATCAGCATGTGAGAGAATTAACTTGTCTATTTTTTGAATTCCACGGCCCTTTAAAAATGGTACAACTATTTTACGCCCAACTTCGAATTTCTTTTCAGGTGTTTTCCAATCCCGCTCACCAAATTGAACTGTTCCCCCTGTATCTATCACATAAGTAGCACGTTTGTATGGAAATTCAATAATGATACAATCCCCTTGCCCAACGTCGAGGTAGGTAACGCTAAGAAAACCATTAAAATGAGAAGAATAGTGAATAACGATTCCCATTATAACCACTACCGGTAAACTTCGTACAATCGAATTGTATTTCTCAAAATTGATAAATGAGTACAAAACACTACCATATGCCGCTATTAGTAAAAGAGGATTTGGTCTACCCGGGTTCCAAAGTTGAAAAGGAATTGCAGCCAACCAATTTGTGACCATTTCTAACATCCCACGTATTGGAACATAAAAGAAAAAAAGCAACTCTGCTAACGGTGTGAAGAAAAATGTAAAGAGTAGTAACAAAATGTTTAAAGGTAAAATAAGGAAAGAGTATAACGGAACATAAATACTATTCATTATAATTGACGACAATGAAACTTCAAAAAAATGATACAGAATTACAGGATAAACCGCTAACTGTGTAATGACAGATACTAAGAGAGTAGTTAAAAAGGCGGATTTTAGTCGTGATAAAATCCGCGTAGAATACACCAGTGAAATAGCAGCTAGATAAGATAACTGAAATCCAACGTGAAATACGATATGCGGCTCATAACAGACGAACAAAATCGCACATAATGATAATGCATCGTCTACTCTCATTTTAGTCTTTTGATGTGCGTTTATAAGCAACAAAACAGTCACAGTAACAGCACGCCATATTGATGGAGCCCCGCCAACTAAGAAAGCATACAATGGCAATAGTACAATTAAGACTATATCCACTGTTTCAATTCGTAAATGTGCACGCATTAATATGTTACGGATGATAAATACTAACAAGCCAACATGAAGTCCAGATAGAGCAAATAGATGTGTAATCCCTAACGTTCTATAATTTTCAGTTTGCTCATCATTCATAGCACTCTTATCACCTAGAAGTAACGCAGTGGCTTCCGGAGCTAACGACGACGGAAATGTGGTTTTAATATGATTTTTTAGTTTCCATCTGCGTTCTGACATTCTTGATACAAAAGAATTATTATCGTCCATTTGAATTAGTTTCTTCGACTCAAATAGACCTATAGATCCATTCATTCTTAAGTAGTTGCTCATACTAAACGAATAACTATGTGCCGGTAAATCAATCTCTTTAAATTCACCTTCCAAAGTCATTTCGATTGATGCAGGATTGGTGCCTTTAAAGTTTTCTTTTTCTTCTTCAGTTGGAAATGTATAAACAACATAGACAGTTTGACCATCATTTGTAGTTGCAAATCCTTTTATGTGATTACCGCTAATAGTTGTATCCGTTGACCACTTTATCGTCATTGTAGCAGCACTTTCAACTTTGCTAATCGGGATCGTTGTTAACATATAGTAGTAGGAAATAAACAGAGCACTAACTGCGAGGATGGGAGTAAGTAGATCTTTCTTTCGATTTAGAAAGATGGGGATTAAGAATAGGTTAAAAAGGAGAATGAAAACCGGTCCGTATGCGGCAAATGCCGAAACGGTAACCGGAATTGCAATATAAACAAATCGAATTTGTTTTACTAATTTCCAAATAAATTATTCACCCTTTGCTTATAAGGGAGAAGTTCTTCTTCATCAATGCCAAGCCCTTCCATTTTCTGAAGCAACTCTTGAATAAGTGTTTTTTTATCTTCACCGGAAAAATCTACGATTCGCTCATCAAATGGAATTTGCTGAACTTGAATACCGGAAAGCGCAAACAACTCTAAAGCATATTCATCATTTTTATAGTTATTTGCATAAAAAACTTTTTTGACACCTGATTGAATGATAGCTTTTGAACATTGAAGACAAGGGAAATGAGTCACATACAATGTTGACCCTGCTACTGGAATACCATACTTTGAACATTGCAATAACGCATTCATTTCTGCATGTATTGTACGTACACAATGATTACCAACAACATAACATCCATGATCTATACAATGATCACCGCCAGAAATAGAGCCATTATACCCTCCAGCTACAATTCTGTTATCCCTTACAATCGTGGCGCCTACAGCAAGCCGTGTACAAGTGCTTCTTACTGCAAGAAGATGGCATTGAGCCATGAAGAACTGTTCCCATGTAATTCGCTCCATATGGTTGCCTCCAAATAATAGTAATTAGTATAGTACGGTAATATTATTTTGTTTGTATCAACGACTCTAATTTCTCGTAGGTTTTCTCACCAATTCCTGAAACATTCATTAAATCTTCAGGCGTTTTAAATAAACCTTTTTCTGTTCGATACTGGATAATGGAGGTTGCTTTTGAAGGACCTATGCCTGGAAGTGTCATAAGTTCTTGCTCGTCAGCAATGTTAATATCCACTCTATCATTTGCTGCTGAACTTTCAGTTGGACTGGCGATCATTAAACTCGTGTTTAATGCTTCTTCACCTTCAGCTAACACATAGATTAACAATTCATCTGAAACTTTCATAGCATGGTTAATCAATTTCGTATCCGCGTTTGGTAAATAGCCCCCAGCCGCATTGATGGCATCAATAATTCGGTCGCCTTCGTTCAACGGGTAGACACCCGGCAGCTTCACTGCACCTCTGACGTCTACAATGATCGTTTGTGTTTGAGGTGTCGCATCTCCATTCATTTCTTCTATTTCAGTTTTCACTTCATTTTTTTTAGGGGATTGGAGTTGTTCACTGACGATTGATGTATTCGTATCGTCATGTTTTCGGGGAAAAAAGAGTAAAGCAGCGATGATAACAATAATTACAATGAAAGTGAGGAGTTTACGCCATTTTTCGAATACAAAAGAAAGAAACTGCATAGTCACCTGTCTTTCGGTTGCATCCATATGGAGTCCCCACTATTATAACTACAATTTCAACTAGTTGAAAGACTTATTTTTTCACTTGAAAGAATATTCTTTCACACTCTTCGTCAGGAGCTTCATCTTCCCAATCCGCAAAAATCCGTTCAATCGAGAACTGTGCGTGTTCAAGCATTTCTACATATTCAGCTATCTCAAATGTTCGTTGCGTATGTACTTCGTCAAAACGGCGATAACTGCCATCTTGATTTTTAACAAAGAAAGCCAGTTCCGAGTATACCGAGTGATCATAATCCCCTTCTTCAGTTTCCCATATGTATGCAATATGATTGTTGTCAAAAGTAAAGGGGCCTTCCATAAAGATCACATCTGTTTTAAATGTAGAATGTACATCAAATAACAGTACACCCCCATTTTTTAGTGAAGCATAGACGTTGCGAAATGTTTCTAGAACATCGTCTTTGTCAGCTAAATAATTTAAAGAATCAATGGCAATGACCGCTATGTCAAAACCATCGAAACCTTCAAGTTGCTGCATTGATTGTTGTTGAAAATGAACTGGAAGAGACAGTGAATTTGCTCGTTGCTTTGCAATTTCAAGCATCTTTTCTGATAGATCGACACCAGTTACTTGAGCACCTTGCTTCGCTAACTTTACGGATAATAATCCAGTACCACATCCGATATCTAGTATTCGTTTATCAGAAAGATTACCTACCGCCAATTTGATTAAATCTACATAAGAATCATAAGGGATATCCGTCATTAATTCATCATAAACTGCAGCAAATTCGGAATAAGCGTTATTCATTTCTCTCTGCCATATCTAAAAGAGGTGCATCTCCCCATAGTTTTTCTAAATTATAATAGTCACGCTCATCTCGATGGAAAACATGCACGACGACGTCACCAAGGTCCACAAGAACCCATCTCGCTATATCCATACCCTCAATGCGTTTTACAATATGACCCGCTTCAGACGCCTTGTCTGCAACTTCACGTGCAATCGCCTGAACTTGACGCTCAGAGTTTGCATGACTAATAATGAATTGGTCAGCAATTAAAGAAACGCCCTCCATATTAAGAACAACAATGTCCTCCGCTTTTTTATCGTCAAGTGCTTTGTAAGCAATTTCTAGTAATGTAGATGTCATAATTTCACTGTTCCTTTCTAATTTCAGAGTCATTCAAAATGTGTTCGTTATAGCAGTCTAAGGAATCTGGATACACTGTTGACTTTTTCCGCACTAAGTATTGCATCGAATGAACAATACAATCCTTCATTGCTTTGTCTATATTTGTTTTAGCTACTTCTCGTAACTGTTCAACATTGGGAAATACACGTCCCGGTTCAACCATATCTGCGACATAGATGAGTTTTTCGAGTGATGACATGTTTGCTCTCCCTGTAGTATGGTAACAGATTGCATTTAAAATATCTTCATCATCAATAGAAAATTGTTCTTTTGCAATAAGTGATCCTACTGGTGCATGCCATAATTCGTGATGAAATGAAAATATTTTCTTCTCATGGAGATTTTCCATTAACCATTTTTTCAATTCATTTTTCGGCTTACATTTGGCGACATCATGCAACAAGGCTGCTAATTCGGCTTTGCTTTCAGACAAACGATGAGTTTTTGCCAATTGAATTGCAGTATCAGCAACACGTAAAGAATGTTCATATCTTTCAAGCGTTAACCGTTTAGCAAGTTCGTTTTTAATTACTTCAGGCTTCATATAATTCCTCCTGATGGATATATTGCTCCACCATTTTAGGTAATAACAATTGAACAGTTTCACCATTGTTAAGACGTTTCCTAATCAGTGTTGATGAAAGATTAATCTGTGGGCTATCAACCATTGTAATTGGAAAAGCGCTCTGTCCAACCGTACCTGGGCGTCCAACACCAACAAATTTAACTATCTTTAATAGTTCATCAATTTTGTACCATGTAGACAAATTGTCAATCATATCTCCACCAACTATAAAATAAAACTCGCAATCAGCTTCAAGTTTGTTTAACTGTGACATTGTATCATACGTATAAGATACGCCACCTCTATCAACTTCGAACGAAGAAACAGTTAGTCCTTGAACTTCTCTCACAGCTATCTCAGTCATAGCAAGCCGTTGTTCAGCTGTAGCATCACTCGGTCTTCCTTTGTGTGGCGGAATCGCAGTGGGCATTAAACGAACCTCATCGAGACCTAACGCATGTCTAACTTCATTTGCAATAATCAAATGACCGAGATGCGGCGGATTAAATGTCCCACCTAATATCCCGACTTTTTTCATAATGTACCCCCTTACGGTAATACAATCTTTTTCTTTTCAATTGATTCCTTGTATAGCACAATTGTATTGCCGATTATTTGAACAATTTCAATTCCTTCTTGCTCATCCAATTTAGCAGCAATATCATTTTTATCTTCATCACAATTTTGAAGTATGTTTACTTTTATTAACTCCTTAGCTTCAAGTGCTTCTTCAATTTGTACAATGACAGATTGAGTCAATCCACTTTTACCAATTTGAAATAATGGTTGTAAATGATGCGCTTCACTTCTTAAAAAACCTTTTTGTTTACCAGTTAACATAATTATCCTCCAAGTAAAGACCGTATTGTTTTTTTCATTGTTACTGTATTAGGTGAAATTGACGTCCACTTAAAAAAAGATAAAGCTCCTTGATGAACAAACATATCTACCCCACTCATCGTTAAAGCCCCTTTACGTTTAGCTTCTTTCAGAAACTCTGTTTCCAATGGATTATAAATAATATCACACACAATTGTTCCAGCAACTAGCTGATCTAGTTCTATCGGCATTCCAGCTTGTCCATGCATCATACCGACGTCAGTTGTCTGAATAATAACTTCATACTTAGTTAAATTCGATTGCGCTTCATGTAAGGAAATTGCGGTTGCATTGTCGACAGTTTCAACAAGACGTTGGGCTTTGTGCTTAGTACGATTAGCGACAGTAATTGATTCATTGCCTGCGTTACGCAATGCGTAAACAATACCACGAGCAGCCCCTCCAGCGCCAATAACTAATATCTTTTTTGCTTTAAATTCAATATCATTAAAAACTTCTGTTAATGCATTCACAAAGCCCTCTCCATCTGTGTTTGCACCTATTAAAGTTCCGTCTTCCTTTACTCTTACAGTATTCACTGCATTCATAATCGTTGCAGAAGGCTCTAGAGCATCTAAGTATGGAATAATCGCTGATTTATGTGGAATGGTTACGTTCCAACCTGAACACCCTAGATTTCTAAGATTCTCAACTGTGTCACCTAAGTTACAACTCCGAACATGCAGTGGTATATAGGTCGCGTCAATCTCATTTTCAACAAACCACTTATCGTGCATGATAGGTGATTTTGATTGTTCAATTGGATCACCAATGACAGCATACCATTTTTTCACTTCATCGCCCCTTTAAATCAAAGATGGTCGAACGACTACATCCACGCCACGTGGCGCATGTACAGCAACTATGACGTTCGGATGTTGAATCGTTATCCAGCCTAAACCTGAAATCACTAAATCAGTTTTGCCGTTCTTCACTGAAAACTCGTGACGAACCAATGGTGGCATCTGTTCGATTGATTGTGCAGATGGTGGAGATAAAAGTCCGCCAAGATGCTTTTCATATAAAGCTTCAGCATTTGAAAGTTTTGTACGATGAATTTCTAACGCATTTGATACATGGATTGTAAACGATGATCGCTCCCCCGAGATGAAGTCGAATCTAGCAAGACCTGCAATGAACAAAGTTTGCTCTGCATTTAACTGAAATACTTTTGGTTTTAACTCTTTCTTTGGTGTTATCGCTTTTAAATCAGTAGCGTCTAAATGATGAGCAATTTGATGATTGTTTATAATTCCTGGTGTATCATAAATAGCTTTCCCATCATCAAGTGGGATTTCAACTAAATCGAGTGTAGTTCCCGGGAAATGTGATGTTGTTATGACTTCATCAATACCTGTCACATTTTTAATAATTCGATTGATAAATGTGGATTTCCCAACATTTGTACAACCGACAACAAAAACATCTTTGCCTTTGCGTAGACTATCAATTTTTTCGAGCGCTTCTGGAACACCTTGCCCTTTATGTGCAGAAACCAGCAATACATCAACGGGTTTCAATCCAAGTTTCACCGCTTCTGCTCGCATCCAATTAATTAACTTATTCGGGTTCAATGCTTTCGGTAAGACATCTGCTTTATTCCCGATTAGTAAAATATCCTTTTTCCCAACAAATCGTTGAAGCCCATTAATCCAACTGCCATTAAAATCAAATATATCGATAATTTTAACGACGAGTCCGTCCCTTTCACCAATGCCATTCAAAATTTTAAGAAAATCATCACCTGATAACGAAACGGGTTGTAAAACATTATAGTTCCTTAACTTAAAACATCGCTGGCAGATTACTTCTTCCTTCTCAAGTGAAGCAATCGGTGCATACCCTTCCGCTTTTATATCTTCCGTTTGGATAGTTATCCCGCAACCTATACATTTCAACTCTTCCACAATTAATCCTCCCAATGAATCATTCCACGACGTTTTAACGATGCCATAATACGTCTTTCGAGCATCCGATTAAACTTCGTGATAAAACCATCTGATTTTGCAACAGGAACTACTAAGATTGTATGTAAGCCACTACGATTACCACCAAATATATCTGTCATCATCTGATCACCAATCATGACAACTTCATCTTTTTCAAACGCTAAACTTTTTAAGGCTTTATAAAATGATTTTTTTAATGGCTTGCGTGCTTGACATATATATGGGATTTCTAATGGTCCACAAAATGATTTAACTCGAAACTCTTTATTGTTTGAAACAATCATCACTTGGATACCGGCATTTTTCATTTGTAACATCCATTCAACAATCTCTGGTGTTGCTTCAGGACGGTCCCATTCGACAAGCGTATTATCAAGATCTGTAATCACTGCTTTAATGCCTTTATCAATTAACGTCTGTGGGGTTATGTGAAAAATGTCCTTAACAAACTCATCCGGTAAAAAATTCTTATACATTTAATTCACTCCGATTATTTTCTAATGATGACCCGATTATAGCACAAGATAGCCTAAAACACGCACAGATACTTACTTTATTTAGTCTGTATAGGGACAGGATATGTCCGCATATGCTGACTTACAACGACACAGGAGGTGACCCGATGAGCGGGTTTGTCATGGCGCTGATACAGCTATGGCTCGAAGTTCCTGCAGTGCTCGGATACATTCGAGGGCAAGCTTTCCAACGACCTTTATCAAAGGAAGAAGAAGCGGCTTGTTTAGAACGTTTAGCAAATGGTGACGAGGATGCAAGAGATGAATTAATTGAGCGTAACATGCGTCTTGTTGCACATATCGTAAAAAAATTCCATCCAAAACACGAACTATTAGACGATTACATTTCAATAGGTACTATCGGTTTAATGAAAGCCGTCAATAGTTTCACACCTGAACGCAAAACGAAGCTAGCAACGTATGCTGCTCGATGTATTGAAAACGAAATTCTAATGTTTCTTAGAACACAGAAAAAAGTTCAAAAAGACGTTTCTCTCTTTGACCCCATCGGTATGGATAAAGATGGGCAATCGTTACAAATTGCTGATTTGCTCCAAACAGACGACATAACACCTGTAGACGAAGTCGAACAAAAGGAAAGAAAAGAAAGGCTTTATCGTCATTTAGGAAAACTTGACTCTCGAGAACTTGAAATCATTCAAAGACGATATGGCTTGTTAGATGATCAACCAATGACACAAAAGGAAATTGCTGAACAACTGGATATTTCAAGAAGTTACGTTTCGAGGATTGAAAAAAGAGCAATCGTAAAATTATATCAGTTATTCAAACATGAATATAACGATTAAAAAGACGTTTCCAAGGGGAAGAGATCCCTACAATGGAAACGCCTCTTTTTATCTGTTTTTTAATCAGCTTTAACCTCACGGGAAATGAAAACAACAATTACAGAACTAATAATGAAAACGCCACCCATTAGCAAAAACAGCTCCATTTTGTGACCCTCCTTCACAACAAATATGTATGATTCAATCATACATCTATCTTATCACGGATTCATTTAAATTTCGATAACGCTTTTAAGACAACATCTGTTGAATGTTGAGCAGCAATAGGCAAAAACTCATCAAAACTTAATGATGACTGCTTTCCTGCAATATCAGACAATGCACGAATAACGACAAAAGGTGTTCCGAATTGATGGCATACTTGAGCAACTGCGGCTGCTTCCATTTCTGCAGCAATCATCGTTGGAAATTGCTCTCTAACTTGTTCTACATAATTTGAATCACTCATAAACGTATCGCCAGAAGCAATTAAACCAGTCGTATGAGCGTGTCTACCTACCTCATCAACTGCAGCGCGTGCAATATCAACTAATGCAGGGTCTGCAATATAGGCAGCCGGATGACCAGGTACTTGACCAATTTCATATCCAAAAGCAGTTACATCAACATCATGATGACGCACTTCATTAGAGATAACTACCGTACCGATTTCTAATGATTCTTTAAAGCCACCAGCAGATCCTGTATTTAAAACGACGTCTGGATTAAATTTCGTTAGTAGTATTGTAGTTGCGATCGCCGCATTTACTTTACCGATACCACTTTTTACTAAGATAACATCGCGATTAACGATTTGTCCTTCTATAAACTCACAGCCTGCGATTTCGGTTAGTGTTGGCGTTGTAATTTCTTTACGAAGTAATTCTACTTCTTCTTCCATCGCACCAATAATTGCGATTTTCATCGTTATCTCTCCAATTCTTTTTATAAAATTACTACGAGTTAATAACTATTCTCTAATGTTGTCAAAACTTCTTTTTTTATAGGTTTCCAACCTTCGCCGTCAACCCATTCAATATATACCCTATATTTTTCTTTTTTGTCTAGTGTTGAAACGACTCCGATTGCACTTTGTGGACCGCCACCATTTTTAATTCTATGAAATATCATTGATTTGATAGGTAACCCTGTAGCATACGCCAATGCATCTTTCTTCTCGTTATAATCAATTGCACCCTCAGCGTATACAGACACATGTTCACCTGTTTGTGCTGTACCTATCGGTTCCCATGATGTATCTACAATGGACTCCGAGACTATTTCATCTTCGGATGCGAGTGTCGTAACTTTTCCTGGATTTTCTGAAACTTGAGTGCCATTAACTTCTTCTGACGATTTATCAGAAGCATCCTCATTAGCATCTTTTTCAGTCTTTTTATTTTTCAAAGCTTTTTCTTTAGACTTTGATTGGTCACCTTCCTTACTGACACCAATCGTTGAATCTTTCTCACTTAGCTGTTCGACTTTTTTAGCATCTTTCATATTAAAAACGATTATTACTCCAACTACTATAATGAGTATCGTAACAACAGCAATCATCGTATTTAAAATACTGTTAGATTTATTTCGTCTTCTTTTACGACCAATTCTTGAAAAATCAGGTTCGCGTTCATTCATGTATGATCAACTCCCCTTCGTTTAGTGATGTCTTGCGTAAGAACTTTCATGTTACGTAGTGGTTCAAAAGTGAAAAACCGCCTTCATATAAGAAGGCGGTCTTATCGGTTAATCATTTAATGCCTAGTATAGTTACCGACATTTCTCCACCCGGGGTTACAATTCTTACTTCATCCCCTTTTGAACGACCAAGAAGCGCTTTCGCTATTGGTGAATCATTTGAAATTAACCCTTCAACAGGATTAGCTTCTGCAGAACCGACTATTGTGTACGTTTCCTCATCGCCGTTTGGTAATTCTTTGAATGTTACTGTTTTACCTAGACGAACTTCATCCGTATTCAGTTCATCTTCTGTTATGATAACAGCGTTCCGAATCATCCCTTCAAGTGTAGAAATCTTTCCTTCTACAAATGCTTGGTCTTCTTTAGCTGAATCATATTCAGAGTTCTCAGATAAATCTCCGTAACTTCTTGCAATTTTAATACGTTCTACAACTTCTTTACGTTTAACCGTCTTTAATAATTCTAGTTCTTCTTCGAGCTTCACTTTACCAGAAGCCGTCATAGGAAATTTCTTTTCAGTAATCATTTCATATCCACTCCTCAAATTGCTGTTCATAAAAATACTATGCCGCTCCTATAGCAGGTATGCGACATAGATTCCTTATATATCAAATTCTGTCACCATTATATTACAGTTCAGAATTAGATTCAAGAATTGTTTTTATTTTCGTAACCATGAGATCAATTGCAACCTCATTATGGCCACCCTCCGGAATAATAATGTCTGCATATTTCTTTGTAGGTTCAATAAACTGATTATGCATAGGACGAACAACTGACATATATTGATCGATGACAGATTCAATCGTTCTACCTCTTTCATTCAAATCCCGCATTATCCTTCTAATAATACGCAAGTCTGCATCGGTATCTACAAACAATTTAATATCCATTAACTCCCGAAGACGTGCGTCTTCTAACACAAGTATGCCTTCGAGTATAATTACATCTTTTGGTGCAATGATAACCGTTTCTTCTGCTCTCGTGTGCAAAGAGTAATCATAAACTGGTTTTTCAATCTTTGTCCGATTTAATAACATTTGAATATGTTTGATTAACAAATCCGTATCGAATGCTAAAGGCTGATCATAATTTGTTTCTAGCCTTTGAGCAAATTCTAGATGCGATTGATCTTTATAATAATAATCTTGTTCAATGACAACGACCGAGTGCTCTTTAAACACATCATATATAGAGTTTGTCACACTGGTTTTACCTGATCCAGAACCACCAGCGATACCGATGACAAGAGGCTTTTTTGTATGCATGAAACGACTCTCCTAATTGTGGAAAAATCCCATTAGAACGGGATACCAACTATCTCTTTTTTATTTTTTAACAGCAATTAAAATACCATCACCGACAGGCAATAACGATGTCTCATATTCTGGATTAAGCAAAATCCATTTTGTAAATTCTTTTAGATTCCGAATCATTGTTCGATTACGTTTTGGCAGCTTTGCATCTTCAATTAAAACCGCACCATGCATGAACATATTATCACAGTATATAATACCACCTGTTTTAACAAATGGAGCATATTTTTCAAAAAAACGTTTATATTGCCCTTTTGCCGCATCAATGAAAAGCGCATCAAATTCAACTTCTAGATGTTCATTAGAAGTGAGTTCGAGTGCGTCTGCTTCAATTATAAAGATTCTTTCTTGAAATTCTTTTTGTATAATATATTCAACTGCTTTTTTGTAACGTTCCGCGTCTCTTTCAATCGTGACAATCGTCGCTTCTGGTAGCCGATCTGCAATACGTATCGCAGAATAACCAATCGCACTCCCAATTTCCAGTATTCTCTTAGGTTGTTGAATTCGTAAAAGACTAATAAATGTATCTATTCCAAGACGGTCCATAATCGGCACATGATGTTCGCTTGCGTAATTTTCCATGTCATCAATGATTGGATCTGATACTGATTGGAAACTTTCCATGTATTGTCTATAACTCTCCATCTATTTTTCTCCTGTTCAATTCATCACTATTCATTAGATATATAAAGTTTTTTATTTTTTAAATGTTCATCATAGGAATCAGTAAAATGATTTTTCCCATCAGATCCCGCAAGGAAGTATAAGTAGTTTGTTTCAGCGGGTTCGATTACCGCTTCAATTGATAGTTTTCCAGCACCAGCAATAGGTCCAGGTGGTAAACCTTTGTTTTGATAAGTATTATAAGGATCTTGCACCTCTAAATCAGAGTAAAGTACACGATCTTTATTTATACCTAGCGCATAAAGAACTGTTGGATCCGTTTGCAATGGCATTTTGTCTTTTATTCGGTTATTAAATACACTCGCAATCGTTTCACGATCTGTCTTAACAGTAGCTTCTCTTTCTAAAAGTGAAGCAAACGTTAGGAGCCAATGCACTGATTGACCCATCTCTTCTAAATCAGCTAAATAAGGAGTAACATTCGTCACTGTAGCGTCAATCATCGATTCAACAACTGCTTCTACAGATGGTGTTTTTTCAAAGTAAGGGTACGTTGCTGGAAATAAATATCCTTCAAGTGGAAATTTTATATTTTCATTTTTAATTTCTTCAGTGAAAATGTTTGGATATTTATCAATTAATGAATTAAGCGTGTTATCGTCACTAACATAATCAAGAAACTCTTTTTCTTTAATGCCTGTCTTTTTTTCAACGATTGTTGCAATTTGAGTTATCGTTAAACCTTCTGGAATGGTCATCGTAAAGACTGGTGTTCGATATACTTTTCCTGTTTTCAAACTTTTAATTAATTCATCAAAAGTCATCGCTTGTGTTAGTTCATAATTACCCGCTTGAAATTTGGATTCATTATTAAATTTAGCATAGTATTTGAACACACGCGCATCTTTAATAACACCCTTTTTTTCTAATACTGCGGAAATTGTACTTAAACCTGATCCAATCGGAATTTCTACTTCAATTACTTTTTCTGATTGCGGATCAATGGGTTCGAGTGCATTCGTTATGTACTTATAAACCGCTCTTCCTCCTATTAAACTTACCAATAGAATAATTAGAACAATAATAAGAACTATTTTTCTAACCACTTTATATTCTTTCTTCTTTTCAAGCATACGCTCAAACATTACTTCTTTCTTATCATTATTATCCATTTTGGCTCACCCCTTTCAGGTAATAAGATGATTTATGCTTATCTATAATGAAAAATCTATTCTTCTTCATAAGAAAAAAAGGACGGTCTGCACCGTCCTAATCGTGCATGTATGGATTACTCTTCTTCCGCTTCTTCTTCCTCAATGAAAGTATTCAACATTTCTTCAATCATTTCCCACTCTGCATCATCTTCGATTGGCATCAATTCACCGTCTTCATTGTTTTCAGAAGGTATGAATGAAGATGCGTGGATTTCCACCTCTTCGTCATCATCAGGTTGGTCTTCACCTAGAATATGATAAAGTACATATGACTTTCCAAACTCTTCTGATTCAAATGTGAATATAACTTCACACACATGCTCATTTCCGTTCTCGTCTACTATTGTCATCGTTTCTTGTCCGTGTTCCATTCCAATCACCTCATCGATTATTTTTGTCAAGATACCCTTGCAGGATCATAACAGCTGCCATCTTATCAATGACAGACTTTCTTTTTTTCCGACTTACATCCGCGTCGATTAAAACACGTTCTGCTGCCATTGTAGTCAAACGCTCGTCCCACAATTCAACAGCTAATCCAAAGTTTTTTCTAAGAAGCTCTGCAAACCTCTCAGAAGCTTCCCCCCTTGGACCAACTGTGTTATTCATGTTCTTCGGAAAACCTACAACAAAACTGCTCACTTCATACTGTGCAACGAGTTCTCCGATTCTGTCCACACCAAAGTAGCCGGCACCTTCATCAATTTTAATTGTTTCTATGCCTTGGGCTGTCCAGCCAAAGGCATCACTGATGGCGATACCGACTGTTTTAGTGCCTACATCTAATCCCATAATTCTCAATCTGTAATGCCCCCGTTTTCTCGAACATAAAACTTTACAAGTTCTTCTAAAATCTCATCTCGTTCAAGTTTCCGAATGATATTTCTGGCATCTTCGTGACGAGGTATATAGGCAGGATCTCCCGATAGTAGATAGCCAACAATTTGATTAATTGGATTGTATCCTTTTTCGTCTAGCGCCTTGTATACATGAAGCATCACTTGCTTAACTTCTTGTTCCATCGACTCTTCTGGAAAATTGAACTTCATCGTCTTATCGTGTGATTCCAAGATCGACACCCCGCTTTCCGAATATCGGTTAACCATTTGTAAGAACAGCATAACTAATTATAACTGATAGAGACAATTGGTTAAATAGATTTGACATAATCATACACGGATTGAAGTGCATCATCAAGTTTAGATACATCTTTCGCACCCGCCATAGCCATATCAGGTCGCCCTCCGCCTTTGCCATCACAGATTGCTGCAACATGACTAACTATTTTACCAGCATGATACTGACTAGTTTTCAAGTCTTCTGTAACACCAGAGATTAACATTACTTTTCCATCAATTGCAGCACCAAGTACTATAACACCTTTGGAAACTTTTTGCTTAAGTTCATCCATCATTTGACGAAGCCCGTTATTATCTTTTACATCTACTTTAGATGCAATCACTGTAATATCATCTATTTGATGAGCTGTCGCTATGATGTCTGTTAATTGATTATTACCTAGCTTCGCAGAAAGGGATTCATTTTCACGATGTAAGTCTTTCAAATCAGTTAGTAACGTACTTATTTTCGAAATAATTTCTTTAGAGTTAGACTTCACTAAGTTAGACGCTTGGAGCAATAGTGTTTCTTCCTCTTTCATTGCATAATAAGCTTGTTGTCCAGTTAATGCTTCGATACGTCTTGTTCCCGCACCTATTCCACTTTCAGACACTAGTTTAAATAAACCGATAACAGATGTAGCTTCTACATGACAACCACCACATAACTCTAATGAATAATCGCCTACAGTCACTACACGAACAACATCTCCATATTTTTCACCAAACAGAGCCATTGCGCCCATTTCTTTTGCTTCAACGATTGGTTTTTCAACGATGCTCACCGTAATATCTTGCCATATTTTTTCGTTAACGCGCTGTTCTATTTTTTGAACCTCTTCTTTTGTTACTTGACCAAAATGAGAGAAGTCAAACCTCAAACGATCTGGCCCTACATAGGACCCCGCTTGGTTCACGTGCTCCCCTAATACTTCTTTCAGTGCTTTGTGTAATAAATGTGTCGCGGTATGATTTTTCACCGTATTCTTTCTCAATTGCTCATCTACATGAGCAACGACAACTGAACCGACAAGTAACTCACCAGAACGAACAATTGCAGTATGCAAATTTTGACCGTTTGGTGCTTTTTGTACTTCTATTACATCCGCGATGAACATTTCATTACTTATCGTACCATTATCTGCAACTTGACCTCCACTTTCAGCGTAAAAAGGAGTTGTTTCTAAAATGAACTGAAATTCTTGTCCTTCTGAAACATGTTTTACTTCTTCGCCACCAACTAAGAGTATCGATAACTTTGATTCACATTTCAGTTGCGTATAGCCTACAAATTCACTAGGAACTTGTATAGTGCCGAGCACAGCTGATTGAACATGCATCGAGTCAACATCTCGCCTTGCAGCTCTTGCGCGATTACGTTGTTTTTCCATCTCTTCGTCAAATCCTATTCGATCAACAGTGATTTCTGCCTCTTCAGCAAATTCTTCTGTTAACTCAAACGGAAAACCATACGTATCATATAAACGAAATGCATCTACTCCAGAAACAAATTTCTGTTTTGACACTTTTGCATTTTCAATAACACCTGCAAGAATTGTTAAACCTTCATTTAATGTTTCGTGAAAACGTGTTTCTTCGTTTTTAATTACTTTCATAATGAAGTCTTTTTTGTCATCCACTTCTGGATAAAAGTCTTTCATATTAGCAGCAACAATTGGTACAAGATTATACATAAAAGGTTCATGAATACCTAGTTTCTTCGCGAAACGGACGGCTCTTCTTAGTAATCTTCTAAGAACGTAACCTCTTCCTTCATTCGAAGGTAATGCACCATCTCCGATAGCAAAGGAAACTGTGCGTATATGATCCGCAATAATTTTAAATGCTAAATCTTTGTCATTATCTACGTCATATTTAGATCCAGATACTCTTTCTACTTCGTGAATAATTGGCATGAACAAATCGGTGTCAAAATTCGTTGGCACGTTTTGAATCACACATGCCATCCGTTCTAATCCCATGCCTGTATCAATATTCTTGTTCGGAAGTGGCGTATACGTATGGTCTGGATTATGATTGAATTCCGAAAATACCAAATTCCAAATTTCAAGATATCTATCATTTTCTCCACCAGGATACAATTCCGGATCGGAAAAGTCGTTACCGTAAGCTACTCCACGATCGTAGAAAATTTCAGAGTTCGGTCCACTTGGACCTTCTCCTATATCCCAGAAATTACCTTCTAACCGAATGATTCTGTTCTCATCTATACCGATTTTATCACGCCAAATTGCATAAGCTTCATCGTCCTCAGGGTGAACTGTGACAGATAGTAATTCTTTATCAAAACCAATCCATTGTTCATTCGTTAGAAAATCCCATGCACGTATGATTGCTTCTTCTTTAAAATAGTCACCTATTGAAAAGTTTCCAAGCATTTCAAAAAAAGTATGATGGCGAGCTGTCTTTCCAACATTTTCAATATCATTTGTTCGAATGGATTTTTGTGCGTTCACAATTCTAGGATTATCTGGAATAATACGTCCATCAAAATATTTTTTCAATGTCGCTACCCCACTATTAATCCAAAGCAATGATGCATCATCTATCGGCACAAGTGGTGCAGACGGTTCGATTCCGTGACCATGTTCTTCAAAATACGACAAAAACATACTTCTAATTTCAGATGATGATAAATTTTTCATTTGTAAAACCTCCCTATGATATAGAACGCGATTAGAACGCATAAAAAACCCCCCATCCTTTAACAAGGACAAGGGGCGAAGAGTTTAATCCGCGGTACCACCCTACTTACAACAATAACTACTTGTTGCATCTTTGGTTGCCTTAACGCGGCGGACGGCAGTTTTTAAGTGCACTCTGGAGTAGCTTTTCGACTAACTACCTTCAAGAAAGTCCTTTCAGCCGTGGGACTTTTTTCTGCACGAGGTAATTCGTGTACTTTCTCCTTCAACGTTTTACTTATAGTTATTAGGATTATAGAAAAAAAAAGCACCTTTGTCAATTAGATTCTTCAATCAATGTATAAGGTGTGATATCCTTCATACCTATCATAGGATCTATGGAAATAATATTATCCTGTGTTAACGCAATCTCTTTTGTTTCAACACCCTCTTCTTGCGAAACTACTTCCACAAGTCGACTTTCGTTCACAATCGAGTTCTCAATAGTATCTGAGTTTAATCTTTGTTTTAAAGTTGTTTGACGTTGTTGTTCATCTGTACGATTGATACCTGCTTTAAATTCTTCAGGTTCACCACAAAGGATTAAAAAATCTTTTGCTCTTGTAATACCTGTATATAGTAAATTTCGACGCAACATTTTTCGATGACTCCGAACAACTGGCATGATCACGATTGGAAACTCACTACCTTGAGATTTGTGAATCGAACAACAATACGCTAACGTTATCTGATTTAAATCATTACGCTCATAAGTCACTTCTATTCCATCATAAGATACAACGAGTAACTCCTTCTTATCTACAGTCTCCTGCGCTTTAATAATCGATATAACCTCACCCATATCACCATTAAACACATTACTTTCAGGCTGATTCACCAACTGCAACACTTTGTCACCAATTCGGTAAATCACCTCACCAAATACAACTTCTTTTCGCTTAGGTCCGGGCGGATTCACCATCTGTTGAATCATTTTGTTTAACCCATCGATTCCAGCTGGTCCTCTATACATCGGTGCCAATACTTGAATATCTTTAATGGAATGCCCTTTTGTAATTGCATTTTTAACGATTTGTTGAATGACTTCTAAAATTTGATCACTAGAAGCTTGTAAAAAAGAACGATCAGCAGTCTTTTTAGTTATATCTAGCGACCATTCCGACCGTTTAATCATATGTGCCATTTCGATTATCGTTGACCCCGCACTTTGTCGATAAATTTCAGTTAATTCGACAATTGGTACTGCACCAGAATCAAGCATATCTTTCAGTACTTGACCAGGTCCAACAGGAGGCAACTGGTCTTGATCTCCAACAAAGAGAAGTTGAACGTCATTAGACAAAGCCTTTAATAATTGATGTGCTAACCATGTATCTACCATCGACATTTCATCGATGATGATTAGGCGTCCTTCTATTTCCCGCTCTGTTTCTTCATCTTTCTCTTGACCAGTAAAGCCAAGTAATCTATGGATTGTCATAGCTGGCAACCCTGTCGACTCAGACATTCTTTTAGCAGCACGCCCTGTCGGTGCAGCTAGTACGATTGGAAACGGTTCTTGCTTTTTAGCATATTCTTTTGGATCAAGCGACAGTCCATGAAGTTCTGCGTAAACTTCAACCAAACCGCGAATAACAGTCGTTTTTCCCGTACCAGGACCTCCAGTTAAAATCATCACTGGTGAATGTAACGCCGTTTCAATTGCCGCCACTTGTGTTTCGGCATAATTCACTTGAAGACGCTCTTCTACTTCTCCGACCGCTTTTCTAATTTCTGAAATCGGAAAACGATCTGTTTCATTATTTTGCAAGAGTCTTTCAAGTTTTGACGCGATACCAACTTCCGAAAAATATAACGATGGCAAATAAAGTTTTTTAGTTTCTGCTGCTAACTTACCTTCGTTCACTAATTCAATAATAGCTTGTGAAATATCTGAAAATGGAATTTCTGTCGATTGACTACTTTCAAGAAGTCGTTTAACTTCCGGTAACACCGCTTCCGATTCTATGTAAACATGACCACCGGATTGAACTGCTAAATTCATAGTATGTAGTATTGCTGCCTTAATTCTTGCAGGATGATTTCCTGTAAGACCAAGATTTCTTCCTAACTCATCAGCACGTTGAAAACCCACACCCTCTACTTCTTCAATTAGGCGGTATGGGTTTTCTGTTAGTTGAGAAACAGACTCTTCACGATAGGTTTGATAAATCCGCATTGCAATTTGAGGTCCAAATCCCCATTCATTTAATTGTACAATCGTTCGTTCTAAACCCATATTTTGTTCTAATACACTAACGAGTGTATCCTTTTTTTCTTTTGATAATTTAGGAATTTTATTTAGAACAGTTCTATCATTTAATATCATGTTCACTGCGTCTTTGCCTAGCTTCTTTACAATTGTTTCTGCAGTCTTCAACCCAATCCCAGGAAATAAGTCTCCTGATAAATAATGTACTAAGCCCGTTTCTGTTGCCGGCATTACTTTATTAAATGATTGCGCATCAAATTGTGAACCGTAAGTCGGATGATTGACAAGTTTACCCGTAAACTTATAATCTTCGTCATGTGTCAGTTGAGGAAAAGTACCTTTTACAATGATTTCTTTATCTTCGTAACCACTATTCGTTTCTTTCATCTTGAGTTTAATAATGCTAAAAAGGTTATCAGGGTTATGGAAGATCGTTACGACAGGTCTGCCTGATAAATAAACCTCTTCTGGTTTACCCATTTCGTTATTGTCGTTCATTCCATCACCCCCGTTATGCTTGGTTTTCCCCTAATTGGATCATATCAAAAATATAGCGTGCCTGTGTATGGTCGGGGTCAATCGTGAATGCTTTTTCTAAGTGAGAAAGTGCATCTTCTTTTCTTTTCGTTGAAACCGCATATAAAAAGCCTAAATTATAATGCGCATCAGCATTATCTTCTTCAAGTTTCAGAACGGTTTCGAACTCTTTTCTTGCTTCCTCAAACAATTCCATATTCGCTAAAATAATTCCAAAAGACAAGTGTATTTCTATATCCTCTTGCGAAAGTTCTGCTGCTCTTTGCATATAAGGTAATGCAAGCTTGTTCTCTCCTGAACGTTCTAGACTTTTTGCTAGCATAAAGTAGACATCTGCTTCTTTAACACCTTTACTAAGCGCTTTTTCATATAATTTCGCCGCTTCTTCAAAGCGCTCTTTATTGTAATAAAGGTTAGCAAGACCATAAAACGCGGTTCCTGCTTCTTCATCTAATGTAATCGCTTTTTGAAAAAATGGTTCAGCTTTTTCAGCATCACCGAGTGAAGCAAATACATTTCCTAAATTGATGTAACCGACAGCACTTGCTGGGTCTTGTTCAACAGCCTTCATGAATGCTTCAACAGCCTTTTCATAAGAACCTTCTTGTAGAGCTGCTATGCCTATTTCGTTGTATTCCATTTTATTAAACTCCTCATCCAACATAATCTAGTTGTTGACCATTTTTAATAACCGTATCAATTGTTCCGCCACCTAAACATTCTTCACCATCGTAAAAAACGACTGCCTGTCCTGGCGTTATCGCTCTCACAGATTGCTCAAAATGAACAATTGCTTGACCGTTAGGCTGTCTTTCAACTGTTACATTTGTGTCTGGCTGACGATATCGGAACTTCGCTGTACATGTAAATGTATCGGGCAGTTCTCGAACTGTTGAGAATGCAACATCAATCGCCGTTAGACTATCAGAGTATAAAGCATCGTTGTGAAATTCTTGACCAACGAGAAGCACATTTGTTTCAAGATTCTTACCTATTACAAACCAAGGCTCTCCTGCTCCTCCAATTCCTAACCCGTGACGTTGGCCAATTGTATAATACATCAAGCCATCGTGACGCCCCATTGTAATTCCATCCATTGTTTTCATTTCACCAGGTTGTGCCGGTAGATACTGGCCTAAAAACTCTTTAAAGTTTCGTTCACCGATGAAACAAATACCCGTGGAATCCTTTTTGGCAGCAGTCGTTAATCCAGCTTCTACAGCTTTCGCTCTGACTGCACTCTTTTCCATCGAACCGATTGGAAACATTACTTTTCCGAGCTGTTCCTGTGTAAGTTGGTTCAGAAAATAGGTTTGATCTTTATTTGAATCCAATCCTCTATGCATCGCTACTCCGCCATCTACTTCTATAATTTGTGCATAGTGACCCGTTGCAAGATAATCTGCCCCTAGACTCATCGCATGCTCCATAAACGCTTTAAACTTTATTTCTTTATTGCACATAACATCTGGATTAGGCGTTCTACCTGCTTTATATTCTTCTAAAAAGTATGTGAATACCTTATCCCAATATTGTTGCTCAAAATTCACTGCATAATACGGAATACCTATCTCATTGCACACACTAATAACATCTTCATAATCTTCTGTTGCGGTGCATACACCAAACTCGTCTGTATCATCCCAGTTTTTCATAAAAATACCGATGACGTCATATCCTTGTTCTTTCAATAGTAGAGCTGCAACGGACGAGTCAACCCCGCCAGACATGCCAACAACTACACGCGTATTTTCTGGTGATTTTAAATCCCTCATTTTTCTCATCCTTTATCTATTCATTTCACTAGTCTTTTTATAATGGCAGCTGTCTTTGATGCCGCCATCGTAATATCCTCATTAGATACGCCATAACCAAAACTAAAACGGACTGAATTCCTAATTTGAGGTGACGTTGTGCCAAACATTGCTGATAACACATGAGACGGCTCCAATGATCCTGCTGTACATGCAGAGCCACTAGAAACTGCAATCCCATCAAGATCAAGATTTACAAGTAATTGTTCAATATCTATCCCTGAAAAACTAATATTTAATATATGAGGCAATTTATTTACTGTACCTGCATTTATGGTGAAATCAATTTTTGCATCAACTAAAACCGTTCGTATTTCGCTCTCAAAGCTAGCGTATTTTTCAATTGTTTCCGTCATCGTTTGTTGGGCGATAGTAACCGCCTTCGCAAATGCAACAACTCCGGGGACATTTTCAGTTCCCGCGCGTCTTTTGCGCTCTTGTTCTCCACCATATAAAAGCGGAAGTGTATTAATTCCTTTTCGTTGATATAAGAAACCAATGCCCTTGGGTCCATTTAATTTATGAGCTGAAACCGATAATAAATCGACTCCAAGTTCAGTTACATTTATAGGTATAAGACCATAAGCTTGAACTGCGTCTGTATGAAAAACTGCATGATGGTCAGTTAACATTGCGCCAATTTCTTTAATTGGTTGAATTGTACCTACTTCATTATTACCTAGCATAATTGATACAAGAATCGTTGATGGACGTAAAGCTTTTTTGACTTGATCCGCAGTAATTTGTCCATTTTCATTCACTTCTAAATAGGTTACTTCAAAACCTTGGTTTTCTAATTGTTTGCATGGATTTAACACAGCATGATGTTCGATTGCTGTTGTGATAATATGATTACCCTTTTCTTTCATTGCGCTAGCTGTACCAAATACAGCCATATTATCCGCTTCAGAACCGCCTGAAGTGAATATAATCTCTGTCGGTTCTGCATGTATGGAAGAAGCAAACGTTTTACGCGCTTCATCCAATGCCATTCTCGCTTCGCGTCCTATGCTGTGTATACTCGATGGGTTTCCGTATAAGCGATTAAGTTCGGTCGCGTATAATGCGCTTACTTCTGGATGGATAGGTGTCGTAGCTGCATGATCTAAATAAATTGTTTTCATAACATACTCCTTTTAAATGTAAAACATATATCCGTCTATCGTTTTTGTTTGACTAGACTTCATTAAGTCTGCGATTGTCGTCGTATCAAGAACTTCTCGTACTGCATCACCAATACGTTTCCATAGTTCTTGTTGAGGCATATCTGATTCATCTAAACCTTCAACTACTTGAATAGGGCCTTCAAGAATTCGAATTACATCACCAGCAGTTATTTCTTCTGGCGCCTTCGCAAGCTTATATCCCCCATAAGCTCCGCGAATACTTTTCACAATACCTTGGTTTCTTAATGGCGGTATTAATTGTTCTAAATATGCTTCAGATAGACCTTGATCTTCCGCAATCTTCCTAAGTGGAAGTGGTCCATCACCATAATGACAACCGAGTTCAACAACGATTGTTAAACCGTAACGTCCCTTTGTCGATATCTTCATTTATAATCCCGTCCTTTATCTACAATTGCTTCATGATAGTATAGCATATTTGTTGCTATAGCCCGCTTAAAATGATTTCGTTATATCGGACGTGTATAATAGAAGAACAGTTCTACAAGGAGTGAGTGTATTGAACAATGAACCATTAGCCTATCGAATGAGACCGACAACAATAGATGAAATAGCTGGACAAAAAGAGATCATTGGAGAAAAAACCGCTCTTTATAAAATGGTCAAGAAAGGTCATGTCCCTTCAATGCTCCTTTATGGAGAACCTGGCATTGGCAAAACGTCATTGGCATATGCAATTGCCGGTTCTAGTAATCTACCTTTCATAGCATTGAATGCAACTGTTTCTGGTAAAAAAGACATCGAAGGTGTTGTTGCAGAGTCTAGAATTACAGGGAAAGTTCTTCTATTCCTCGATGAAATCCACCGGTTCAATAAACTCCAGCAAGACACATTGCTACCTCATGTCGAAAGTGGTGCAATTGTTTTAATAGGGGCAACGACTGAAAACCCCTATCATGATGTAAATCCTGCCATCCGTTCTCGCTGTGGCGAAATCCGGCAATTAACGCGCTTGGAACCTAGTGATCTTGTTGAACTTTTAACAAGAGCTTTGTCTAATGAAGAGCGTGGTTTGGGTAAAATGGCAATAGAAATAACACCTGATCAAATTAATAAAATTGCTGAAGGAGTCAACGGTGATGCCCGTAAAGCATTGACTGTTCTTGAGTCGACGATTTCTGCAAGTGACGAAATAGATGAAAAGATTGTTGTCGAAGAGTGGTTGATCGATAACCTATTAGGCAGGATAGGATTATTTGGGGATAAAAAAGGTTCACATTTCTATAATTTATTATCCGCTCTACAAAAATCCGTTCGTGGAAGTGATGTAAATGCGGGTATTTATTATCTGGCACATCTACTCGAAATTGGCGACTTAGTAGCAGTTTCACGACGGTTACTTGTCATGGCGTATGAGGATATCGGACTCGCCTCTCCAGAAGTTGGTCCACATGTGTTAGCTGCAACAGAAGCAGCCGTCAGACTAGGTATGCCTGAAGCACGAATACCGTTAGCAAATGCAGTCATCGAAATGTGTCTAGCTTCTAAATCAAATTCTGCTTACAAAGCGTTTGATTCCGCGGTCGCAGCGATTAATGCTGGAAAAACTGGAGATATACCTCTCCATTTACGAGATACACATTATAAAGGTGCAGCAGACTTGGGTCATGTCGGCTACATATACCCCCATTCAACGCCTGTCGGTTCATTTGGTGGTTGGGCAAACCAACACTACTTACCCGACAAAATTCGAAATATCGAGTTTTACGAACCCGTCCATGCGGGTGAAGAGAAGAAAATGGCTGCAATCTATGAGAAGTTAAAAGGATTTAAAAAGAAAAGACAGTGAAAAGTGCTTACTTTTTCACTGTCTTTTCTTTAATAACGGTATTTAACAACAATATAGTTTACATAATTATATTACGAGAAAATATTATTCTGAACCATAAAAAAAAACGATCACTTTTAAAATAAAAGTAATCGTTTTTTTATATTTCTAATGCTCACAATATCAATTCATCAATTTTCAATACCAATTCTGCAATTTCGGGCTTACTAATTTGAGCATTCGCTCCAACAGAAAGTCCTTTATGCAACAATTCGTCTGTGATCAATGAAGAGAAAATAATAATCGGTAACTGCGCAAGTTCATGATTATCACGAATTCTTCTTGTGAAATGGTGACCATCCATTTGTGGCATTTCGATATCTGTAATGACCAAGTTTACTTCTTCAGATACATTTTCACCTTCCGCAACAATGCTTTCTAAATAGCCCAGTGCGTCTTTTCCATTTTCAAAAAATTCTACATTAACATAACCAGCTTCATTCAGCGTGTCATGAAGTAACTCTCTAAGTAATGGCGAATCTTCTGCAGCGATGATGCGTTTTTCTGAACGGTCACGTTTCCCTAGTTTTTTCACTTGATCTACACTAATCCCAGTATCAGGATTAATGTCTACTATGATTTTTTCAAAATCAAGAAGCAATAACATCTCGCCTTCTTGTTTAATGACGCCAATAACTTGTGAATCGTTAGATGTGTAAATATCATTTGGTTTTTCGATTCTATCCCATGAAATACGATGAATTTGAGTAACGTTATGAACATGGAAAACTACTTGTTGTCTGTTAAATGCAGCAACAATATATTTCTCCTCACTTTTATTTGTTGAAGGTGGCATTCCTAATACTTTTTCCATATTGATGACTGGAAGTACTTCACCGCGTAATTGAATAATCCCTTCAATCGCTGGATGAGCATGCGGTATCGGAGTAACTGGCATTGGTAAAATAATTTCTTTGACTTTGATAACATTTATACCGTACCGATTATTCCCCATTTGGAATTCTATGATTTCTAGTTCATTTGTACCACTTTCCAACAATATGCCTTGTTGATTTGTCATCGTAGTCATCCCTCTCTTTCGCCCAAAACAGGACTATATATATAGTCACAATAACCCTTTATAGCTAGTTAGTCAATGACTAATTGATTGTTAAACGACATTTCCAGCTTATACGTTTAACAACCCATTAAAAAAATGTTTTGTTACTTGTGGATCATTTTTTAGCCCCGTATTCGTTTATACATTACTTTATATGTCAATCTGCATCTTTTACTCTTTTAATTGGCATATCAGAAACAATATCATTCATGACCCAACTTGCACACACAAGGCCAGCTACTGAGGGTACAAAAGCATTTGATGCTGGTGGCATTTGCGCTTTGCGGATCGTGGCATCTGGCTTACCTACTGTTCCTACAACATCCTCCTTTACAACAATTGGACTTTCGTCAGAAAAAACAACTGGAACCCCTTTATGTATACCTTCCTTGCGCAATCTTACTCGAATGACTTTAGCCACAGGATCCGTATGCGTTCTTGAAATGTCAGCAATTTTAAATCGTGTCGGATCTACTTTGTTTGCAGCACCCATACTCGATATGATTTTCACGTCTCGAATTAGACATTCTTTAATGAGATGTATTTTATAACTAATTGTATCTGAAGCATCTATTACGTAATCGGGTTTGTAACTAAAGAATTTGTCTGCTGTTTCTTCTGTATAGAACATGTGTAAAGAAATTACTTCGCAGTCTTCATTTATATCTCGAATTCGTTCTTCCATCACTTCTGTCTTAGGACGACCAATTGTAGATAAATAAGCGACCAGTTGACGGTTTACATTTGTAATATCTATATCATCTTTATCGACAAGTATAATTCTTCCGATGCCACTTCTAGCACATGCCTCTGCAGCAAACGAACCGACACCACCTATCCCCAGAATTGCTACCGTCGTATTTCGATTGCGTTTGACACCTTCAGCACCAATTGCTAATTCGTTTCTAGAAAATTGATGTAACAAAAAAATACCGCCTTTCTATGTTCGTACGTTTACTATTCATTGCTCATAAAAGCCCCCTCCGTATTACAGAGGGGGCGTTTCAATTAAATCAGAACGAATCCCGATTGTGCCGTCTTTTGTAGTATCGTTTTGATCCCGCTTTAAGCAGGTGGGTGTCCTATACGGTTCATTTGAAGTCCCGATGAAAGGCATGACATCCGAATCGAAATGCAGACTCCCGACGATTTAGTGTTCGGTCAAAACTGATTGGCAACTAACGAACACTCCAGGATTCGTATTAGCTTTATATTAGCACATTTTCAATGCTTCTTCAACTTGAGAACTCAATTGATCGAATATTACCACAACATTGCTATAGGACTTTTTATTTGTTGGTTGCGATTTGTATGCCTAACTCAGATAGTTGTGCAGTATCGACTTTATCAGGTGCAGATGTCAACAAACAGCTTGCACTTGCCGTTTTTGGAAATGCAATTGTATCGCGTAAGTTTGTTGATCCTGATAATAACATGACAATACGATCCAAACCAAATGCAATCCCGCCATGTGGTGGAGTCCCATATTCAAATGCATCTAACAGAAAACCAAACTGTTCGTAAGCTTTTTCTTCAGTGAAACCTAATGCTTTAAACATTTGTTCTTGAACATCACGTTGGTAAATTCGTAATGAACCTCCGCCTAATTCATAGCCGTTTAATACTAAGTCGTAAGCTTGTGCTTTCACTGTTTGGGGACTTGCTATAAGTTCCTCAACATTCGCGGGCATCGTAAACGGGTGATGTGCAGCATAGTAACGACCATCTTCTTCATCATACTCAAATAATGGCCAATCAGTTACCCACAAGAAGTTGAATTGAGTCTCATCAATTAAATTCAATTCTTTACCCATTTTCATACGGAGTGCACCAAGTGCGTCTGCAACTACTGATTTTTTATCAGCTACGAATAGAAGTAAGTCGCCCGCTTCCGCATTTGCAGCTTCTATGAGTGAATTCGCTTCTTGTTCTTCAAAAAATTTAGCAATTGGACCTTTAAGTCCTTCACCATCTACTTTTAACCAAGCAAGCCCTTTTGCGCCATGCCGCCCAGCAAACTCTCCAAGTGCATCAATGTCTTTTCTAGAGTAATTATCTGCCGCGTCTTTCACATTAATTAGCTTTACTTGGCCACCAGCTTCAATAGCTCCAGAAAAGACTTTAAATGATGAGTTTTGAACAAGATCTGAAACATCCGTTAACTCCATTTCGAAACGCGTATCCGGTTTGTCAGAGCCAAAGCGTGCCATCGCTTCATCATATGGCAAACGATTGAATGGAATCGAAATATCTATCCCTTTTACATCTTTCATAATCTTTTTCATTAATTTTTCATTTATCGCAATGATTTCTTCCATTGACATGAAACTCATTTCCATATCAATTTGCGTAAATTCAGGTTGACGGTCAGCACGTAAGTCTTCATCACGGAAACAACGAGCAATTTGATAATACCTGTCAAACCCTGACACCATAAGCATTTGTTTAAATAACTGGGGTGATTGTGGAAGTGCATAAAACTCACCTTCATGAACACGACTTGGAACAAGATAATCGCGGGCGCCTTCAGGTGTAGATTTCGTTAAAATAGGTGTTTCTACTTCAAGGAAACCTTCGCCATCCAAAAAGTTCCGAACCGTTTTAGAAATGTCTGAACGCATTTTAAATGTTTTCGCAAGTTGAGGGCGGCGTAAATCTAAATATCTATATTTAAGTTTAATCTCCTCACTAACATCTGTATCGTCTTCAATTATGAAAGGTGGGTTTTTCGCACTATTTATAATCACAATATCTTCTACTTGTATTTCAATTGAACCTGTTTTCATATTTTTGTTTTTCTGTTTATCTTCACGCTCAATGACTTTACCTGTTAGTTCCACAACGAATTCATTGCGAAGTTTATCGGCAATTTCTAGCGCTTCTTTTGAAATTGCAGGATTAAACACAGTTTGCACTATTCCGGCTCTGTCCCGTAAATCGACGAAGATAAGTCCTCCAAGGTCCCTTCTCTTTTGAACCCATCCTTTGAGTGTAATGGTTTCTCCTATTTGCTGCTCCGTCAATTCACCACAATAATGTGTTCGTTGCATTGTATTCATCCGCCTCTCAGTTTATATAAAGCTTTCTTAATACGCTTATGCTAAATTGTTCTTTAATAATTGAAGTAAATCAGTCATCGCGATTTTTTCTTGTTCACCATTGGACAATGTTTTCAGTTGTACTACATCTTCTGCTACCTCATCTTCTCCAATTATAATAACGAATTTCGCTTGTAATCGATCGGCTGACTTCATTTGCGCCTTCATTTTCCGATCCATATAATCCATATCAGATCGGATATTTTCATTGCGAAGTCTTCTTAATATACTGAAGGCTGGTTGACGAGCACTTTCACCTAAGGTAACAATATAAACGTCTAGTTCTGACTCATTTACTAACGCTATCCCCTCAGCATCTAACGCAAGTAGTAACCGCTCGATACTCATCGCAAATCCAATACCTGGCGCAGAAGGACCACCAATCTCCTCTGCAAGACCGTTATAACGACCCCCACCGCAAAGCGTTGTAATCGCTCCAAAACCTTCAGAAGTACTCATTATTTCAAAAGCCGTGTGATTGTAATAATCAAGTCCTCTCACAAGTGTAGGATCAACTTCAAACGGAATATTGGCTTCTGTTAAATACTTTTTAACTTCTGAAAAGTAGTTTGCCGACTCTTCATTTAAATAGTTCGCAAGTGAAGGTGCTGACGCAATTAATGGATTTTCATAATCAACTTTACAATCTAGAATTCGTAAAGGATTCTTTTCAAGTCTCGACTGACAATCTGAACAAAATTCTGCTATATGTGGCGTGAAATGATTTACAAGCGCCTCCTTGTGAGCCGATCGACATTCAGTATCCCCTAGTGAATTTATTACGAGTTTTAACTGTTTTAAACCTGTGCGTTTATACACATCCATGGCTAAAGTAATCAGTTCTGCATCAATTGCTGGATCTGCACTACCAATTGCTTCTGCACCAAATTGAACAAATTGACGATAGCGACCAGCTTGTTGACGTTCATAGCGAAACATTGGACCAGTGTAATATAGTTTTACAGGTTGATCTGCGTAACCAAACATTTTATTTTCAACGAACGAACGAACGACTGAAGCAGTTCCTTCGGGTCGTAGAGTCAATGACCGATCACCTTTGTCTGTGAATGTATACATTTCTTTTTGAACAATATCCGTTGTATCGCCGACAAGTCGTTGAAACAAATCAGTCTGTTCAAAAATGGGTGTACGAATTTCTTTATAACGAAACACATCACAAGCTGTATCAATAATTTTTTCTACCTGTTGCCACTTCCATGTTTCTGACGGTAAAATATCTTGAGTTCCTCTTGGCACTTTAAAGTTCATCAGAATTCCTCCTTAAAATAAATAGAAAAAGCCCCCATCCCTTGCATTTGCAAGGGACGAGAGCTTTAATAGCTTCCGCGGTTCCACCCAAATTGACGTAATCTTTCTACACGCCCACTCATAACACGGATAACGGCCGGTTCCGTCCACACCTACTGAAATAATTTTGTTCAGTGTGGATCCTCGATGGTGTTTTTCATCGCCAATGTCTGTAGGATAGATTTCAGCCACGTCTATCCCTCTCTAGTCAGTCCATCATGCAATTACTTTCCATGTCATCGGTTAAATTCAATCTTAAGTTACACATAATCTTAATGATTCTTTAGTTGAGTGTCAACCTTTTTCATTTTATTGTAGTTTTTTTTGTTGAAAACTTCTACAATGGAATGAAAGGAGGGTATTAATTTGTCGAAAGTCGTTAAATTATTTCTCGCAATTATACTTATTTTCACAATTATTGAAACGGCACCCCATACATATGCGAAAGGTGAAGAAACAGTTGTAGATACACCTTCTCTTCACGTCCGTTCAGGTCCTGGTTTAACATATTCAGTTATTGGCTCGTTAAAAAAAGGTGACCGTGTTGATGTTGTCGCGAAAAAGGCAGATTGGTTACAAGTTAAAATTGACGGTAAGATTGGTTGGATTGCGTCCTGGTTAACAAAATCAGACAAAAAAAATGAACAAACGAACACTATTATTGTTTCTAAGGTGAACCAACTAAATATCCGTTCAGGTCCCTCTACAGGTTCTGCAGTCGTCGGTCGTATGCAGGCTGGTGATGAAGGTGTTCAAATTGATACTGACGGACTTTGGGTCTCAATTTCCTTTAATGGTTTGATTGGTTGGGTACATTCAGATTATATTAATCCCTCCGCTAGTTTAAAAGTACAAAACGATAAAGAAAACGAAGTAACTGACCAAGCATTTACTGTTTCAGTAGATGCATTAAATGTTAGGAAAAATGCAGATTTACAATCAAAAAAAATTGGACTAGTACATAAAGGTGAATCTTATCCTGTTAAACAAATCGATGGTAACTGGTTACAACTATCAATTTCAGATAAGAAAGAAGGTTGGGTGTATGTATTCCACGGTACACTCTCATCTACCCTTTCTAATAACTCTAAAGTAGAATCAAAACAGACAAATAATTTCCC
This sequence comes from Sporosarcina sp., assembly GCA_029263895.1. Lineage (GTDB taxonomy): Bacteria > Bacillota > Bacilli > Bacillales_A > Planococcaceae > Sporosarcina. Next base: position 252,301 of record JARIDO010000035.1, read on the forward strand.
CAAAAGTGTAACCGTTCTTTCAGAAGGTACGAATATTCGTAAAGAAGCAACGACTTCGTCCGAAATTGTTCTTCGAGCAAATGCTGGTGAAAAGTTTACAGTAGTAAACAAATCTGGTGACTGGTATGAAATCACCTTACCAAACGGACAATCTGCTTTTATAGCCAATTGGGTCATTTCAACAGATGATATTGCTCCACAAAAAAAGCAACCAAAACAAAAGAAGACAGCTCGTGTGCCCGGCACTTTAAAAGGATTAACAATTGTTGTCGACCCTGGTCACGGTGGAAATGACCGCGGAACAACTGGCTCATCAGGTACTGATGAAAAAGATATTACATTACTAACAGCAGAGCTGCTTGCATCAAAGTTAAAGGCAGCAGGAGCAAATGTAGTAGTGACTCGTGAATCAGACAATTATATCCCCCTTCGCAAAAGGGTTTCTATAAGTCATCAAGCTGCTGCTGACGCATTCATTAGCATTCACTATGATTCCAACCCGGATCAATCAGTAACTGGCTTTACAACGTTCTACACACACTCTCATCAAAAAGCATTAGCATCAAAAATAAATAAAGGATTAGAATCATCTATTACGTTAAGAAATCGCGGAACGCAACCAGCAGATTATTTAGTATTACGTGAAAACAAACAGAATGCTGTCCTTATAGAACTCGGTTTCTTATCTAATCCTAATGAAGAAAGAACAATGACGACAAAGATGTTCCGCGAGCAAGCGGCACACGGTATTTACAAAGGTCTATTAAACTATTTTGATACTACTAAATAACATACTACTTTCACTTATTAGAAAAGGATCGCTTACTGATGAATAATCAGCAAGCGATCCTTTTCGGTTCTTTTTCAAATAAAGTAGCGAAGTATTTTAGTCGTCTTTCCAAAATGGACCACGCCAGGAATTATACCGATATAGAAAAAATGACGTTAGGAAATTTTAATCCGTTTCTCGTTTTTTTGAGAAGCAGATTTTTTCACCAACGTCATTTATTGTCCATCTACATTTTTAACGTAAGAGAATTCGCTCTTTTGATGTAGAATTACTCATTTGTATCAAGAACAATTGTAACAGGTCCATTATTCGTTAAAGAAACTTCCATCGTCGCACCAAATATACCTGTTTCAACATGGATTCCTTGCTGTTCAAGCAACAAGTTAAACGTCTCCCAAATTGGTTCTGCATACTCGGGTTTTGCAGCTTCAATAAAACTCGGCCTTCTACCTTTTCTTGAATTAGCATACAAAGTAAATTGTGATATCGATAAGATTTCTCCACCTACCTCAATGATCGAATGATTCATCTTGCCATCATCATCTTCCCATAGACGTAATTCCGCAATTTTCTTTGCTAAATATTTCGCATCTTCTTCTGTATCAGTATGCGTAACGCCAACGAGTAGCATATAACCTTTTTGAATTGAGCCAATCACTTTCTCTTCGACAACTACTGTTGCCGGGCCTGTCCTTTGAAGAACAACTTTCATAAAGTCAACTCCCAGTTAGTGAATGATACGTTGAACAGAATAGATATCCTTAATTTGTTTAATTCTCTCTACAATTCTAGTGAGATGTGCAATGTCTGTAATTTTTATAGTCATATGAATACGTGCAATTTTATCACGATCTGCTTTTCCGCTAACCGCTACTATTGGTGTTTTCGTGTCAGCAACGACCATCATGACTTCATTCAACAGACCTTCTCGATCAAAGGCTGAGATTTCAATGTCGACTTGAAATTCTTTTTTAAAGTCAGATGAACCTAATGCCCAATTTACATCAATAATCCGATCACTTTCTTCATCGTTCGTTATGATATTCGGACAATCCGTACGATGGACAGAAACGCCACGCCCTTTCGTTATGAAACCAACAATTTCATCTCCAGGCACAGGATTACAACATTTGGATAGTCGAATGAGTAAGTTATCAATTCCTTTAACGATAACACCTGACTCAGTCATTCTTTCAGGTGTAGGTATTTTCATGTCTGAAACGATTTTATCAATCGTTTGTTGTTGTTCGCGTTCTTTACGCACTTTTTCCGCTAACCGATTGACAACTTGTTGCGCAGTTACACCATTAAAACCTACTGCAGCATACATATCTTCATCTGAAGTAAAGCTAAACTTATCAATTGTACGATTGATATTTTCTTTCGTTAGCACTTCTTTTAATTCATAATCTTTGGCCTTAATTTCCTTCTCAATCATTTCTTGACCTTTAATAATATTCTCATCTCTTAACTGCTTCTTAAAAAATTGACGTATTTTATTTTTCGCTTGAGATGTATTTGCAATTTTAAGCCAGTCACGACTTGGCCCAAATGATTGTTTAGATGTTAGGATTTCAATGATATCTCCCGTTGATAGTACACAATCAAGAGGAACCATCTTGCCATTAACTTTTGCTCCAATTGTTCGATTACCTACTTCAGAGTGTACTCGATATGCAAAGTCAATGGGGACGGAACCAGCAGGTAATTCCATTACATCCCCTTCTGGTGTAAAAACGTAAACCATATCCGAAAACAAATCAAATTTAAGTGATTCCATAAATTCTTCTGCGTCAGAGGACTCATTTTGAATATCTAATATTTCACGAAACCATGTTAATTTTGAATCGATATCACTTGGGTTATCAGATAAAGTTTTGCCCTCTTTATAGGCCCAGTGTGCCGCAACCCCAAACTCTGCAATTTTATGCATTTCTTGTGTGCGAATTTGTACCTCAAGTGGATCACCAGCAGGTCCAACTACTGTTGTATGAAGAGATTGATAAAGATTTTGTTTTGGCATCGCAATATAATCTTTAAATCTACCCGGCATTGGTTTCCATAGAGTATGAATAATTCCTAACACTGCATAACAATCTTTAATACTAGATACGATAATTCGGGCCGCAAGCAAGTCGTAAATTTCATTGAATTCTTTTTTCTGAATGACCATTTTGCGATAAATGGAATACAAATGTTTCGGACGTCCAGACAGCTCTGCCGCTATGCCTACATCCGATATTTCGTTCTTAATTTGTTCCATGACATTTTCTAAATAATTCTCACGTTCTACTCGTTTTCTTTTCATTAGATTGACAATTCTATAATATTGCTGAGGATTCAAATATCGAAGAGCTGTATCTTCTAGTTCCCATTTAATCGCAGATATTCCAAGTCGATGTGCAAGGGGTGCAAAGATTTCAAGAGTTTCTGCAGCAACTCTTCGTTGTTTTTCTTCGGAGACATGTTTAAGTGTACGCATATTATGAAGTCTATCCGCTAATTTAATAAGGATGACACGAATATCCTGGGCCATAGCAATAAACATCTTACGATGATTTTCTGCTTGCTTTTCTTCTTTTGATTTATATTTTAATTTTTCGAGCTTCGTTACACCATCAACAAGCATTGCAACTTCTTCACCGAAATCTTGAATGATATCTTCTCTGCTTATATTTGTATCTTCTACGACATCATGGAGAAAACCAGCTGCAACTGTTGACGGGTCCATTTCCAGTTCTGCAAGGATACCGGCAACTTGGACTGGATGAAGAATATACGCTTCACCAGAACTTCTAAATTGACCTACATGCGCTGTCTTAGCAGCTTCATAGGCTTTTTTGACGAAAGCTACGTGTTCTTCATTCATATAGGAAGCGACAATTGTGAAGATTTCTTCAGCTGTCATGTCACGATTTTTCGCCATGTTTGTACCCCTCTCGACCTTTTTCACATAAAAATGTATATTGTTCTATTGTATGTATAAATGCTATTGAAAGTAAAGAGATGTGAATAAAAAAATCCTCCGTTTATGTTACGGAGGATTTTTCTATTCAATAAGTGATAAGTGAACGCATATCATAACCTTTTAATTTTTCACGACCATTTAAGTATGATAATTCAATAATGAAAGCGCAACCAGCTACTACACCACCTAGTTTTTCGACAAGTTCGATTGTTGCTCCAACAGTTCCACCAGTCGCCAGTAAATCATCAACAATAAGAACGCGTTGACCGGGTTTAATGGCATCTTTGTGAATTGTAAGCTTGTCTTTACCATATTCAAGATCGTATTCAACGTCAATCGTTTCACGTGGTAATTTTCCAGGTTTGCGAACGGGTGCAAATCCCGCCTCTAATGCATAGGCAACCGGACAACCAATAATGAATCCACGCGCTTCAGGACCAACGATAATATCTGTTTTCACTTCTTTGGCAAATTTAACGATTTCATCCGTTGCAAATTTATAAGCTTCACCATTATCCATAATCGTAGAAATGTCTTTAAAACTAATTCCTTCCTTTGGATAATTCGGTACGATTGTAACATAGTCTTTCAAGTTCATTATTGTTCCTCCCCAGTAATCGACACGTTCCTAATTGTTTCGAACCAACTTTTCAATTCAGAATAGGATGCATATAGCAATAACTTTTCTAACTCAATCCGTCGTTCCCTTTCTTTGTAAGAAGGTGCTTCTGATAGATCTCGCTTCTCTCCTGTTTCCAAAACAGAAATGAAACCATCTTCTATAGTAACAAATCCTAGCTCGGAAAACACCTGTGACATGAAATAAACTGTGTCTTTTTTCCAACCTTTATGTTGCGTTAGCTGTTCACTATTTTTATGAAGGTCAAATTTATTTCTTTTTTTCAAGAAAGTAAAATACCATCCAAATTGTTCTCGATTAGGAATCCCATCAAAATAAACAGATTCGCTCGTATGAAAATGCGCATATATACGATCAGGTTGAGTATTGTTCACAAGTGTCATTAAATGATTACTGTCATAAGGAATATCTACTAAAACGATTGATGAAGATTTCTGTAGTTTATTTTCATCAAATAGAAAAATTTCTCTGCCATTTAACATTGTGCCAAAGTAATCAATTGTTAACTGTTGAAATGCAACAAGTACAGTATCCTCTTCTGGAACAGTTCCTATCCATCTGGAAGGCTCATTTATTCCTCGCAAATCAAAGAGTTGCCATTCGTCAGATTTAAGATCTGAGATTAGCATTTGGGCTTTCTTATTGCCGTTCCATTCATTTACTTGCAAGTCCCCAACGACACATACTTTTAATGTCGGAGACATCTCATCAATAATATGACCTAAGTTAAATCCGATCGCGTCTAAAGAAACTTCATTATCTTGAAGTTCCAATTTCATATGGTTTTTTGCCGCTCCAATCTTTCGAGTTGTCACAACAGATAGATTTTCTACTAAATAGAGTGGTTTCTGAAAGTCCATTCCAAAAGGACGTAACAATTCTAATGATTCAAGTACTGAAACATCTATCTCTTCTAATGTTAGCGGCACATCTATATTCAATTTAGGAACGATCATTTCTGTAGTCAAAACTTGCTTTGCTTGTTCGTTTAAATTACTGCGTAACTCATCTACATCAGAAACGGCTAATGACATTCCCGCCGCCATTTGATGTCCTCCAAAGTGAGGCAAGAGATGCTTATTCTTCGAAAGTTCCGCATACAAATCAAAACCTTCAATACTTCTCGCAGAACCTTTAGCTAATCCCGTTTCTTTGTCAATTGACAGAACGATAGAAGGACGATTATATTTTTCAGTTATACGAGAAGACACAATTCCAACAACGCCCGCATTCCATCCTTCACCTGCAACTACATAAATATAGGGTGTTGCATCTCCATATTGTTTTGAAATGATTTCTTTCGCTTCATCATTAATGGTAGAAACAATTGCTTGCCGCTCTTTGTTTAAGGAGTCTAATTCACTAGCTAGCATTTTAGCTAGTTCAGCATCTTGTGTCATTAAAAGTTCCACAGCCGGCGCTGCGCTACCTAATCGTCCGGCAGCGTTCAGACGTGGTGCAATCATAAATCCAATTGACTCTTCAGTCAGTTGAGATTGTTCAGTACTTGCAATACGTGAGAGTGCTTTTATAGCTGGGCGATTTGATGATCTTAGTATCTTGATTCCCTCTTTTACAAAATAACGATTCTCCCCATGTAATGGCACTAAATCAGCAACTGTTCCGATTGCAACTAATTCTAATAATTCCATGGGAACCCTATCTAATAGTGCACTTGCCAGTTTAAAAGCTACGCCTACACCCGCAAGTTCCCCAAATGGATAAGAACCTAAAGGATGTCTTGGATGAATAATCGCATTTGCTGCTGGTAAAACTTCACCAATTTCATGATGATCAGTAATGACGACGTCCATACCAAGACTTTTTGCAAATTCAACTTCATCAACGCCGGAAATACCATTGTCTACTGTAATAATTAATTGTGTCCCTTTTTCATGTAGTTCTTCGAACAATTTTTTATTGGGACCATAGCCGTGTTCAAATCGATCAGGAATTTGGAAGAAACAATTAGCACCCAACGACTCAAGTGCACTCATCAATACAGAAACACTTGTCACACCGTCTGCATCGTAATCACCATATACAGCGATTAACGTCTGGCTACGGATGGCTTCTTGTATGAGATTAACTGCTTTTTCCATATCATAAAGCAGCATTGGATCATGCATCGCTTTTTCATCCATATATAAGAAATTCTTTACTTCTTCTACATCAATAACACCTCTGGAAACGAGGATTTTTGCCTGAATTGATGACAAATCCAATTCTTTCATTAAGCGTTCTACTTGTGACTGATTGGGTCTATCAACAGACCATTTTTTCATTGACTTTATCAATGGTGTTCACATCCTTATGTCCATTATAGACGAGAATAAGACAGACGGAAAGTAAACTAGCAATCTGTTCCGAAGAAAAGAAACGCTGTAACAGGATCTCCTGTTACAGCTGTTTTCTTCACTCAATATTTGTTGATTCAAACAGTGATTGATCTGGTTGTTCTACAATTGGACCGTTTATTTTTTGTAACCCTGCAATCTCGTTTTGCTGATTAGCAATTGTTTGCTCTTTAATGGTTAGATTCTTCTGGATGTCCTTTATTTGCTTATTCATTTGAATCGTACGAAATGTTAAAAATAAACTTCCAATAATAACACCCAATAAAGTTGAAAATAAAATAATTAAAACGAGTGGCAATTGTGTTTCACCAAAAACATAGTTCACTTTTACTGCATCAACATTTAAAACTGCGAAAATAGAAATGATAATTGCGAAAAGAAGTCCCACTACTAACGTCCATTGAAATTTCATATATACGCCTCCTTTTAGAAAAAACAGAACAGAATATACAAGTTGTATACCCTGTTCTGTTCGATTAATAACGCCGTATTGCTACACAATAATGCATTGTAGAATTATTTGTTATACAACTGGTTCATCGGATCCCCATTGTTTCTTTTCTTTATCAATTTTAATCGAACCTTTGTTCTTAATTTCACGTCGTTTCAAATCAAACCAAATTTGAGCTGAAATGAAAATCGAGGAATATGTTCCTGCAATTAACCCGATAAGTAACGCAATTGAGAAGGTACGAATTGATTCTGCACCTAGCACTAATAATGCAGTTACAACTAGTATGACTGTCAGTACAGTATTCACTGATCGTCCCAATGTTTGTCTAAGTGATTTGTTAACAATATCGGCTAATTCATTCTCATCATCAATTTTACCGCGATGTTTTATATTTTCACGAATACGGTCAAATGTAACAATCGTATCGTTAATTGAATAACCAACGATTGTTAATACTGCCGCAATGAATGTAATATCAACTTCCAGTCTTAAAATGCTGAACAAAGCGACCATGAAGAAAGCATCATGAAGCAAACCAATGATTGAAGATAACCCCATACGCCATTCGAATCGAAAAGCAACATAGATAATAATTCCAAGTCCTGCAATAAGTAGTGCATATATTGCATTCTTCACTAATTCTTTACCTACTGTATTAGAAACCGTTGAAATATTCGGTTCAGAACCAAAGTCATTAGCAATTTCCGTTTTCAGTTTGTTGACGTCTTCTTGTGAAAACTCCTCACCGAATCGGACAACACCAATATTTTTTTTGTCTCCAGAAATGACAATGTCTTTCGAAGGATGGCCAATGTCATCAAGATACGTTGAAATTTCATTCTTCGATAGCTTGTCTTGTGAAAGTATTTCTACACGAGTACCGCCAGAGAAATCAATACCAAGATTTAGTTTAAATACACTCAGCATAACCACACCTGCAATCAACAGCGTTGCAGAAATAATGTAAAAGAGTTTCCTTCTATGAACAAAATCTAAACGATCAAATTTTGTTGTAAGATCGAGTGCTTCTACTTTTTCTTTAGGTGCATGTACGCGGCTTTTAGAAATCCCAAACCAACTTGTTTTCCCATCAAGAACTCCACTATGAACTAATAAACCTAATAGTACACGTGAACCCCAAACAGCTGTTAAGAAACTTGCTAGAATCGAAATAATGAGCATTGTTGCGAAACCTTTAACAGAACTTGTCCCAAAGATAAATAGAACTCCTGCTGCTAGAAGTGTTGTAATATTGGCATCGAGAATTGCTGTAAATGACGATTTAGCACCTGCTGTAAAAGCATTTTTAACCGTCTTCCCAACACGTAATTCTTCTCTTACACGTTCATATGTCAAGATATTGGCATCAACTGCCATCCCTACACCGAGCATTAGCGCAGCAATTCCCGGTAGCGTTAAAACGCCATTAATACCGGTAAAGACATATAAAATTAAATACACGTAAACAGACAAAGTTACGACTGCTACAAAACCTGGTAAACGATAATACAACAACATAAAAATGAATATTAAAGAAATACCAACAATACCAGCTAATACGGTTTTGTTTAGTGCTTGTTCACCAAACTGTGCACCGACAGATGTTGAATAGACTTCTTTTAAACTAACAGGTAATGCCCCTGCATTTAAAATTGCTGATAAATTCTTCGTTTCTTCCACTGTAAAATTCCCTGATATTTCAACATTTGAAGAAACAATAGGCTGTTTCACGCGAGGATCTGAAATGAATTTCGGATTTTCTTTCATCATCTCCGCTTTATAGGAGTCGACACCTTCTTCAAAGTCTAACCATATAACAAGTACTCTATCTGGTACCGGTTTACTAGATATCGTCGTTGTCACCTGTCCAAATTTGTTTGAGTCTTTCATTTCAAGTGTGACGACTGGATTATTATTTTCATCAAAATTAGGTTTTGCTTTTCCAGGCTTTAAATCATCACCATCTAACAAAACGACATCATCTGAATCCCTAAATGTAAGGTTCGCTTGAGTAGATAATAATTCACGTGCTGCTTTTTGGTCTGGAACACCTGCAAGTTGAACACGGATACGGTTATTCGATTCAATTTGAATATTCGGTTCACTCACACCGATTGCATCAACACGTTTACGCAAAGCTTTTGCCGTATCACTAACCATCGTTCCCGTTACTTCTTTACCGTCTTTTTTTAAGGGTTCTACTTGATAGAGAACCTCAAATCCACCTTGAAGGTCTAATCCAAGTTTTACATCTTTCACAATTGGTTTCGTTGTAGTTCCAATTAACGAACCTAATAAAACTAAAAGTAATAAGAACGCAACTATCCGTCCCCGTTTTTTCATAGTTCTTTTTCCCCCTCTGTATATAGAGCGGCACGGCATATTGCTATGATCGTACACTCAAAAAACACTATTCTTATTATGAAACAGTCACTAACAACTGTCAAATAGACGTCTCTATTCTACTTAAGACTCATTATCTTTTTTACTCGGTGACAATAAGATTTGTAACTCATCGCTATTTAAGTCCGAGAACCAATCTGAACCTCTTTGTTCCTCAACTTGTGTATACGTCATGAACTGAGCAGGAGTAATTTGTAAAATTTCATTTACGATTTCGTGCATTGGCATTGTCTCAATATCTTTTTTACGCCATTTTTTCAGAATGCAGTATGTCCAAATTTCTTCCTCTGTAATTGTTGTATAACCATACAAGTGGAATTCTGATTTCTTACTTTCGATGGCTGGAAGCATATGGTGAAATATCTCAGCGTATTGTAATGTCATCATTTTCAATCCTTTCAAAGAAAGTTGTAAGCAGCTAATTTAAATATATGAGTAGTATACCAAATAACGTTGTAACATGTACTAGAAATTCAAAAGCGATGGAGATTTTTAATGTATCTTTTATCGATTCATACAAAATTAACAGTTTAAAATAAATATATATAGCAAATTATATAAAATTGGACAGAAAGCTAAAATACTAAAATGCTTTTCTGAAATGGAATAACTAGTTTCTATCGACATACACTACATTATAGAAAAAACATTTATCCATTTACAATTAACGATTTGTTACTTTTCTAGACTGGAATTTTGAAGGAGCTGTTTGAATGTCTTCATTTATTCGTGGAACGGCAGTACTCATGGTAGCAGTTTTCCTTTCTAAACTTTTAGGCTTCGTTTTTCGTATTCAATTCATGCGAATTGCTGGTGAGGAAGCCGTGGGTATATACATGACAGCGTATCCTGCTTTCATCTTTTTTCTTTCTCTCGTTCAGCTTGGCGTTCCTATCGCAATAGCAAAAGTAGTTGCTGAACTGCATGTGAAAAGTCAGTCTGTAAAAATCCCTGCTGTCATGAGAACGGCAACCGTTATTACAATTTTAACAACAATTGTCTTCGTTCCTGCATCGATTCTATTCGTGCCGTACTTATCGGGCACTCTCCTTGGCAATCTAGCTTCTTCAACAACATTATATGTCGGTATCGCAATCGTCCCAATTGCAGCAATCGGCGGTCTCATTAGAGGGTATTTCCAAGGTATTACACGTATTGAAGAAACAGCTTGGTCACAAATTATTGAACAGTTTTTCAGAATTATCCTCATAACATGGTTACTTCCTACAGTGCTCGTTGAAGGTAATACTGCATTAAATGCCGCTTACGCTATGGGAATAACTTTTTTAGCAGAAGCACTTTCTCTTTTATATTTGTTGTATAAATATTCCCAACAGAAAAAACAGCATCTTACTCCTCAAACAAATCATAGCCGTTATCCCTTTGAACCGTTGCTAACAATCGCTCTTCCTGCTTCAGGTAGTCGATTGTTTGGGACATTCACTTGGTTTCTAGAACCCATTATTTTTCTTCGTGCGTTATCACTGTCAGGAATAACAGCTGTTGCTGCAACATCTTTGTACGGAATCATATCAGGTGTACTTATTCCATTGTTGTTGTTCCCATCTTTTATTCCATATGCTCTTTCCGTTGTTCTTGTACCAGCAGTTAGTGGTGCTGTCGCTTCCCAAAATTCAAAGAAACTAAAAGAACGAATTCACTTGGCTCTCCGTCTATCCGCTTTGACTGGAACATTTGCGGCAACAGTCTTTTTTATTCACGGACAGGCGATTGCCGAATCATTATTCCACGTTTCTAATGGCGGACAATATATGACACTACTTGCACCTGTATTTTTCTTTTATTATATTCAAAGTCCTCTTTATTCAATTCTTCAAGCTACAGGGGATGCAAAAGCCGGTATGATGAACTCCGTTTATGGTGGTGTTGCAAAATTAGCCGTCATGTTTGTACTTGCTTCTCAGCCTGGACTACAAGAAACTGGTGCTGTTTTGGCAATAGGCTTCGGCGTTCTCATCACTTCATTTTTACACATTGCTACGTTACGTAAAAACAAATCGACTGACACCGGGTTTTCAGCGTTCGTTGTTCCTTATGCAGTTTTCATTTTAACCGTCATTATACGCCCTATATTTTTGCCAATTGGTCATTTTAGTTTAACAATTGAATGTATTATTACATCTATATTCCTTTTTGTTGTCCTCATTTTTGCAGGTCAGCTAAAAGTTAGTGATTATTCTCTGTTTAAAAATGTCATACGAAATCATCGGTAATCCTCTTTTAATTGATATAACAATTTGTCATTTTCATATGAACAATAGAACACTTTTTTAACATCATCAATTCCTAACAACTTCAACTCTTTTTCAAGCCATTCATTCGTCTTTTCGATAAGTAATAGATGACTCGTCTGTATAACACCATCTGATACTAAAGAGAGCACCGGTTGAACATCGTCATGCCTAAATACTGATAAATTACCCGAGGGCTCCAGGTATGCATATGAGACTTCATGAATAGAACCAATTTGCTGTTCACGCAATTGTTGAAAAAGATCATCAAGATTATAGCGTTGTTTTCTCATTTCACTTTCCATAATGACGCCTTTTTGAATGATGACAGTGGGATCGCCATCTACAATATCTCTGAACTTTTTACTTTTTAGTGAAAAGTAGGATGAAATCAGTTGAATAAAAAGCAAAATCACAATCGGAACAATGGATTGCAACAGTTTATTATCTGGGGAATCCAGTGAAAATGCTGCCACTTCAGCCATTATAATAAAAACGACTACATCTATAACACTTAGTTCCCCCACTTCACGCTTGCCCATAATTCGTAAAATAATGACGAGTAAAATATAAAGTAGAATTGTTCGTACACCAATTGTCAATAAGTCGTTCATAATAGCTCATCCTCTCATCATGAAAGCATACCCGAATCGAATGTTGAACTATACCCAAAACAACCCAAAAAAGAGGTGATAAGCTTTGTCAGATTGAATCTGACTTGCTTACCACCTCTTTTTGTTAGCTCTTACAGTGCAACGCTAGAATCAACTACACGTCCAACAGCTTGTCTGTCGAATTGTAATGTTGTTCCATCATTTACTTTTAAGAAAACTGAAGTATCATCTACAGCATCAATTGTGCCATGTAGACCACCGATTGTAATGACTTTATCTCCACGTTTCAAGCTGCTTTGCATCGTCTTTGTTGCTTTTTGTCTCTTTTGTGCTGGGCGAATCAATAAGAACCACATGATCGCGAACATCGCAACAAAAGGCAAGATTTGAAGTAAACCTGCTGTATTCATCTTTATCCCTCTCTTTCATACATTATTCATTATACAAGATTTAAAAGTTTTTTGCATTCGGTTTGTTAAATCCATAACTTTCAAAGAACTCCTCACGAAAATCACCTAAACGATCCTGGCGAATCGCTTCACGTATTTGCTCCATTAAATTGAGCAAGAAATGAAGGTTATGATAAGAAGTTAGACGAATACCAAACGTTTCATCCGCACGAATTAAATGTCTAATATAAGCTCGGCTGTAAGTTTTGCAAACGTGACAGTCACAGTTCTCATCTAGCGGTCTAAAGTCCCGTTCAAATTTCGCGTTCTTAATATTTATACGACCTTCACTCGTCATCAACGTCCCATTACGAGCAATGCGTGTCGGTAACACGCAATCAAACATATCAATACCACGGATCGAACCATCAATAAGTGAATCTGGTGACCCTACTCCCATTAAATACCTTGGCTTGTCTTCGGGCAATAGCGGAGTGGTAAATTCCAACACTCTATTCATAATATCTTTTGGTTCACCTACAGATAATCCCCCAATCGCATATCCAGGGAAATCAAGTGCAACTAAATCTTTTGCACTTTGTTTACGTAGTTCTTCAAATTCTCCCCCTTGGACAATTCCAAATAACCCTTGATCCTCAGGACGCGCATGTGCCGTTAAACAACGTGCCGCCCATCTAGATGTCCGTTCTACACTCGCCTTCATATATTCATATGTCGCTGGGTACGGTGGACATTCATCAAAAGCCATCATGATATCTGAACCAAGCGCGTTTTGTATCTCCATCGCTTTTTCAGGACTCAAGAACAGTTTACTACCATTTAAATGATGTCTAAAATGGACTCCCTCTTCTTCAATCTTCCTAAACTTGCTCAATGAAAACACTTGATAACCACCAGAATCAGTCAAAATAGGACGATCCCAGTTCATGAACTTATGTAGTCCACCTGCTTCTTTAATGACGTCTTCTCCTGGACGAAGCCAAAGATGATACGTATTACTTAAAATAATGCCTGAACCTACTTCCTTAAGTTCTTCTGGTGACATCGTTTTAACGGTCGCTTGCGTACCGACAGGCATGAATGCAGGAGTTTCAAATGAGCCGTGCGGTGTATGGACAATCCCTAGACGAGCGCCCGTTTGTTTACATGTTTTAATGTGTTCATAAGTAATTGCTGACATTTTTATGATTCCTTCCTAGTTGCCGGTTTGATGAACATCGCGTCTCCAAAACTAAAGAAACGATAGTTTTCTTGAACCGCTTCGTTATATGCTTTAAGTACATAATCTCGTGATGCCAATGCTGAGACAAGCATGATTAATGTTGATTTTGGTAAGTGAAAGTTTGTCACTAATCCATCTACTATACTGAACGTATATCCCGGAAAAATAAAGATAGATGTCCATCCACTAGAAGCAATTAGTTTCCCATTATTTGCAGTACCAATCGTTTCTAACGTTCTTGCAGAAGTAGTCCCAACCGCTATCACTTTTCCGCCACGCTCTTTTACGTTATTAATAGTTTCGGCAGTTTCAGCTGTTACATGATAGTACTCAGAGTGCATTGTATGTTCCTCAATTGAATCCACACTGACTGGTCGGAAAGTTCCCAAACCTACGTGTAATGTAATGAATTCGATGAGCACTCCATTGTCACGTAACTGTTGTAAAATCTCTTCTGTAAAATGAAGACCTGCAGTAGGAGCTGCGGCAGAGCCACGTTCTTTTGCGAACACCGTTTGATAGCGAGTTTGGTCATCCAATGATTCAGTAATATACGGAGGTAAAGGCATTTGACCTAATTCATCTAAAATTTCATAAAAGATTCCTTCGTATGAAAATGTGAAAACTCTCCCACCTTGTTCAAGTATAGCTGTACATTCCGCTTTGAGACGACCATCAGCAAATGTAATGATTGTCCCTACTTTGACACGCTTTGCAGGTTTCACAAGTGTTTCCCATTGATTTTCTTTTAACTCTTTTAATAAAAGAACTTCAATTGTTGCACCTGTTTCTTCTTTCACACCAAATAATCTAGCAGGTAAAACGCGCGTATCATTTAGGACTAGCACATCTCCCGCTTGCAATTCATTTACTAAATCTCGGAAATGATGATGTTGAATATCTCCTGTTTGCTGATCCAATACCATTAAACGACTAGCAGTCCGATCTTCTAATGGTGTTTGTGCAATCAGATTATCTGGCAATTTAAAGTCAAAATCATTAACATCCATCTTATAACGTTCTCCCTTAATTGTTGTGTTAGTTTCCAGCGTCTTCCGGAAACGCGTAACCAAAATGAGTATAAGCTAATCGAGTCGCAATTCGTCCACGCGGGGTTCGTTGTATGAATCCAATTTGTAACAAATAAGGTTCATAAACATCCTCAATTGTTACAGACTCTTCTCCTATACTTGCAGAGATTGTTTCTACGCCAACAGGACCACCACGGAATCTCTCAATCATTCCAGTGATAAGTTTATGGTCAATATGATCAAGACCATGAGAATCTACCTGCAGCATCTGTAACGCTTCTTTCGCTAACGCTATCGTAATGTTGCCATCACCGCGAACTTGAGCGAAATCACGCACACGACGTAATAGACGATTGGCAATCCGTGGGGTTCCACGAGATCGACGTGCAATTTCAATAGCTGCTTGGTCATCAATTGCCACTTCAAACAAACCTGCACTACGAACGACAATTTCTTTTAAAGGTTCGACTTCATAATACTCCAACCGCAAAGGAACACCGAAGCGATCACGTAACGGGGCAGATAATGCGCCAGCCCTCGTAGTAGCACCTATAAGTGTGAAAGGCGGTAAATCTAAACGGATTGACCGTGCCGATGGACCTTTCCCTACAACAATATCTAAACAAAAGTCTTCCATTGCAGGATAAAGTACTTCTTCGATTGACCGGTTCAACCGATGAATTTCATCGATAAACAACACATCACCAGGTTCCAACGACGACACCACCGCCGCTAAATCACCAGGACGCTCAATAGCCGGTCCACTGGTCATACGAACATTAACGGCCATCTCATTCGCAATGACAGTTGCAAGTGTTGTTTTACCTAACCCAGGCGGTCCATACAGCAATACATGGTCGAGGCTCTCGTTGCGTCCTTTAGCAGCTTCAATAAAAACACTTAAGTTATCTTTCACTTTTTCCTGTCCAATGTATTGTTTCAACAATTGAGGTCTCAGTGATTGTTCAAAGCGTTCATCGAATTCTGTTACATCGCCCGATATTACACGTTCTTCCATTGTTACCCTCCTTTCTAACAGTTGTAGCTTTTTTTATTGTTTTAATAATAACTTTAGTGCTAATTTCATATAGCCTTCTGTATCTAGTTCTTCTTTTTCCATCTTCGTTTGGATCTTAGTTAATTCTCTTTGAGAATATCCAAGCGCTTGTAGTGCTAAAAGTGCTTCATCAAGTGCTCCATTCTCAACCATCGTTAACAATGTAACATCATCATCCGGAAAATCACTTTCACTAAATAAGTCATGTAACTTACCTTTCAGATCCAAAATCATCTGTCGAGCTGTCTTTTTACCAACACCAGGAAATTGCACAAGGAATGACTCATCCTCACGTTCAATTGCACCAATGACTTGTGAAGGTATACCACTCGCAAGAATCGCCAAAGCGCCTTTAGGTCCAATTCCTGAAACTGTAATTAACTTTTTAAAAAGCTCTCTCTGTTCCAACGTTTTAAATCCAAGTAGTAATTGAATATCTTCCCGAACATGAAGATGCGTAAATACTTGTTGGATATCCTCTGTTTTGTGGAATGCATATGGATTGGGTGTCATAATCATCCAACCAATACCGCCTTGCTCTAACGTAATAAATTCTGGTGTTACGCGTGTAATTTGTCCTTTTATGTAGTCATACATGAAATAACCTCCTAGCGCTATCCACTGTAGATTATAGCATACGAACGCATTTTCTTCTCTTGGATATGTTTTGATGATGATATTTATACCATTTTAACAAATGAACAAAAAAATGACCGCTAAATTGGCGGCCATTGGTCACTCACTAGCATTATGATAAATATCTTGAACATCATCATCGTCTTCTAATACATCTATTAATGCATCAAAAAGCCTCATATTTTCTACAGATAACTCTGTATACACTGCAGGTATCATTTCGATATTTGCTGCAATACAATCGATACCTATTTCTTCTAACGCTTTCTTAACAAATATGAAGTCTGTTGGTTGTGTAATCAATTCGATTCCATCAGTCGTCGACACAATGTCTTCTACTCCAGCTTCCAATGCAATCGACACCAATTCATCTTCATCAATTGAAACAGTTCGTTCAATAAAAAGACGACCTTTTCGTTCGAAGAGGTAATTTACGGAACCACTTTCTCCTAAACTTCCACCATTCTTATTAAAAGCAACTTTCACATTAGGTCCAGTCCGATTTCGATTGTCAGTTAAACAATAGACAAGGATAGCAGTCCCACCCGGTCCATACCCTTCGTAAATAACTTCCTCAAAGTTTTGGTCAGCACTAGTCCCCGAAGCTTTATCGACAGCTCGTTTAATAACATCGTTTGGAACATTTACACTTTTAGCTTTTTCGATGACAAGTCGCAACGAAGCATTCGTATCGATATCAGGTCCGCCATTTTTTGCCGCAACAAAAATTTCTTTTGACATTTTCTGAAAAAGCTTTCCTCGTTTTGCGTCTTGAGCACCTTTTCGATTTTGTATGTTTTTCCATTTGGAATGGCCAGCCATGACCTTACCCCCTAGATGTTAATTCGCTCTACATCATACCATAGTTTAGGCCAATGGGAGAGTGCGGTTTCTGTAAAAAGGATTAACTTACTGACATTTACAGTTCTCTCTGCTGGGGTCAGGCTAAAGAAATGTAACCATTCTCGAAGCAACTCATTTGGAAATAATAATAATGCTTTTGACGAAGAATCAAGTTGTTTTAACAACGGTTGTTCTTCAATTAAATAAGCAATATCATAATTTACTTCTGGTAACACACGATGAATCCATAAAGCAATTTCAAGTCCTGATGGTCCGGTACATGCTAAATCAAAATCAATGAATTGAATAACACCTTTATTATCTCTTAACATGTTGTGGTGAACAATATCACCATGTAAGAGTGTCTTATCCTTCCATTCATACGTATTTCTTTTAACAATACTCAAACCCTTTAGTGCGTAGTCCACTATTTCATCTACTCTACCTTTGCCAATTAAGAATTCACATTCTTTTTTTATTGCATGGAATCGTTTAATTCTGTCTTCCCACTTCAGCAGTAAAGGATAATCATGTATATAAGGTATAGCGTTCCAATCAATTTCTTTGTTCGTATGATGGAGTTGATTTAATGCTACTAATGAATCCGTTCGATCTGTCTTTACTTTAAAATTAATTGGCTCATTAGGAATCCAAGGTTGGACAATCGTCATATCGTTCCCTTTAGAACAAACTGGTAGGATGTGAGGAAAGTTAATCGACTCTAATTCCTTATGAATTCGATGAACTTTCATAGAGATTGATAGGTTGTTATATCGTTTTATAGAAAATAGTTCTTCATCCTGTTCCACTTTCCATACATTTTCTTTTATTTTAGTTACGGTTCCATTATAAACAATATAACGTTTAGTAGGATCCGTACCCATTGAATCCTTGACTAGGCATCATTGGAAATGGCATAGGATGGTTGTGCTGTGGATGAAAACAATTACACGGTTGACATCCCCATTGAACTGGAGATACCATCATAGGTTGTTGTTGATGACAGCCACATCCATGTGGTTGATGATGCATCGGCATCATCGGAAAACCAGGCTGCAATGGTCCCCATGTACCTTGGGGTAGCATCTGTTCAGATTGTTCTGGTGAGCAAGGTGCCATAGATTCCATAGGTGATTCCATTTGTGGCATTGTAGTAGACTCTAGCAACTGCCATCCATCTGGCATAGTATTGTATTGTGGCATAACCGCAGGTCCGTGACTAGGCGAGATAGGAGATTCCATGTTTTCTTGTTCACAATCAGTAGGTAAAGTCATAGGTGTTTCCATAGGTCTTGTTTCGGGTACTGCCTGCATATGGCCCCCATGCATAAATGGGTGACAATCTGCATCATAGATCGGCATCCACCCACAAGGAATCCCGAAAATTGGTTGTACGAATTGTTGCATTGGAAAATGCTGATGTTGCGGTGGTGCTGGTTGAGGCATCGGCTGTGGCATTGGTTGCGGCATTGGTATTGGTTGTGGCATTGGCTGTGGCGCTTGTGGCATAGCTGGCGGGATTGGTATTGGTGGAGCTGGTACCTGCTCTTTTTTAGGCACTTGATGTTTTACAGGCTCTTTCTTTTTTTCATGGACCTTTTCATGAATCTTTTCATGACCTTTCTTTTCACTTTTAATTGCTTTCGATTTTACAGGCAAGAATATTTTCATCCCTGGGACAATATAATCTGGATTTGCTAAATGTGCATTTACCCTTTTTAATTCTTCAAAAGAAATACCGTATTGTCGAGCTATTTTCCAAAGTGTATCCCCTTTAACAACAATATGAACTTCCATTATTTATTTCCCCCTTCCGTCAATCCATGTTATGAACAGACGCCCGTATTTGTGCAATGTTTTTTTAAAATATCCCTCCTTGCCATATATACGAGTCGAGTGAATCATTTATTCATTCAATAAAAAAGAAGTCATGTCATTTTAACGTCCGCATTCAAAAAGCGACTACAGGTCATTGCAAATAAAAAACCGTCTCATCATTTACAATGTCTGATGAGACGATTTTTGTTCGTATGTATAATAAGAACCGAAGGAGCGAACTACACAATCTAAAGCAGAAAGTTCTTCCATAGCACCTTTCATCATTGCATGATCTTCAGATTCCAAGACATCTATGATAAAAAAATAGTTTCCAAGACCTGTTCGTAATGGACGTGATTCAATTTTACTTAGATTTAAGCGCCGCCATGCAAAAACAGATAGCACTTGATGCAAAACACCCGAACGGTCATCTTGAGGTAGCTTCACCATTAAAGTTGTTTTAATTTGGCTTATCTGAGACGTTTGCATGAGTACTTCTTTTCGTAAAGAAATAATGACAAAGCGGGTATGATTTGAGTGGAAGTCATGAATATTCTCTTCAACAATATGTAAGTCGTATTTTTTAGCAGCCATACGGTTTCCAATTGCAGCAATTCGCTCATCTGGATGCTCAGCAACATATTTAGCTGCCGCTGCAGTTGAGGTCGTTTGTTTCAGTGGAATATTCCGAAACCTATATTGCAAGTATTTATGACATTGTCCTAGTGCATGTGGGTGGGATTGTACAGACTCAATTTCATTTATAAAGTCTAGTTGGTTTTTATGAACCATCAAATGTTGTTCTATTGCAGTTGAAATCTCACCGTTGATATACAATTCATTGCCATGAAACAAATAATCGATTGTCATCGGAACTGAACCTTCTAAAGCATTTTCAAGGGGTACAATTGCATATGCAACATGCCCCTCAATGACAGCTTCAATACAGTCAGGAATTGTCGAGTATGCAATTAATCCAGATGTACCAAACACGTGACTAGCAGCAATATGTGTAAAAGACGCTTCTGGTCCTAAATATGCAACAGATGGTGTGAAGTTTTCATAATCCACAAGGACTCCCCCTTAAAGTGCTCCTGAACTAACTAAAACGACCGACTCTACAAAATCCGGTGATTTCAAGCGTTGTAAGAACTCTTCCATTTTTATCTGCATCTCGGTCACATCAAGGGACAACGTGATATTCGCCCTTGCTTGGACCGGTATAGTTTGGTGAATGGTTAACACATTACATTTTGTTTGAGAAATAATATGAAGTAAAGTAGCAAGGGAACCTTTTCGATCTTCCAATTGAATGAAAATGGTTAAGATACGCTCACGCGCTATCGACTCAAACGGAAAAACAGTATCTCTATATTTATAAAACGCACTACGGGATAATCCAACTTTCCGTGTAGCATCTTGAATGGTTTTTTCTTCACCACTCGCTAACAAACGCTTCGCTTCCAGCATTTTTTGCATAGACTCCGTAAGAACATCCTCTCTTACTAAGAAAAACTGTCCCTCACCCAGTTGTTTCATTAGTTTCCCTCCCTTCCTACATTTACAACAGAATTATTCTTTACTCTAAGAATTCAAATTCAAAGTCGAGTAGACGAACTGTATCGCCATCTTCTGCTCCACGTTCGCGCAATGCATCGTCAACACCCATACCACGCATTTGTCTAGCAAACTTTCGAACAGACTGGTCGAAATTGAAGTCCGTCATTTTAAATAGACGCTCAATCGTATCACCCGATAAAACATAAGCACCATCATCATCTCTAGTAATTTTGAAGCCAGCGCCTTCTGACTCATGTTTATACAAAACAGAAACTTCTTTATCTTCATCTTGAATCTCATGCATTGGGAATTCTTCTGTCGTTTCAAGTAAATCAGCCACAGCATACAACATTTCGTCTAATCCCTTTCTCGTCAACGCGGATATAGGGAAAATTTGTGCATGCTCATCATTTAACTTTTCCTTGAATAGCTTGAGATTCTCTTCTGATTCAGGCATGTCCATTTTATTTGCTACAATGATTTGTGGGCGTTCAGTTAGACGTAAATTATATTGTTCAAGTTCGTTATTTATCGTAACGAAATCATCATATGGATCGCGACCTTCAACAGCAGACATATCAACGACATGGATAATTACACGCGTGCGTTCGATATGACGAAGAAACTGATGTCCAAGCCCCACTCCTTCATGGGCACCTTCAATTAAACCTGGTAAATCAGCAAGTGCAAATGCACGGCCATCTGATGGTTCAACCATTCCTAGATTTGGAACTAGCGTTGTAAAATGATAATCAGCAATTTTAGGTTTCGCAGCAGAAACAACCGACAATAATGTTGATTTTCCGACACTTGGGAATCCAACTAGACCAGCATCTGCTAATACTTTTAACTCAAGATTTATTTCTCTTTCCACGCCAGGTTCGCCCATTTCAGACAGTTCAGGTGCTGGATTTTGTGGTGTTGCAAAACGACTATTTCCACGTCCCCCACGTCCACCTTTAGCGATAACTGCCGTCTGGCCGTCCTCAACTAAGTCTGCAATAATTTCGCCAGTTTCTGCATCTGTGACAATCGTTCCTGGTGGAACTTTGACGACCATATCTTTAGCGCCACGGCCATGCATATTTTTACTTCCACCATGCTCTCCACGTGGTGCTTTGAAATGACGCTGATATCGAAAATCCATAAGTGTTCGAAGGCCTTCATCTACTATAAAAATAACATTCGCACCTTTTCCACCGTCACCGCCAGCTGGACCACCGTATGCAATGTACTTTTCGCGACGAAAAGCAACCATCCCATCACCGCCGTCACCACCTTTTACAAATATCTTAACGTGATCAACAAACATGTATTCTTCCTCCTATCGTCCACTTAACGTGAACGTCCATTGTTCATTTAGCGTTGTTTCTTCGGCATAAAAATGATCGTTTGTTATTGGAATCGACTGCTTCCCTGTCAGAACTCCTGTTACCTTAATTGTAATTTCCCAAGCTTCAGACGTAGCCTTGACAACAAGGTTAACTTGATATTCATTCATTGGATTGATAGCCATTTCAACTTCATTCATTACGCGATTGATATACGTTACGATTTCCTTGTCATCTACACTTCTAGTTCCAGCAATAATATCACATGACAAAGTCGTTTCAAATGAATTATATCGCCATGGAAATGTCATCAACCAAGATTCGAGAGCTGGTAAACGAAGTCGTTCTAACATCGCCAGTTGCCTTAAGTTTTCAGTTGACTGTAAGATCTTTTCTCGTGCTTCAGTTTTTTTATCTAAATCAATATATAGTAAAATCAACTGCAGCTCATTCAAGAAATCATGTCTCGCAAATTTCAGTGCGCCTAGCATATCTAACTCGTTATTTTCCATTCTCAATCACCGCCAACCTATTCATGTTTATAGTATAGCATTTTTGAACTGTTTATCGTTAAAAATAAGAAAAGGACTGCACATATTATGCAGTCCTTCCATCGTATATTATGCTTCCTGAACTTCAGGGTATACGCTGACTTTCTTTTTGTCACGGCCGAAGCGTTCAAAACGAACAACACCGTCAACTTTTGCGAAAAGAGTATCATCGCCTCCGCGTCCAACGTTTTCACCTGGGTGAATTTTTGTACCGCGCTGACGATAAAGGATTGAGCCGCCTGATACGAATTGTCCATCTGCGCGTTTTGCGCCAAGACGTTTCGAATGTGAGTCACGACCGTTCCTAGTAGAACCTACCCCTTTTTTCGATGCGAAAAACTGGAGATCTAAACGTAGCATGTATGCCACCTCCTACTTTTTTAGGATAATTTTTATATATTTTCCATAGTCTAGTTCAATCGTCTGTAATGAAACAACCATCGCTTTTACAATCAGCTGAATATCGTGATTGTTTTCTGCGTCATCCGGAAAAACAACTTTCAAATACCCGCCTTTAGAGCCTTGCGTAATCTTTGGCGTTACACCTGTTAGCGCCGTGATGGCATTGACAGCACCAAATGATACCGCAGATGCACCTGCACAAACAAGGTCTTTTCCTTTTTCCGCAAAATCAGCATGCCCACTCATCTCGAAAGATTGAATATGGCCTAATGCGTGTTCATTGATGATGATTTTAATCATGCCCGCTTACAAGTTTATACCGTCAATGACGATTTTTGTGTATGGCTGACGATGACCTTGCTTTTTGTGGTAGTTCTTTTTCGGCTTGTATTTGTAGACTGTGATTTTTTTAGCGCGGCCCTGTTTAACAACTTTAGCAGTTACAGAAGCACCTTCCACGAAAGGAACGCCAACTTTCACGTCATCTCCACCTACGAATAGGACTCTATCAAAAGTGACGATTTCGTCAGTTTCTCCAGCTACTTTTTCAATGTAGATTTCCTGGCCTTTTTCGACTTTGATTTGTTTTCCACCAGTTTCAATAATTGCGTACATACTTGCACCTCCTCTTAGACTCAGACTCGCCTTCCAAGGTGATCCTTTCGGATGCTTGTACCTTATCAGTGCGGTTGTAGCACGGGTGCTACAAACAATAACATTAAAATATTATCATGTATTTCGATTCAAGTCAAATGATTCTTTTTAATTTCATTAAACGCACGCTCATATTTTCTAAATCTAAATGCAGAAATATTTTGACTGAGTAGAAATATAGCTAGTAAAAGATATGAAATCGAGTTTGGTAGCTCTATTAATAAAAAGAAAATTATCAAGCTGAAAAACATTATAGAATGAATTAGAAACACAGTTTGCACATGATAAGGAGATGATTTTTTTTCAAAATACACAACAAGCGCTTGTCCTCCATCTAACGGTAGCACTGGTAGTAAATTGATAACCAACAGCGCTATTTGAACACGTATAATTTGTTCCTTATCCGGTATATTCAACAGAATAATTACCATCAACAAGAAAAGTGTTGCAACAGGTCCACCTAACGCAACAATAAATCTAGCCTTACGTGTACTTTGTGCCTTATTCCAAAAAACGATTTCGCCTCCATAAGGCATAATTGTACATTTTTTAATTCGCAACCCTACATACTTTGCTGCAATAATATGCCCAGCTTCATGGAATAATAATGAGCTAAAGATAATTGCATACGCAGATAGTCCATCTAAAAAGAGTAACATCATAAAAAGTGGCAACAATACTGGATGAAGCTTAAATTTCATTACTCAGAACCAGAAAGATAGGTGGGTATAAGAGACGGATCTAATTTAACACCATCTCGTTTAACCATTAGAAAAACTGTCTCATCTGACATAACAGCGAGCTTATCACCTTTTTTCACGGCTGTATAAGGTAGTTTTGAAAATTCACGAACAAACCCATAAGTCACTTCATCACCGTCATTATATAAAACTGTAACCGTTTTACCAGATTGACGAGTATAACCCGTAAAAGTAATCAACCCATTATTTAGTGCAGTAATAGCAAATGGTTGTGCGTATGAAATAACAACTCCATCCTCGTAAGGTTGAATCGATTCATAATTTGCAAATGTATTTAAAACGTTAGGCTCTCCAGATACAACAATTTTTTCATCAGATGTATCGTTAAAAAAAGCACTCACCCATTTTTTAATTTCAAGAAAGTCTTTACCAGTAGTCACATATTGTGTAACAGGCTGATTGATGACACCTTTCTCTTCAAGCTTAGACATCCCTACAACCGTTAACACCAATAGAACTGCAATCATCCATTTTACTTTCAATTTCACCTAACCTCACCACCTGTTTTTTTCAGTATATGCAAGGTTGTGAATTATTATTATGGACATGCAATAAGAAAAAAAGCAGTTTATAAAAAAAGCATGACTTTATTTACTTTGTAATATAAGACTATCGAAAAGTAGGTTGTACAATAAATGTCGTCGGCAAAAAATATCCATTTCCATACAAATAAAAAGTCAACTCAGTATTGTGCTGAGTTGACGTCATAATTATTTTGTAAAAACTAATTTCACTTTTTGGAAGAAGCTAGGCTTCCCTGTATCAACGGACATTAATGGAACAGATTCTCCAAGTATTCTACGTGCAATATTACGATACCCAATTGCAGCAGGATTTGCTGGATTCATAACAACAGGTTCACCTTTATTTGATGAAGAAATTACTTTCTCATCATCCAAAACGATGCCTAATAAGTCAATGGATAGATGTGTCGTTATGTCGTTCACATCTAATGCATCACCGCTAGCTGTTAAGTTCCGTCTTATACGATTAATAATTAACTTTGGTGGCTCTATATCTTCCTGTTCGAGCAAACCAATAATCCTATCTGCGTCACGTACAGCTGAGATTTCCGGTGTCGTCACTACAATCGCTCGATCTGCACCAGCAACCGCGTTTTTAAAACCTTGTTCAATGCCTGCTGGACAATCAATTAAGACATAATCATAGTCTCTTTTCAAATCAGATATTAACACTTTCATTTCATCCACATTTATAGCATTCTTGTCAGTTGTTTGGGCTGCAGGTAATAAGAATAGACCGTTTTCAAAACGTTTATCCTTTACTAACGCTTGTTGCACTTTACAACGACCTTTAATGACATCAACAATGTCATAAATGATGCGATTTTCAAGACCTAGGATAACATCTAGATTGCGCAAACCAATATCTGTATCAACAAGACAAACTTTTTTACCTTGAAGGGCCAATGCGGTTCCAAGGTTAGCTGATGTTGTTGTTTTCCCAACCCCACCCTTACCTGATGTTATAACGATTGCTTCTCCCACAATTAGCTACCTCCTTTAAATGATGATATTTCTGGTCGAAGAATTCTTAGTTCTTGTAGTCGATCAATTGCAATGAAACCGTTGGAGTGAATATAGGCACATTCCATTTCAGGATGTTCAGATAAAACCTTTAACTCATCAGTCATTATCTCTATTTTATCAGCAATCATCAGATGTGTCGCCTCAAGCCAAGAAGCTGCGATAACTGCATGGTTATTTCCTTTAGCTCCAGCGTGTGCAATCCCTTTTAATCTACCAAGAATATAGATATTACCTGATGCCACAACTCGTCCATTTGGATTAACGTCTCCGATGACAACAAGATCACCTTCCGCGGTCACAACTTGACCAGACCGTATAATTCCCACATACGTTTCAGACTGCGACTCTAAAACTTTACGATTGCATTCTTCCATCGTAATGACATCACTTTGAATTTTTGAAACCCTAAGATTTGGAGATATATGAATGATATTAATGATCTCTTTTAATTCTTCTTCATTGCAAAAACGGTTTCCTGTATGGACACGTACTTCAGCGACACCTTCAAGACCGTCATCACTAACTTTTTTTCGAAGTTCAGTGAGCATATCCGAATATGCACATTTGTCGTCGAGTTTTAGAACTAGACCATCTTTTGTTCCTTTAATCGTTACATACTGCTGTTTCGTAATTTGCGTCACCTCATATTCTCCTCTATTCACATGAATTCATTTTGTTGATGTAAATCTTTATCTAAAAATAAAACTTTAAAAAACCAGCTGAACATACCAATATAGAGTGAGTTAGCTATCATCGTTGGTAAAAGTCTAGATGTCACAAACTCACCAAATGAAATTGATGTTAACGAAATTAGCCCTGCGAAAAAGTAAGACAGTATTTCGAGAACAATAATCATTACCAACGACAACAACATCACAGTCGTCATATCCCTATAAACATGTTTAATAAGGAAAACTGCTAACAGGCATATTACAGGATATAGAAATGCGTATAAACCAATAATATCAATGTGATACATATCATACAAGAGCCCAAGTATAATTCCATAAAGGACAGCATCTTTACGGCTATAATATACAGCAATAAATATTAAGTAAACAATTACGAAACGAGGTACAAGCGTGTACTGTTCGCCTCCTATATCAACCGGTGAAAAAAGACTGAAAACTGGTTCAAAGAAAAACAGTAAAACACCAATTAAAGGAAAAATGAATCGAATCATGATTCATCCTCCCCTTCTTTGGATTTAACCTTTTCATCTGCTTCTGCGCCAGCCGTATCGGAACCATCCGTTCCATCTGCTGTAACTGATTTCCTTTTAACAATAACAACATGATCTAATAATGTGAATTTAGCAGCAGGACGTACATAAACAAGTTTCGTTAACCCGTAATCATCTGTTGAAACTTCTGTCACTTCACCTATTAGTAAACCTTTAGGGAAAATCCCTCCAAGTCCCGAAGACTCAACTTTCCCACCGACTTTAATCTTCGTATTTGTTTCAATACGCTTCATAATTAGTTCGCTACGTTCTTTGTCAAAACCGACTGTCAATCCATAAACAGGATCCTCATCAGCTATGACTGAAGCAACCCGGGAATTCAAGTTTTCCGTAGATAGTAATTCTACCGTGGAAGTAGTACGGGTAACAAGAATAACTTTTCCTATTAAACCATCCGCCGTAATAACAGCCATATTTTTTTCTACACCGTCCGCTTTTCCTTTATCAACGATAACTTTTTCTTCCCACTGATCAGGATTTCTGGAAATAACGGTTGCATGAATCGAATCAAATTGACGCAAGTTGTCTTCTTTACCAATCAATTCAAGTAATCTTTTATTCTCTTCTCGAATATCAGTTAATTCAACTTGTCCAGCAGCATATTCACTAAGTCTAGATTTTAACTGTTTATTTTCTTCATATGTATTCAAAATCCCATCAATGTTCCCAATGACGCCTGTGATGTATTGTGCCGGCTTGGAAAAAACAGATTGTCCGAAGCCGACTACATCTTTAATGATTTGTTCAGGTAAAGTGGCGTTTTGTCGGTCCTTAAGGGAGAATGAAATCAATGCCACAAGGACGATTACGCCCACAAGCAGTAATATCAAACGTTTATTCGAAAAAAATTGCGGCATTGCTCAAGTCCTCCCTCATTATCTCGCTTGCATTTTCTTGATAAGTTCAAAGTTATCAAGTGCTTTGCCAGTACCGATTGCAACGCAATCTAATGGATCTTCTGCAATGAAAACAGGCATATTCGTTTCATCAGAAATTACTTTATCAAGATTCGCTAGTAAAGACCCACCACCTGTCAGAACAATTCCGCGTTCCATAACATCAGATGATAATTCTGGTGGTGTTGTTTCTAACGTCTTTTTCACACCATCAATGATTTGAGTAATCGATTCTTTAAGTGCTTCTACGATTTCGTCAGAAGAAATTTCAATCGTTTTAGGGAGTCCAGTCACAAGGTCGCGACCACGGATTTCCATCTTGTCTACTAAATCAATTACTTTAGCAGAACCAATTTCAATTTTAATGGCTTCAGCAGTTCGCTCACCAATTGTTAGATTATACATTTTACGAATATAAGTCGTGATGGCAGTATCCATTGTATCGCCACCTACACGGACTGATTCACTCGTTACAATACCACCAAGTGAAATAACAGCTACTTCAGTCGTTCCACCACCAATGTCAACAACCATACTACCAGTAGGCTCCCAAACAGGTAGATTAGCACCAATAGCCGCTGCAAAAGGCTCTTCAATTGTAAAAGCATCTTTAGCTCCAGCTTGTCTTGACGCATCAATAACAGCGCGTTGTTCAACCGACGTTATGCCATAAGGAACGCAAATCATAACATTAGGCTTTTTAAACGAACCGCCAGCTGCCTTCATTGCTTCTTTCATATAGTGCTCAATCATTGCTGTTGTAATTTCAAAGTCCGCAATAACGCCGTCCTTCATCGGACGTGTTGCCACGATAGACCCTGGTGTACGACCTATCATATTTCTTGCAGCACTACCTACTGCTACAATTTCTCCCGTATGTGTATTCTTAGCTACTACAGATGGTTCACGTAGTACAATACCTTTTCCTTTAATAAAAACTAACGTATTTGCTGTGCCGAGATCAATCCCGACATCTCTAGATCCAAAACCAAACAAATTTGTTCTTCCTTTCTCCTCGACCGCTTAAGAGCAATCTTCATGAAATGATACAATACATTATAACTGATAGGAGAAAAAAATTACAGTGTCACATGTACCCTTTTTCTTTTAGGCTTATAAATTTTTGATCTCCGATGATGACATGATCCAACAACTCAATGCCCATTATCGTGCCTGCCTCTATCAGTCTTTTTGTTACTTCGATGTCTTCTGGAGACGGTAGCGGATGGCCTGACGGATGATTATGTGCAACTATTATAGATGCAGCAGAACGCTTTACAGCTTCTCTAAAAATCTCCCTTGGATGTACAATTGAAGAATTGAGACTACCAATGAAAATTGTTTGTTTGTGCAACACTTCGTTTTTCACATTTAGAAATAGTACTACAAAATGTTCTTGGTTAAGCGATGACATATCTGTCATTAGGTAAGCTGCGGCATCTTCTGGCGAACGAACTGAATATTTACCATCAGAATGTTTACGGTATAAACGTTTCCCTATTTCAGCTGCGGCCAATATTTGAACAGCTTTTGCTTTACCTATCCCTTTAACAGTGATTAACTCTTCTAGTGTTACGTCTTTCAAATCCTGTATCTTATCAAACGAAGTAAGTATTCGATTCGCTAATATAAGAACAGACTCTTGCTTAGTACCTGTTCTTAGAAGTATAGCGATAAGTTCTTGATTCGACAAACTTGCAGCGCCTTGATTAATAAGTCTCTCACGTGGCCTGTCCGAGATATGTACATCTCTAATCATCATTGTCGTCTCTAAATTAGTAGTCAACAGTAAAGCACCGCCTTCTACTAGATTCAAAGAATATCAAATCCCTTTTTTGTAAATAGAAATTCCTATTACTTGTAAATAAAGTGTTTTTAATGATCATAATTGCAAGCATTATACCTGATACCCTTTTGAAATAAAAAACCATCTTATCCATCAAACCTCGAAAAATCACGTTGGCATTGTTGAGCGTATCATCCAATTGTCGAAATGTCACTTCTGAACACATTAAATTTAGTACAACTTTTCTATCATTTTTCAAAAGTATAGATAGTCTTAATGAACTCATTTCTCCTAATTCACTATTTCGAACCATAGTAAAATGAATCTTGAACAAATATAGTAATCCATTTTTCTTATGCAACTTAGCATCATTTTTAAAATGCTTCGATAGCTTTTTCAAAAGTACAGGTAAATCAATGAATTGAGCTGCGCTATTTTTCATTTTCACTCCCCCTTTCAAGCATCATACTTGAAAGCACAAGTTGTGAAAATTGATGCTAATCTCGAACAACTTCATTTTAACCTGAAAAATCGACTCAAAACGAAATTTTCACACACTTGTCTGTATGCGTGTATTGGGATAATAAATGAAGCCTTATGATTTTTAAATCATCTGTAAAAGCGGTGATTGCCGTAATATTCTTTATGAATTCTACAGATTTATCTTTTCCATCACCTTTTTTTTCATCTGTATTTTGAGTTGCTAACATTTTTATTTTGGCTACTTCTGTCTCTTTTAGCACTTCATTCAGACCGCCAATACCTGCAGATGCACAGGCTGATGAATCAGCTAGGAATTCTTTTCGATACGTACCTTCATCTTCACTAACCTCTATTTCCAGTGGATTAATGGCGACTGCAGACCATACGTAATATTGGTCAACTACCTGAATCGTTGCTGCTTTTACAAGAGCAGGATCTTGGGCGATAAATGTTGAAGCAGCTTCTACTGTTGAGAATGCGCCATGTTGTTTTGCGAATAATTTAATGGACTGCTCTCCATCTGACGCTATAGGTTTTTCATCAACACTAGGACCAGATGTCGGTATTTCTTTAGGTCCTTTTGAATCAGCAACTTTTGCGTTCGTAGCTGTTAATAACAATCCTATGATCACCACGGCCGCCACACCAATAAAAACACCGTTAATGACAGCCATGGCTATTGTCCCCCTAGAATACTTTTTACCTACCCTCATCATTGCTCACCTCATTTTTACTAACCGTAGCAGATATAAATTGAAAAAGAACAAGACTCTTGTCGTCTTGTTCAAATAAATATTTAGACTTAATAAAACATATTTCCATACCAAACGACAATTTGATTTCCCCAAAAGTATGAAACGATTGAGCCAACAGCAATTGAAGGACCAAATGGTATAGGTGTCTTATTCGATTGCTTTGTGGAAATCATCACAATAAACCCAACAACAGATCCTATTAATGCCGCAAGAAAAAGCATTAAGAAGGTATTCGCTATTCCTAGCACTAAACCTAAAACAAACACTAGTTTAATATCCCCTCCGCCAATCCCCCCCTGAGAAATAACCGCAAGTAAATAAAGAAAACTAAATCCAAGGAGCGCCGCTATAAGACTTTCCCACCAAGGATCTAATTGACTAAACAACCTCATTAGAAACAAAGCAATTGCAAAAGGTAACAAAATTCGATCTGGTATTAACATTTGAGTCATATCAGACACAAAAATAATCATTAACAATGACACAAATAATATTGCGACAATTAACTCTACATGTAAACCTAACTTGTAAAAAGCAAAAGAAAATAATACTGCCGTTGCAAATTCCACGAAAGGATAGAGTAAACTAATCTTCGTATTGCAGTTCCGACACTTGCCACCTAAAAACACATATGAAACTAGTGGAACAAGTTCTAAAAACGTTAACTTTCTATGACAAGCTGAGCATTCAGATGATGGCGATACGATTGACTTATTCTGAGGTATCCTCAAACCAACAACATTAAAAAAAGATCCAAAAATAAGACCATAACAAAAAAATATAACTGTACCTACTAATTGCATACTGTACCCCTTCCAAATTAATTTGTTATGGGAACTCGATTCACACGTTAGTTCAAACGTACAATTATTTTAATAAGTAAGGGAACTTAAAATGACTCCACGTTTTGAGGGTCAAAAACCCCAACACGATTTCTTCCTGATTGTTTGCCACCAATGTACATCGCGATATCCGAATTTCTTAGTAAATCTTTCGCATCTATCGCATCATCTGGAACAGCAGCGACACCTAAGCTTAAAGTGATATTAACATCAACCGGCGTCCTAGTTTCCGATAAATCTGGAATAATTCTAAATGGCTGCTGTTCAACTTTACTCCGAATCATTTCCGCTATTAAAACTGCTTCATATTTAGCGTTATTAGGTAAGATGAAGACAAATTCCTCACCACCATATCTTGCTAATGTAACTCCAGGTTCTACAAATCCCTTTAACAATTCAGCAATCATGCACAAAATATCATTTCCACTTTGATGCCCGTAAGAGTCATTGATTGCTTTAAAATGATCAATATCCAACATAATCATTGATAAATAACGAATTTCACCTCTTTGATAGCGAATCATCTCTTCATCTAGTTTCGTCTCCAAACGGCGAAAATTCGCTAACTTTGTTAATGCACATGTCTCACTTTTAATAACGGTGTTCTCATAGAATCGCGCCTTTACGAGTGATGTAGCCAAATAACCACACAAAACATCTAGTATATCCTTCTCGAATGGTTGGAATATATTCTTTTTTTCAGAAGTGAGTATTAGAAAACCTTCTGTAACGCCTTCTCGAATAATTGGGGAAGTGACAACACTTTCAACGTCTGGTGAAAAATGAATATATTTTAATCCAATAGTTTCTTTTTCAGTCGCAAAAATCCGCGTGTTATGAAGATCAAGTCCATCATCGATATATTTAATTTGCGGAATCGTTGTTTGTTTTACTTCTTTGGAGATCACATTATTTTCCGAACATAGGAGATTTATTAATTTCTTTTGCTCAGCAAAATCAATGATATAAGCTTCTTTATAAGAAATAACATCTTTTAAATTGTATAGAAAGGACTCGAGTACGTCCTGGAAACCAAGATTATCTGCGAGTTTATGTCCTAAAACTGTAGCAGAAGACAATTTATTTTTTAAATTATTAGATGTATTATAACGTCTCGTTAAAACTAAAAAAAGTAGAAATGGAATACCAATTAATAAGACTGCTTGAATGCCAAATGTTTCACTTAAGAAATATAAAGAGATACTGAAAGGAAATAGCAATAATGTAATCACAACTTCCCAAATAATCTCTTTCTCAATCCAAACAAATTGTCCCGTTTGGAAATATAAATAAATTTGCATTAAAAAGTTATTGATAGAAGTGTACGTAAAAGCATAAACAATTCCTATTAAACCAATTTGAGCGATATCCATCGAACCAATCGCCCCTCCTAAACTATGAAAGACAAATGCACTCCCAACAGAAACGACAGAGAAAATCGAAGAGTTAATAAAAAAACGATTAAATAAATTCATATTTGATTTGTCACTTAGTAAAAGTACTATCATTGCAAATTGCATCAATATAAACTCTGTTAAAAGACCATATTGAAAAAAAACTGTAAAGATAATCCATCGTTCCATTGAAACGATAGAGTTTTGAAATTTCATAGGTAACAACATCGTTAAACTTAGTAATACAATTAGAATGACTATATTGCCTATGCTCACAGGGAGAATAGGAAAATAAAAATAAGCTACATAAAAAACGGGTGGAAATGTGAACAACCAAAATATAAACATCATAAGATTTAATCGTTTTTCATTGATCACCCACATCCACCCCCACTTATCGTTTACTTAATATATTCTGCTACTCTATTTCTACCTTCTTGTTTAGCACCTATATATAAAGCTCGATCTGCATTTCTGAGTAAAGTCATTGCATCATCAGTGTCATCAGGAGCCGTCGATACTCCAATACTAGACGTGATAGAAACATCCAATATGTTATTGATTTTTATGAGATTAGGTCGAACTTTAAAAACACTTTCACTTATGTGTAAACGAATTTGCTCGGCTAAGCAAAAAGCTTCAGACTTTTGCATTTCCGGCAATATAACTACGAACTCTTCTCCTCCATACCTACCTAATATCGAATTCTCAGGTAATGCTTTCTGTAGTAATGCAGCTAATTGTTTAAGAATATCGTTGCCACTTTCATGACCATATGTATCATTTACATTTTTAAAATGATCAATATCAAGCATGATGACCGAAAGACTAGATGTTAAATTTTTGTGCAAGCGCTCCATTTCATATGTTAATTTCTCTTCTAATGAACGATAATTATATAACTTTGTAAGTGCACATCGTTCACTTTTAATCACCGTTTCTTCCATATAGCGTGATTTCTCAACAGAAACAGTAAAGTATGAACAAAGTAGGTCTAAAATTTGTAGCTGATACTCCCTAAAAGCTGTTTTTTTTCTTGATCCAAGTAAGAGTACAGCTTCAATTTTCCGATTCCGAGTAATCGGAACACATAAAACACTTTCCATTTCGTCTGGTGTATAGAACTTTGAGAGTTGTTCCCATTCCATACGGTTGGAGTAAATAATTGGTTCATTTTTCTCTAGCACAGACCCTGCAACCCCTTGTCCCGGTTTCATTGGAGTGACATCTAGTGAAACTAACTCCCCGTTCTCACAAGCCTGTAATAATTTCAACAACTCATCATTATAGTCAAAAAGATAAGCAAAATCTGCACTGAACATTTCATTTGCTTTTAACACAAATTGATCAATGACTTCCTTCTCGGTTTTTAAAACGGACAGATTCGAACCAATCTCTCCTGCTTGTTGAAGTAAAACATTCACTTTTTCAGAGTTTTCATAAAGCCTAATTAAAAACGTAATACAAAAAAACGGAAACCCTAATAATAGGAAAGCAGTAGGCCCTATAATTTGAATTAAAAAGTATAAAGATAAAGAAAGCGGAATACAGACAATAATAATATAGTAATCCATCAACCTTTCTCTTCGAACAAATGGTGACTCAAACTTTTTGTATAAAATGAAAGTTCTTAAAGCCACATCATTTAAAATGGTATGGGTTAGTTGATAGAAGAGAACTCCTAAAATCATTTGCCAAAAATTCATCGACCCTACTTCCCCACCCGCGAATCGGAATGCGACAGCAGCAAAAAACGATAAACTAAAAAAAAGAGTTGAATTAAAAAAGAAACGATTTATAATCGGCATCTTAGTTTTAAAAGAAAACAAAGATGCAGTAATCGCTATTTGCATAACCATTATTTCAGCAAATATACCGTACATTAGAAAAACAGGTACGGTCACCCACATTACTAGAAATACAGGTTTCCCTTTTCGTCTTATAGGAAAATATATTGTTAGAAAGGCCAATATAGAAAATATAATAAAATGAAAGAAACTTATTTCTCTTTGGGGATAAAGCGTGTAAATGTAGATTGAGCCTATTGGGACGATTGTTAACCATATAATGAAAGAGCGTAAGGTTGAGCTATTTACAATACTCATCTAGCAATTCACTCCCAATTTAATAGTTCAGAATAGACAGATTTATCTAACGTCCTATTTATAATAGCATAAAGCATACTTAAATAACTACAAAAAAACATTTATTTTTCATATAATTGATACTTAAGTCCCTCCAATAAATATAAAGAACCCGTGACTATAATCTTCCTGTCATTTCTTTTAACTAGTATTATAGTACCATTTTTTGTTATTGTCACGCTTTTCTTTTCGTGCTTACATAACTCTAAAAGCTTTTCAGCTGACTCTGCTTGTCGATGATCAAATGTTAAAAATGAAAATGAGTTTGCAACTGGATAGAGTTCTTCTAACATCTTCACAATGTCCTTCCCCTGAATAACACCAATATAAAAATCTACTTTTTCACCCGGGAATTCGTTTTCTATCGTTTTAGCCAAAGCCTTTGCAGCAGCTGGATTATGTGCTCCATCTACGAATACATTAGGTAATACTTCTTGAAAACGATGCTCCATCGTTGCGTTCGCTATTCCACTAATAATTGAAGAGTCGTCTAAATCTATTCCAATCGCTAATAGCGCTTCAAGCCCAACAGCAGCATTAACCGCTTGATGTGGCCCTTTCATACATCTACTATCAAAAACAAGATTTCTAATCCCTGAAAATGTTTCAGGATTACTTGAACTGATTGAGTAATCTATTCCATATGTATAACAAGCACTGCTTTGTTTTTCTGCAACATTTTGGATAACATTAAGTGCTTCTTTCGGAATTTTACCAACTACTACAGGAGTACCTCTTTTAATAATACCTGCCTTATGTTTCGCAATTTCCGCAATTGTTGTTCCTAAATACTGTGTATGTTCAATTGAAATAGTAGTTATGATGGAAACAAGGGGTTCTACAACATTTGTACTATCAAAAGTCCCACCCATTCCTGTTTCCACTATAATATAATCCAATTCCAAATTTCTAAACGTACAAAAAGCCGCCACTGTTAGCAATTCAAAATTTGTCAGAAGTCCACTAATACCAGCAAATTTCATTTCTTCAAACGCTAGATTTAATTCGCTCCCAGTTACGGATCTTTTATTTAAACGAATTTGATCATGAATATCATGAATCGCAGGAGAAGTAAAAACGCCTGTCGAATACCCTTGTTCTTGAAGGATAGATTCTATAAATGCGATCGTAGAGCCTTTTCCATTGGTTCCTGCCACATGGATAATTTTTAAATCTTTTTCTGGATTATTCAACATTGAAAGTGCTTGTTGAATAGCTTCAAGACCAGGTTTTATATCATCTTCGCTTGCAATCGACCATTTCTTTTTATATTCATCTAATTTGGGAATCATCGTGGCCCTCCATATGATAGAATTATGTATTAAAAGTATATCATGGTCGGAGGCAAACAATATGAAACGATGCTGGGTAATTTATAATGGCAGTTTGACAAGTGATAAGTTTAAGGATCAAGCCATCTTAGTACAAGAAGCAGCACAGCGAGTCGGCCTCAATGCCGATGTAATAAAAAACTACGAAGTAATGATGAATCTCGCTACCCCTTTACATAACACGCCTGACTTTGTCGTATTTTTAGACAAAGACATTCTGTTAGCTGAATATCTCAAAAACTGTGGTATACCGGTTTTTAATGACCCGAACGTCATCGAAACATGCGATAACAAAGCTAAACAATATATTCAACTTGCCAAAAACAATATTCCAATGCCCCATACAATTTTGGCTCCTAAAGTATATCCTTCTTTCTCTATCCGACATTCAAACTATTATGAACAGGTTTTAGCTAAACTTGGATTACCTCTAATTATAAAAGAGGCA
Source organism: Sporosarcina sp. (assembly GCA_029263895.1). Classification (GTDB taxonomy): domain Bacteria; phylum Bacillota; class Bacilli; order Bacillales_A; family Planococcaceae; genus Sporosarcina. Next base: position 289,927 of record JARIDO010000035.1, read on the forward strand.
CATGGTTCATTTGGTATGAAAGTCTATTTAATTAAAAGCGAAGAACAATTCTACGACAAAGTCGATTCACTGCGAGGCGTCGATTTTGTATTCCAACAATTCATCTCCTCTAGTTTCGGAAGAGATATCCGCGTCAATATTGTAGGCGATAAAGTCGTAGCTGCAATGTTTCGTCATTCAGAAACTGATTTTCGTGCAAATATAACGAATGGTGCAACAGCGAAACAAATTGAACTAACATCCGCACAAAAAGACCTAGCAATAAATGCAGCTAGAGCTGTAGGTGCAGAATTCGCCGGTGTCGATTTATTGTTCGGAGAAAATGAGGAACCTCTTGTTTGTGAAGTGAATGGCGCAGCACATATACGAAACATCTATAATGTCACAGGTATTAATGTAGCAGACGCAATGATTGCATATATTTTGGAGAAACTTAAATGAATGGATATATCTATTATAGTAAGTTCGATGCAGAACGTAACAAAAGCTTTATAGAAGAATTAATAAGTGAAGCTGCAGCAAAAAATATTGAATTGAAATTACTCTTAAAGGGTGAAATCCCTTCTAAATCAGCAGATTTCATTATTTTCCGAGACCGTGATTCTGTCCAAGCATCAACATGGGAATCAACTGGCTTTCGCTTATTCAATCGCGCAGAAGTAAATCGCATCGCGAATAATAAGTTAACAACATTTCAACTATCCAGTGTTTTAGGTGTACCCGCAGTACCGACTAGGAAATTTAAAAATGCTAGCGATATTACAACATTCCCGTCTGTTCTTAAAACTGTTGATGGACATGGGGGTAATGAAGTTGTTCTATGCTCCTCTAAAGAGGTTGCTAGACATTTCACTGCAAAACACCATGAGCATGAACTTATTGTTCAACCATTCATTGAAACGGGCGCTCAAGATGTACGTGTGTTTATGATGGGCTCTGAAGTGCTTGGTGCCGTCAAACGCACAGGTAACGGTTCTTTCAAGTCTAATTATACGTTAGGTGGTTCCGCAGAAAAATATAAACTGACAGAATGGCAAGAAAAAGTAGCTTGTAAAATTGCAAAGGCATTAAAAAGTGATTACATAGGCATCGATTTTTTATTGTTACATGATGGCAGTTGGTTATTAAATGAAATTGAAGATCCTGTAGGTGCGCGGTCATTCTATGCAACACATGAGTTGTCAATTGCTAAAAAGTTAATTGAACATATTCATAGGAAATTGAACTCCATTTGAAATCTATCACTACACTAAGAAAGCCACTAACATTTTTTGTTAGTGGCTTTCTCTTTTTGATTAGATTTCTTTTAATTCTTGCATACGACGCTCAACCGCTGCGTACTTTTCAAGATAGTCCTTTTCTTTCACACGTTCTTCTTCAACAACGTTTTCTGGCGCTTTTGACATGAACCGTTCATTAGACAACTTGCCTTGAACACGTTTTACTTCACCTTGCCATTTAGCTAATTCTTTGGAAAGCCTTACAAGCTCTTCGTCAATATTCAGCAAACCTTCTAATGGCATGAATAGCTCTGCACCCGTCACAACAGCTGACATAGACTTTCCAGGCGCCTTAATGTCTTTCCCCATCGTTAGGATCTCAGGATTACAAAACCGTTCAATATACATTCTATTTGCTTCTAGGACAGCTAACGTATTATCGTCTTTTGTTGAAATGAATAAAGGCACTTTTTTACTCATCGGTGTATTTACTTCAGAACGAATTGTACGCACTGATTTAATAATGTCCATTAACAATTTCATATCTGTCGCTCGTGACTTATCAGATAATGATTCATCCACAACTGGCCAGTTAGCAACTGTAATCGATTCGCCTTCATGAGGCAGGTTCTGCCATATCTCTTCAGTGATGAATGGCATAATCGGATGCACTAAGCGCATCGTGTTATCCAATACGTATGCAAGAACAGAGCGAGTCATTTTCTTTGCTGCTTCATTTTCACCATACAATGGTAGTTTCGCCATTTCAATATACCAATCACAGAAATCATCCCAAATGAAGTTATATAAAGCTCGACCCACTTCACCAAATTCATATCGGTCAGCTAGACTCGTTACTTGTTCAATGGTTTCGTTTAGCCGTGTCAAAATCCAAGCATCAGCTACAGATTTCTCACCAGTAACGTCAATTTCATCAAATGTCATTCCATCCATATTCATTAGCGCAAAACGGGATGCATTCCATATCTTGTTATTAAAGTTCCAGATAGCTTCCACTTTTTCGTTTGAGAAACGCAAGTCTTGACCAGGTGATGAGCCTGTTGATAGGAAATAGCGCAATGCATCTGCTCCATACTTCTCAATCACTTCCATTGGGTCAATCCCGTTCCCTAGTGACTTCGACATTTTACGTCCCTCTTCCGCTCGTACTAATCCATGAATTAGTACATCCTTAAATGGTCGTTGGTCCGTAAATTCAAGCCCTTGGAAAATCATTCGTGATACCCAAAAGAAAATAATATCATAACCTGTTACAAGTGCATCTGTCGGATAATAACGCTTGAATTCTTCATTATCGACATCCGGCCACCCAAGTGTTGAAAACGGCCATAACGCTGAAGAAAACCATGTATCTAAAACATCATCGTCTTGTTTCCAATTGTCACTATCTGCTGGTGCTTCATGTCCAACAAACACTTCACCTGTTTCCTTATGATACCAAGCCGGAATACGGTGTCCCCACCATAATTGACGTGAAATACACCAGTCGTGGATATTCCCCATCCAATTCAAATAGGTTTTTTCAAATCGTTCAGGAACGAATGTAACTTTTGAATCGCTTGCTTGTAATTGTATTGCTTCGTCAGCTAGTGGTTGCATTTTAACGAACCATTGTGTCGACAAATAAGGTTCTACGACTGCTCCACTTCTCTCGGAATGGCCTACTGAATGTAAGTGTTCTTCTATTTTGAAGAGAACGTCCATTTCTTGCAAGTCTTTTACAATCGCTGTACGACATTCGAATCGATCCATGCCTTCGTATTTACCTGCTAATTCATTCATTGAACCGTCTTCATTCATTACAAGAATACGTTTTAAATGATGACGATTACCGATTTCAAAGTCATTCGGATCATGTGCTGGTGTGATTTTAACAGCACCACTACCGAATTCCATATCAACATAATCATCCGCAACAATCGGAATTTCACGTCCAGTAATCGGTAGTTTTACTGTTTTACCGATTAAATGTTGGTAGCGTTCATCTTTTGGATGAACAGCGACTGCAGTATCCCCAAGCATCGTCTCAGGGCGCGTCGTTGCAATTTCTATGCTATCGGTACCATCTGCTAATGGATACCGCATATGATAGAAGGCACCCTGCACATCTTTATGGATAACTTCGATATCAGATAACGCCGTTTTCGTCGCTGGGTCCCAGTTAATAATATATTCACCACGGTAAATGAGGTCTTTGTTGTATAAAGAAATAAAAACTTCTTGTACAGCTTTCGATAGACCTTCATCCAATGTAAAACGTTCACGAGAGTAATCTAGTCCTAATCCTAACTTACCCCATTGGTCACGAATATGACCAGCATATTCATCTTTCCATTTCCATGTTTCTTGCAAGAACTTGTCGCGACCTAGGTCATAACGAGAAACTCCTTCTTCTCGTAGTTTTCCTTCAACTTTCGCTTGTGTAGCAATTCCGGCATGGTCCATTCCAGGTAGCCATAGTGCATCGTATCCTTGCATGCGCTTCATACGCGTCATAATATCTTGCAATGTTGTATCCCAAGCATGGCCTAAATGTAATTTTCCCGTTACATTTGGTGGTGGAATTACGATCGTGTACGGTTTTTTATCACTATTGGGCTGCGCTTCAAAAAACTTACCTTTCACCCACCACTCATAACGACCTTCTTCAATTGTTTTTGGATCATACTTCGTAGGCATAGTTAGTTCTTCATTCGACATTATGATTCCTCCTTAGGTTAGATGTTTTTAAACACTTTCAGTTTCCGATTTCACGGTAAGTCTTCCAGCGCCTGTCGCGTCTTAACGGCACCCTTCGCTTTTCTTGTTTTTAGACACAAAAAAACTCCGTTCGCCTTAAAGGACGAAGGAGCTGTTCGCGGTACCACCTTTATTTGTGCATGAAAAGACATACACCTCATACTTGTTTAACGGTTTCAAACCGGTTTTCGCTAGAAGAAAAGTCTGTTCACGAAAACTGCTCACGGGTGACATTCAGTAAATTGTTAATAGGTCCTCACACCAACGGTACCTTCTCTGATAAAAACAACTTTACTTACTAATCCGTTCATCGCATCTCTATTTAGCTACTCTAAGTGTAACTGAAATAAGAATCATGCGTCAAGTATAAGAAGAAAGGATGGTGTTATGAGAAAAGGATATAACCCTTATTTGCTTCCACCATGGTTACGTAAAACGAGATTTTATTGTAAGGGGATTATTATACCTATATGTTGCTTTCAGTTAATTCGTCTATTAATTGTACCTACAGCTGGCGACTTTATTGTACTCTGCCTTTTATGTGGATTAGCTTTTGTTCTTCACAAAAACCTCATTTGAATGAAAAGCAGTTGTGGATACATCATCTTCCAATTGCGCAATGAAGGATAGTACTTCATCTTCTTCAGTGAATGAAGTACTGTCCACTGTTGTTGTGTTCGATGTCGAATCTACATGTGCCTCTGTTTCTTCTTTTTCTTTATAGGCATCCTCAACAAAGACTGTTTTCTCTTCCGGTAAAGGAATTTCTTCATATGAGCATTTTACATCCCATAAAATTTGCAAACCACCTTGACCATCCGTTTGTGCAATCGGCTCTATTGCTTGTACTTGCAAGGGACTACCAACTTCAGGTGGTAAATCAATGTGTAAAGGTATTGCATACTCAAAATACCCTTCTGCATCATTTAATTCAACATCATCGATCAAGATGGCCGTTGCATAATCACCTTCAGCTCTTTCGCCATCTACAAAATCAATATTCGCCGCAATATGATAAATGCCCGTTAGACGTAATCCATCTTCCGTTCGTTCTTCTGTAAATCGAGGTGTAACAACTACTTTTTGGGTTTTATCTGGCAAACCTACTCCTTCAGAAAATATGAAGTTCTCCTGCATAGCCCATTCTTTGCTTTCCATATTTGTTTTCCCTCCTTCTATTCTTTCACACACAATTGTATGCATGAGCTTATCTCAATAGAAGAACACTAAAAAGATTCTCACGTCTAACTAGACGGAGAACCTTAATAGACAGTATTATTTTTTTGTGAGTTTAGCAAATACTGTGTGGAAAGCGTTCACTGTATGTTCGATATGCTCCTCTGTATGAGCTGTTGATAAAAACATACCTTCAAACTGTGAAGGTGGTAAAAATACGCCTTCTTCAGCCATTAAACGATAATACTCAGCAAACAATTCAAGATCCGAGGTCTTCGCAGTTTCATAATTATACACTTTTTCATTCGTTAAGAAAAAGCCAATCATAGATCCTGCACGATTTACTGTATGTGGAATACCATACTTAGTTGCAGCTTCACGGAAACCTTTTTCTAATAAATCACCTAGATGATTGAAGTGTTTATACGATTCTGGTGTCAACTTTTTCAATGTTTCAATACCCGCAGTCATAGCAAGTGGGTTACCTGATAATGTCCCAGCTTGATAAACAGTTCCTGCTGGAGCGATATTTTCCATAATTTCACGTTTTCCACCATAGGCACCTACTGGCAACCCTCCACCAATCACTTTTCCAAAACAAGTAATGTCTGGTGTAATGTCAAAATATCCTTGGGCACATTGATAACCTACACGGAATCCGGTCATTACTTCGTCAAAGATTAGAAGACTCCCATTTTCCTTAGTCAATTCACGCAATCCTTCGAGGAACCCTGGTTCTGGTGGAACAACGCCCATATTCCCAGCTACAGGTTCTACAATGATTGCGGCTAAGTCATCACCAAATTGTTGAATAACCTCTTTCACACTTTCTAAATCATTATATGCGACTGTAACTGTATTTTTTGCAACTGATTCTGGTACACCAGGACTATCAGGTAAACCAAGCGTCGCAACACCAGATCCTGCCTTAATGAGCAATGAGTCACCATGTCCATGGTAACAACCTTCAAACTTCAGAATCATATCACGACCAGTAATTCCCCTTGCTAAACGCAATGCACTCATTGTCGCTTCTGTTCCTGAAGATACCATTCTGACCATTTCAACTGATGGAACACGCTCAATCACAAGTTTTGCAAGCTCATTTTCAACTAAAGTCGGTGCACCAAAGCTTGTTCCAGTTTCAGCAACTCGTTGAATACCCGCTACAACATTTGGATCAGTATGTCCCAAAATAAGAGGTCCCCATGACAAAACATAGTCGATGTATTCATTGCCATCGATATCCTCTATAATTGCACCTTTACCACTTTTCATAAAAATAGGATCCATATTTACAGCTTTAAATGCACGTACTGGCGAATTTACGCCACCCGGCAATAATTGTTTAGCGTCTGTAAACGCCTTTTTTGACAACTCATAATTATTTCCCATTTACTTCTCCTCCAACCAGCGAGCAGCATCTTTCGCATGATATGTCATAATAATATCAGCGCCTGCACGCTTCATACTTGTTAGTGTTTCAAGAACAACGGATTTCTCATCAACCCAACCGTTTTGTGAAGCTGCTTTGACCATTGCATATTCACCACTGACGTTATAGGCAACAATTGGCATTGGGAATGAATTCTTCACATCTCGAATGATATCTAAATAAGATAATGCTGGTTTAATAATTAGGAAGTCTGCACCTTCTAATACATCTGATTCCGCTTCACGCATCGCTTCAATTCGATTAGCCGGATCCATTTGATATGTTTTTCGGTCTCCGAATTGGGGAGTGGAATCAGCCGCATCACGGAATGGACCATAATAGGCTGAAGCATATTTTACTGCATAGGACATGATAGGTATATCATGAAAACCCGCTTCGTCTAAAGCATGACGGATTGCGATTACAAAGCCATCCATCATATTTGAAGGAGCAATGATGTCAGCGCCTGCTTGCGCTTGGCTTACTGCAGTTCTAGCCAACAGGTCCAGTGATGGATCATTTAGTACTTTTTCTCCACTAACAACACCACAGTGACCGTGATCTGTATATTCACAAAGACAAGTGTCCGCGATAACGACAAGCTGTGGAAAATGTTTTTTCGTCAAACGAATCGCTTCTTGCACAATTCCATGATTGTCATAAGCACCTGAACCAACGGAATCTTTTTGCTGTGGAACTCCAAAGAATATGACTGAAGGAATCCCGAGAGATGTGACTTCTTCTAATTCTGATTCCAGTCGGTCTAAAGAAAACTGAAAAACACCCGGCATTGATGTTACTTCATTTTTAACATTTTTCCCTTCAACAACAAAAATCGGATAGATGAAATCCTCTTTTTGCAAAGTTGTCTCGCGCACCATTGAACGAAGTGTATTTGAATTACGTAGACGACGATTACGTCGGAATTGTAAATGTTCCATCATGAACCTTCTTTCTGATCTGCCAATTCATTGACTAGATCCAATAGCGTATAGTTTTTAGGTACAACGTCAACTGTTGCACCGGCTTCCAGTAGCGCCTTCTCAGTGATATGTCCTATTGCACCGATCCTAAAGCCATTCCATCCAATTTTCTTGGCTATTTCATTGTTGAATACATCAACAGCTGAAGGACTCGCAAACAAAATACTCAACTTTTTCTGTTGTTGAATTGTGGTCATCAGTAAATCTATTTTGTCTTCCGACTTTTCCGTAGCATAAACTGTCCACTCATCCACAACAAAAGGTAGTTCTTCTTTAATAAGTTTCCCCGCCATAGAGCCTTTAAAAAAAAGGACTTTAAGAGACTTCGTTGTCGTCGGCTTAAACTCAGTAACAAATGTATCCGCACTAAAGACAGTTGGGATAAAGTCTACACTAAATCCAATTTTCTCTAGTGCAGCTGCAGTTTGACTTCCAACCGCCGCAATTTTTGAACCAATCGACGATACTGATACTGAAAAACGATCTAATTTTGATTGAAAAGCATTTACTGCATTTTGGCTCGTAAAGATGAGCCAGTCATACGAATCACAAGAAGTTAGACGATGTTCGTCACTATCAGTCACTATTTCTCGAACAGAAATTAAAGGCAAAGAAATAGGAAACCCACCAAATGACTTCACTCGCTTAAGCACGACGTCTGTTTTTAATGTTCCCGTAAAAATAACTGTTTCACCTTCAAGTGGTCTACAATCAGACATCCATTTCTGCCTTCACTTTCTCAATGACCGCTGATGCCCCTTGCTCACGTAATTGTTGTGCCACTTTTTTCCCCGAAGCCTCCGGACTCAATCCTACTACAGTTTCTTTAAAAATCTCAGTCGCATCCGGAGACGCAATGTAGCCGGTGAACGTAAGCGTATCATCGATTGTAGTCGCATAGCCTGCAATTGGAACTTGACAAGAACCATTCATTTCAGCTAAAAATACACGCTCCGCCTCAACTTCGTTCCAAGTTTGAAGATGTGATAACTTTGCAAGTTCAGACAATAACTCTTCATCTTCCCCACGGCACTCAATTGCTAATGCACCTTGTCCAACAGCAGGAATGCAATCTTCCGCAGACATGTATTCAGTGATTATATCTTCGCTCCAGCCCATACGTTTCATACCAGCGGCTGCAAGTAAGATCGCATCATACTCGCCAGACTTCATTTTATTCAAGCGTGTATCTATATTTCCACGTATCCATTTAATTTCTATGTCTGGACGTAATAATAATAGCTGTGAACTTCTTCTTAAGCTCGATGTCCCAACAACAGCTCCGATTGGAAGGTCCATGAACTTGACATGATCATTTGAAATAAATGCATCTCTTGCATCTTCACGTGGGGGAATGCAGCCGATAACTAATCCATCTGGAAGTATTGCCGGCATATCCTTCATGCTGTGGACAGCAAAGTCAATTTCTTTGTCGAATAACGCTTGTTCAATTTCTTTCACAAACAGCCCTTTGCCGCCAACTTTAGATAGCATAACATCTACAATTTGGTCACCTTTTGTAACAATCTCTTTTACTTCAAATTCAAATGGTGCACCTGCAGCTCGCATTTGATCGATGAACCAATTTGTTTGCGTTAATGCAAGTTTGCTTCTACGTGAACCTACAATTATTTTTCTCAATTAAATCTTCCTTTCATTCGGAAACCCGATAATATTTTAACGTGTTAAATCCAAGAATGGAATTGCGATAGTTTTGATGCTAAGAAAAAGTTAACAATGACAAATAGAAAAGCAAATACATTTGACCAAGCAAAATCATTTGCTGTCAATCTTCCTTTTCTCTGCAAGTAAAGGATTGAACTATAAATGATTAGGAGGAATGTTGAACCTACAATCTTCATATCAAAGAAAGACCAATCCTCTAATGCAACATAGGCCCACTGAAAACCTAAAATAATACTAATTAGCAACAACGGTATTCCTGCTAAAATAGAAGTTTTCATGCCATTTGCAGCTTGTTGCAGTGATGGTAATCGGTTAAATTGATTCGACCACTTTTTCTTCTTGAGAATTTTATATACAAGAAGATACAGGACTGCAAAAACAAAAGACAAGGCGAACGCTGTATACGATAAAATCGCAAAAGTAATATGAATAAACAATAGTTCTGAAACAAGTGTTTCCCCAACTAACGATTGTTCGATTTGCGTCGGAGCAAATGTGTGAATCGTCATAAATATAAACCCGATCACATTTAAAAAGAATACCGCATAGCTAACCTTATAAAAAAGATGTACAACAATTGATAACGTGATGAGTAGCCAAGCGTAAAAATAAATGCCTTCTATAAGTGAGAGAACAGGAAATCGTTGCATCTCAACAATATACATAATTAAAAATGCTGTTTGCAAAAAGTAAACAACAGACAATGTCCAAAAAGCGCATTTATGCACTAGTTGTTTTTTATTCAAATAATCTATGAAATAAAAGACAAGGCTAACAGCGTATAATACGATCATTACTTCGTGCAGCCTTGCCAATGCCATTTCGGTCATAAACACTTCTCGCCCTTCCACTAAAAAAACGTTTCCAGCAACTACTGTATATCTTACCATACAGATGCGGAAACGTCCCTTTGACAAACGTTTAAAATGTCAAACCCGGTTTTGCCTCGGCATTTTTTTCCGTTCTGACTCTCAATCGTTCTTTCGATAGGTTTTCAAGAGTTTTCTTCTCTTCTATAACTTCTTCTTCAATCCCAAAAATTTGTTGAAATAATTGTAGTTTCTCAGCAGCTCGGGTATCCATTGCTAACTCTTTAGCTTGCAGAATTGGCTCTTTAAGTAACTGATTGACAATCGATTTTGTATGTTTACTTAAAACTTTTAATTCACGTTCAGTAAGGTCCGGCATTTTATTTTGAATGCTAGCCATTGTTTCTACTTGAACTCGATTTGCTTTTTGACGTAGTGCAGATATGACTGGTATAACGCCTAAAGTTGCTAACCAATCTTTAAATGCAACGATTTCCATCTCAATCATCAAGCCAATCTCTTCAGCTGCTTTTTTTCGTTCTACTAAATTCGCTTCTACGATACCTTGCAAATCATCAATATCATAAAGAAAGACATTAGAAAGTTCTCCTATACGTGGATCCAAATCACGTGGCACCGCGATATCCACCATGAATATCGGATTACCTTTACGCAGTTTCTCAACGAGTTGCATCAATTCAAAGTCAATGACAAAATCCGTTGCTCCTGTCGAACTGATTAAAATATCTGCATCTAATAATGCACATTGGAGTTCCTGAAGTGATTTTGCCTTACCATCAAACTTAGCAGCTAACTCCTCTGCTTTTGAAAGCGTTCGATTAATAACAGTAACATTCCCCGCTCCATTGCCATGCAAGTTTTTGACAGCTAATTCGCTCATTTCACCCGCACCTAAAATAGCGATATTCTTATTTTCTAATGTGCCAAATATTTTCTTTCCTAATTCTACTGCCGCATAGGAAACCGATACTGCGTTTTCACCAATAGACGTCTCTGAATGGGCTTTTTTCGCAAGTGTAATCGCTTGTTTAAATAGCTCATTAAATAATGTTCCGGTTGTCCCAATCTCTTGTGCTTGAAGAAAACTTTTTCGAACTTGACCAAGAATTTGCGTCTCACCAAGTACCATTGAATCAATACCAGCTACAACGCGCATTAAATGTTCGATTGCACCATCATTTTCATGCATGACTAAATGTGTAGAGAAAGACTCTAACGGTAATGTAAACCATTCGGCAAGAAATTTCTTTACATAATAACGACCCGTATGCAATTGGTCAACAACCGCATAGATTTCTGTACGATTACATGTTGAGATAATTATATTTTCTAATATACTTTTTTGTAGTTGTAATGTTTGCATTGCTTTTGGTAGCTCTGTCTCCACAAAGGCTAACTTTTCCCTAATTTCGACAGGAGCTGTTCTGTGATTGACTCCGACAACGATTGTATGCATCGGGTTTTCACACCTCTCATGTTCTATTTCACGTATATGATTATAACACAAAATATTTTCAATCTAGATGTTAGATGTGAACAAGCTATGACTTGAGTAGTATGTTGGACATCTATTGAAAGGAATAGGAATCCAAAGGCAAGTGTCTCTCCCCTTCAGACTCCTATTTTCAAATTACATTCTGCTCTCAATTTCCGTCCATACTTCGTCCATTCCCATCCCTTTTTCGGAAGAGAAAATATATAAGGGATCACCTTTACGCATTTGCAAAGTTTCACGCACAATCTTTTTATGTTTTTCATATTTTCCGCGTGGTATTTTATCCGCTTTTGTCGCAATGACAATTGCAGGGATATTATAATGCACAAGAAAATCGTACATTGCACAGTCGTCTTTGGAAGGCGCATGGCGCAAGTCAACAATTTGAATAACAGCTCGAAGCGGTTCTCTTCCAGTCATATATTCCTCAATCATCGGAGCCCATTTTGCACGTTCCGTTTTAGATACTTTCGCAAAACCATAACCAGGAACATCTACGAAAAATAATTGTTCCTCGATTTTGTAAAAGTTTAAAGTTTGTGTTTTCCCTGGCTTTGAAGATGTTCTTGCCAAACTTTTTCTACCAATCATTTTATTAATGAATGAAGATTTCCCTACATTTGAGCGTCCAGCAAGAGCGAACTCTGGATAGCCTTCGGTAGGATACTGCTCAGTTCGTACTGCACTCATAATCATTTCTACGTTATGGACTTTCATTTAGAACTTTCCTCCAATGCAATGTCGAGGACTTCTTGTGCGTCAGAAACAACTTTAAAGGTCAATTCTTCCCGGACGCTTTCCGGAATATCTTCGATGTCACGTTCATTTTCTTTAGGTAAAATAATGGTTGTCAAACCTGCCCGATGTGCACTTAGCGTCTTTTCTTTTAGGCCACCGATGGGTAATACACGACCACGTAGCGTAATTTCACCTGTCATTCCAACTTCACGGCGTATAGGTCTTTTCGTAAGTGCAGAAACAAGTGCAGTAGCGATTGTCACACCCGCGGATGGACCATCTTTTGGTACTGCTCCTTCTGGAACATGTATATGAATATCGTTATGTTCATGGAAATCAGCTTCAATATTAAAGTCCTTTACTTTAGACCTTACATACGACAATGCTGTTTGAGCAGATTCCTTCATAACATCTCCTAGTTTTCCTGTTAGCAGAAGCTTTCCACTTCCCGGTGAAAGCGATACTTCAATTTGAAGCGTATCGCCTCCGACTTGTGTATATGCAAGCCCAGTTGCAACACCGATTTGGTTAACCGACTCCGCCTGTCCGTAGTGGAACTTCTTTTTCCCCAGAACTGATTCTAGATTTTTAGGGCTAATGGTCATCGTTTTTTTCTCGCCAGTCACAATCGTTTTCGCAGCTTTCCTACAAATCGTTGCGAGTTGACGTTCAAGACCCCTTACACCAGCTTCACGCGTATAATAACGAACAACTTCTAAAATAGCAGCATCTGTCACACGAACTTTACTCTTCGTTAGCCCGTGTTCCTTTAACTGTCTTGGTAAAAGATAATTTTTTGCGATTGACCGTTTTTCTAATTCTGTATAACCGCTAATCGATATGATTTCCATACGATCTCTTAAAGGACCTGGAATTGTACTTAAATCATTTGACGTTGCAATAAATAATACATTCGATAGATCATACGCTTCCTCAATATAATGGTCACTAAAAGAATGGTTTTGTTCCGGATCTAACACTTCAAGCATTGCAGAAGATGGGTCGCCACGGAAATCATTCGACATCTTATCAATCTCATCAAGGAGAAAAACAGGGTTAATCGTTCCTGCTTTTTTCATGCCCTGTAAAATACGTCCTGGCATTGCACCGACATACGTACGTCTATGCCCTCGAATTTCCGACTCATCTTTCACGCCACCGAGTGAAATCCGAACAAATTTCCGACCTAAAGATTCAGCAATAGATTTCGCCAGCGAAGTCTTACCAACTCCAGGTGGGCCATCAAGACATAAAATAGGTCCACGCAATGAATTCGTCAGTTGACGGACTGCTAAATACTCTAGCACACGCTCTTTTACTGCATCTAATCCTTCATGATCTCGATTTAAAATATTTTCTGAATGTTTAATGTCCAGCCGATCTACTGAAGCATCAGACCATGGCAACGTCACGAGCCACTCTAAATAATTCCGTATAATTCCGTTTTCTGCTGCCGCTGATGGAATCTTTTCATATCTGTCTAATTCTTTGAGTGCAACCGCATTAACTTCTTTTGGCATGTCCGCTTTTTTAATGCGCTCCATCAAACTCGCAACTTCAAGACCTTTGCCATCTTTATCCCCAAGTTCAGTTTGTATAGCCTTCATTTGTTCGCGTAAATAAAATTCTTTTTGCGTTCTTTCCATAGCACCTTTTACTCGATCATTGATTTTCAACTCGAGGTCAAGAATGTCATGTTCATTTGAAAGCTTACTCACTAACCACTCTAAACGCTCATTCACATCTGTCATTTCCAAAATTTCTTGCTTTGCGTGTAGTTTCAATGGAAGATTTGATGCAATCATGTCCGCAAACCGTCCGACTTCTTCTACATCAGCAACTGAATCATAGGTTTCTTTCGTTACTTTTTTCGATAATTTCGAATACTTTTTAAACTGCTTAAGTAGTATTCTTTTTAGTGCTTCTGCTTCTGTCTCGTGCGTAATCGTATCAGCAGATATTGTTATATCTACAGTTGGATACTTGTCTGACTCTACATAATCTGACCACTTTGCACGATCTAACCCTTCAATTAGCGCACGGTATGTACCATTTGGTAACTTTGTTAATGACTTTACAGATGCTAATGTCCCGACTGGGTAAAGATCTTTCGGTTTCGGATTTTCTTCACTCGCTTCACGTTGTGTCGCTAAAAAGATTAAATTATCTTCAGTGATTGCTTGCTCTACAGCATAAACAGAACGCTCTCTTCCAAGGTCAATATGTATAATCATTGTCGGGTATACAAGCAAGCCCCTCAACGGTAATAAAGGAATATTGTTCTCCATCTTCTTCTTCATACAAAAGTCACCTCCAAATGCTATGTAAGAATAGTTCTATGTAAGTATGTGGGAAAAAAGCTGACTTCCAACGAGTGCAGTTCACACTCGATCTCGGAGTCAGCTTCATCCTTTAGGCATTATGCCGAATTTTTTTCATTATCTAAGTCGATTGAAGCGCCTTCCTCATTTAACAATGTCGGATTCACTTCTCCAAGTACAGAACCTTTTGTAATGATACACTCCGCTACATCTTCGAGCGAAGGTAACTCATACATTACATCTAACATTATATTTTCTATAATCGAGCGAAGTCCACGCGCACCAGTTTTACGTTCAATTGCTTCTTTTGCAATTTCAATAAGGGCATCGTCTTCAAAACGTAACTGAACTTCATCTAATTCAAACATCTTTTGATATTGCTTAACGATCGCATTTTTAGGGATTGTTAAAATTTGATACAATGCATCTTCATCTAGCGGTTCAAGACTTGCCAAAACAGGAAGTCTACCAATGAATTCTGGTATTAATCCAAAACGTTGAAGATCTTCTGGGATTAACTTCGAAAGCATTGTTGCATCTTCAGCAACCAAGTTTGGCTCAGCACCAAAACCAATTACTTTCTGTCCTACACGACGTTTAATAATATCATCGATACCATCAAATGCACCACCAACGATAAAAAGAATATTCGTCGTATCGATTTGGATGAATTCTTGATGGGGGTGTTTACGTCCTCCTTGTGGTGGAACGCTTGCAACTGTACCTTCTAGAATTTTAAGAAGCGCTTGTTGTACGCCCTCGCCAGAAACATCACGAGTAATCGATGCGTTTTCAGACTTTCTAGCAACCTTATCAATTTCATCAATATAAATAATGCCTTTTTCTGCTCGTTCAACATCGTAATCAGCAGCTTGAATCAGTTTCAATAAAATATTTTCAACATCTTCCCCAACATAACCCGCTTCAGTTAATGACGTTGCATCTGCAATTGCAAATGGTACATCTAGAATACGCGCTAACGTTTGTGCAAGTAATGTTTTACCACTACCTGTTGGACCGATAAGAACAATATTCGATTTTGATAACTCGACATCATCAATCTTACTATTTGAGTTAACACGTTTATAGTGGTTATAAACAGCAACTGCTAATGATTTCTTAGCACGATCTTGCCCAATCAGATAATCATCTAGTATGCGTTGAATTTCTTTCGGTTTTGGAACGTCTTTCAGTTCAAAACCTTCTTCAAGCCCGACTTCTTCTTCGACAATTTCAGCACAAAGTTCAACACATTCATCACAAATATAAACGCCTTGACCGGCTACTAATTTACGTACCTGTTCTTGTGTTTTTCCACAAAACGAACAGTTTAAGTTATCTTTTTCATCATTAAATTTGAACATTATGCTCACCCCTATTCAAGTGAATATCTTACAAGATTCCCGGATTTTAATCAACTAATTAGTATTTCATTTTGCTCGGAGCGATTCCATAATTCTTGCTATGAAAAACAAGGTACGGTCTACCGTACCTTGTCCTTATCACAATTTATTATTCAGTAACTTTAGCGTTTTCAACAAGTAGCTCTACTGTTTTGTTAAAGCGAAGATCGTTTTCAAGAACCGATGTACCACCAAGCGTTGTTTTGATCTGCTCAACTGGCATACCAAATTGTTCTGACATTTTTTCTAATTCAGCATTAATGTCTGCTTCTTCAACTTTAACATCTTCTGCTTTACCAATTGCTTCAAGAACTAATGATACACGTACACGGTTTTGTGCATCGTCTTTCATTTGTGCACGAAGTGCTTCTTCGTCTTGACCTGAGAATTGGAAGTAAAGCTCTAAGTTCATACCTTGTTGCTGTAGACGCTGTCCGAATTCTTCCATCATACGCTCAACTTCTGAGTTAACCATAACTTCTGGAATTTCTACTTCAGCGTTTCTAGCAGCGCTTTCAACAAGATCGTCACGCAGTGCGATTTCAGAAGCTGACTTCTTCTCAACGATTGCTGCTTCTTTTAGTTTCGTGCGAAGAGCTTCTAGTGATTCAACTTCTTCGTCAATTTCCTTTGCTAGCTCATCGTCAAGTTCAGGAATTTCTTTATACTTCACTTCGTTGATTTTCACTTTAAATACTGCAGGTTTACCAGCAAGCTCTGCTGCGTGGTATTCTTCTGGGAAAGTAAGTTCAACATCTTTTTCTTCACCCGTCGCAAGACCAATTAGCTGCTCTTCAAAGCCCGGAATGAATGAATTCGAACCAACTTCAAGGTCGTAGCCTTCTGATTTCCCACCTTCAAATGCTTCTCCTTCAGAGAAACCTTCGAAGTCAAGGTTAACTGTATCGCCGTTTTCAATCTTGCCATCTTCTTTCACAACTAATTCCGCGAAAGATTTTTGACGTGTTTCTAATTGACCTTGAATCTCTTCATCTGTTACGTCTGTTTCTTGACGTGTAACTTCAAGACCTTTGTAATCTCCAAGTTTCACTTCTGGCTTCAACGCAATGACAGCTGTAAAAATAAGTGTTTTTCCTTTTTCCATTTGCTCGATATCGATTTCTGGACGATCGATTGGTTCAACGTCTGCTTCTTCGATTGCTTTTGCATAAGCTTCTGGAAGAATGAAATCAAGTGCTTCATTGTAAAGTGACTCAATGCCATACATTTTTTCAAACATTGGGCGCGGCATTTTACCTTTACGGAATCCAGGTGCTTGAACTTGTTTTACAACTTTTTTAAACGCTTTATCAATTCCAGAAGTTACTTCTTCTGCTGGAACTTCAACTGTAAGTTTCCCTTTGTTACCTTCTTGTTTTTCAAATTTAACTGACATAATGAAAACCCTCCGAATCAATTCTTAATATATTTTCTAACGTATATATCCAATTACAACTTTTATAGTATAGCACAGTCTCTTCATCTTTCAACTGATTTCATTCTATCTAATATTCAGTGTCCACGTCAATTTCTTCGATTAGTTGATGTAGTTTACTAGCGGGCATTTGTTCTCCTGTAAATAGGCACTCTATGTATTGAACATATGCATCTGCGACTTCAACTTCACTATACGCAGGTCCCCAATTAAATGGATACGCTGTTATGACATATTTCCCTATTAACCCTAATGCCATTTCAAGTCTTGTTGGGTCTTTGCTAAATCGTTTCGCAAGCTCTTGTTGGACATTTTGAGTGTATGTATCTTCACCTGGTAGTTGCAGTTCTGATGGTGTGCATACTGTTTCCATGTCAAATTTCTTAATGGTTACTTCTTCATCAAATCCCGCTTGTTGGAGAAGTGTAAGGGCAAATGAAACACAGATGGCAGAAATAACATCCATTTCAACAATTTCTTTTAGGACAGGAATCAGATTTGATATATCTGTGCCTTCTAAAGATGCCAATGCCATTTGTTGTTGTCCTGTATTCATTGCATTAAATTCTTCTAGTGTAAAGAGGTTGTCTGCCATTGTAAAATCGTCTATACCATATCGGTTTGATAAACGTTCGTTTAGTTCGCGCATGTAGTTGAATTTTTTAAGATGTTCTTTTGGGACAATTCCTTCTTCAAATAAGGTGTCTAAGGTTTGTTCGACTTCTTCATACTCTTGTAGTTGTATGCTAATTGTTAGATAAAGTTCCATTGCGTCGATATAGTCTGCTGTTCCACTATGTAAGAGTCTGCCTGCGATTTCTTTTGCACGTAAAAAGTCTTTTGTTTCATATAATGCGACTGCATATGGACCGAGAATTTCGGTATCATTTGGTTCGAAAAGAATGGCTTGATCAAATGCTTCGACTGCTTCTTCATATAGCGATTGATCGACAGCGGTATAGCCTTTTTCAACAAGTCTTTCGTATGTTCCAGGGAATACGACGATATTTTCTTTTTTACGAATTCTACCGTATTTTTTGCGCAAATGAGTCACCTACTTTCTCTAGTAATACTATAGCATAGGACTTTTTTATTTAAAATCGTTAAATAAGTGATTTTAATAAATTGTACAGGTAAATTAAATTCATGATGAAGTCTCTTCTTATTAAATATAGTCATTGACGGGTCGGTTATACATTTTGTGTTTTTAAAAATATATATTTGGAATTGGGTTGATGTATAGAATGTGGTGGGAGAACGCTTTGTCGCTCTTGCGCTAGGGGTGCTTCTATATAGAGCGTTAGTTTTGCGTTTGAAAATAGTGTTAGATAGATTAGATGCGGTGCATATATAGAGAGAACGGTGTTGAAGATCGCTTTGTCGCTTGTGATGGCCTTTCGCAATAAGCTCGTCAGAAGTTCGCTGCCGATCTTATTGCTTCGGCTCACACTTGGCGCTCTTGCGCTGGGGGTGCTTTTTTAGAGTAAATCAGATGAATTATGTGTTGCGTAAATAAATCTTAAATAATCCAACCATTGAGAACCATCCCTAAGTTGATAATGATGTGGA